>JBGQKH010000030.1:0-18571 GCA_041499395.1 Candidatus Limnocylindria bacterium
GCAGATGGCGTCGCTGATGGCATCGGCCAGCCCGGAGATGCGTGCCGAGCTGCAGCAGATGATGGACGAGCTGCTCCGCGACGACCGCCTGCGCTGGGACATGGCGCGCCTGGCGGGCACGCTCCAGGCCCTGCGGCCGGACCAGCCCTTCGGTGAGCCCTATCCGTTCAGCGGCGATGAGCCGCTCGGGCTCCCCGAGGCGATGGCCGCCATCGATCGCCAGCAGCGATTCGACGCGATGGAGGCGGAGCTGCTCGCCGCGCGCGACCCTGACGCGCTCGAGCAGATCGATGCGGAGGCGCTGCGGAGCCTGGGCGGGGACGAGGCGAACGGAGATCTCGAGCAGCTGCGAGAGCTGACCCGGGCCCTCGAGGAGGCAGGCTACCTCGAGCGCGGAGAGGGGGGCCTGGAGCTCACGCCGCGCGCCGCGCGCAAGCTCGGGATGCGGGCCCTGACCGACATCTTCAGCCGGCTCCGGCGAGAGTCACTCGGCGGCCACGCGCTCCCATCGGCGGGGAGCGGTGGGGAGCAGGTCGACGAGACGAAGCAATTCGAGCACGGGGATGCGTTCGCGGTCGACCTCAACCGCACCCTCTTCAACGCAATGGCCCGCAACGGCCCCGGCACCCCGGTGAGCATCGCGCCGGGAGATTTCGAGGTGCATCGGTCGGAGGAGACGACGGTCAGCTCAACGGTGCTGCTGCTGGACATGAGCCGATCGATGCTGCTGCGCGGCTGCTCGACCGCCGCGAAGCGGGTCGCGATGGCGCTCCACACCCTGATCCACACCAAGTACCCGCGCGACCGGCTCTACGTCGTCGGCTTCGCGTACTACGCACGCCAGATCAAGCCGGAGGCGATCGCCACCCTCTCGCCGTACGAGTTCGAGTACGGGACGAACCTGCAGCACGCCCTGATCATCGCGCGGCAGCTGCTCGGGCGTCGCAGCGGCGGCAACAAGGAGATCGTGGTGATCACCGACGGAGAGCCGACCGCCCACATCGCCAACGGGCAGGTCGAGTTCGCCTACCCGCCCACGATGCGCACGATGCAGTCGACGCTGCGCGAGGTGGGACGCGCCACCCGCGAAGGGATCGTGATCAACACCTTCATGCTCGAGCGGTCGCGCTACCTCTCCGAGTTCGTGGACCTCATGAGCCGGATCAACCGCGGCCGGGCCTTCTACGTCGAGCCGGAGCACCTGGGCGAGTACGTCCTGGTCGACTACGTCAGCAAGAAGCGGAAGCGCGTCGCGTAGGGTCGTGGCAAGGCCGTTGAAGGTGGGGGTCCAGCTCCCCGAGGTCGAGTGGGTGGCCCGCTGGCCGCAGCTGCGCGAGATGGCTCGCACCGCCGAGGCGATCGGGCTCGACTCGATCTGGGTCGGCGACCACCTGCTCTACCGCGGCGACGGCCGGCCCGCGCGCGGGCCATGGGAGGCGTGGACCACCCTGGCGGCACTCGCGGCTGCGACCGAACGTGTCCAGATCGGCCCGCTGGTAGCCGCGACCAGCTTCCATAACCCAGCGCTGCTGGCCAAGCAGGCGGCCACCGTCGACGAGATCAGCGGAGGGCGGCTGATCCTCGGGCTGGGGGCCGGCTGGAACGAGGGCGAGTACCTGGCCTACGGCTTCCCATTCGACCATCGGGTCAGTCGCTTCGAGGAGGCGTTCAGCATCATCCTCACGCTCCTCGCCGACGGCCGCTGCGACTTCCACGGCACCTACTACGACCTCGACGACTGCGAGCTCCTGCCCCGCGGCCCGCGCCACGCCCACGGCGAAGGGCCGCCGCTGATGGTTGGCTCGATCGGGGAGCGCATGCTCTCCATCACCCTCCCCCACGTCCAGGCCTGGAACGCGTGGTTCACCTGGTTTGGCAACTCGGTGGAGGGGTATCGGCCGGTGCGCGAGGCGGTCGATGCCGCCTGCCGAACGGCAGGGCGAGACCCGGGCGAGGTGGAGCGGACGGTCGCCCTGTTCGTGGCCTTCCCCGGCGCGCTGGGGCGCTCCCTGGGGGATTCGGCAGGGCCGGAGGTGTCGCCGATCCCGAGTGATCCCGCGGCGGTCGCGGCGACCCTCCGCGCCTTCGCTGCCGAAGGCGTCGGCCACGTTCAGCTCGTGCTCGACCCGATCACCGCCGAGACGATCGCCGCCCTCGCCCCGGCCCTCGCCCTGCTCGACGCCTGACGGCTGCTATCCTCGCCGCATGGAGGCTTCGCCTGCACCCATCCCGCTTGGCGTGGGCGGGCGGCTCGAGGCGCAGCCGCTGACCAACGCCGTCGGCAACCACGCGCTGCTGTTGCGCGAGGGCGAGCGGCAACGGGCGCTCGTGACCGCGGAGAGCGGGGCGGGGGAGCGGCAGCGAGTGGTGGTCGTCCCCCTCGACGACGAAGTCGAGCTGCGGGTCGACGGCGACGCGATGGCCGTCTGGCTCTCCCAGGGATCGATCGGACGAACCCAGGCGGCCGTGCCGGCCTGGGCCAACGCCATCGGGTACCTCCTCGTGATCGCCGTGGTCGGCTTCGCGGTGCTCGGCAGCTTCACCTTCTTCGGCTGGCTCTTCGGGGTGCTGGGATGGATCTGATGCCACCCACCTCCGGGCTCATCGCGATGCGCATCGGCCAGGAGTTCGGCCCGCCCGAGGAATTCGCCAGCTCGCTCGGCCGTGCCCTGGAGCGCGGTGGCGAGCGCGGCGCGACGATCGTGGCGGTGCTCGACCGTGGCGACCTCGCGACCCACATCCCGCGTGTCGATGGACCTTCATGGAACACGGTCCCGCTGGTGCACCTGCACCGCGGGCAGCAGCCGAGCGCCGAGGACTGGGCCCTCGCCAACGCCATCGTCGAGCGCCTCGAGCGCTATCGCTGAGCCAATGCAGGAGGCGCAGGGCGGTGGGCTGCGCGCGATGATGGGCCGCTTCGCGACCGGCGTCACGATCGTGGCGGCGCGGCACGGGCCGCTCCTCGCAGGGATGACGGCCAACGCGATCGCCTCGATCAGCCTCGACCCACCGCTGCTCATGGCGAGCATCAACCGGCGGAGCGAGACCCACGTGGCGGTCGTCGGAAGCCACTCCTTCGCCGTGAGCGTCCTCTCGGCGGAGCAGCGGGCGGTGGCCGACTGCTTCGCGCTTCCCACGACCGCCGCCAAGCTCCAGCGCTTCTGCGACATGCCGTGGCACGAGGCGGAGACCGGCTCCCCGATCCTGGACGGGGCGATCGCCTACTTCGACTGCCGCCTGAGCGAGTCGCATGCCGTGGGCACCCACACGGTCTTCATCGGGGAGATCGTGGCGGCCGGGTACGAGGAGACGGGCGAGCCGCTCCTCTGGTTCGGGTCGCGCTATCGGCGCATCGAGCCGGAGCCGGAGGCCTCCTAGGCGCCGATCGCCGCCAGCGACTCCCCGATCACGCCGATCGCGGTTACGACCTCGTCATCCGTGGTCACCAGCGGAGGGATGACCCGCACCACCTGCCCGTAGGTGCCGCAGGTCAGCAGCAGCAGCTTCCGATCGAACGCTTCGTGAAGGAGCCCCTTCGCCAGGTCGGGCCGCGGGGCGAGCTCCGGTCCCTGGGCGAACTCGATCCCGATCATGAGGCCGCGCCCCCGCACCTCGGCGACGCAGCTGCGTCCACCGGTCGCCTCGCGAATCCCGGTCAGCAGGCGCTCTCCCTGGCGCGTGGCGTTGGCCAGCAGCCCCTCGGACTCGATCACGTCGAGCGTGGCGACCGCCGCCGCGCAGGCGACCGCGTTGCCGCCGTAGGTCCCGCCGTGGGCGCCGGGGCCAAACCGATCGAGCAGCTCGCGGCGGGCCATGATCCCCGACAGCGGCATTCCCGAGGCGATCCCCTTGGCCATCACCAGGATGTCCGGGCGGGCGTCGTACCAGTCGGTGGCCCACATCCGTCCGGTGCGCCCCATGCCCGACTGCACCTCGTCTGCGATGAGCAGGATGCCGTGGCGGTCGGCGATCTCGCGCAGGGCGGGGAGGAAGCCATCGGGCGGCACCACGTAGCCGCCCTCGCCGAGGATCGGCTCCACGAGGAAGGCGGCGACGTCATCGGGGTAGATGACGGTGGCGAAGAGCTCCTCGATCCCTGCCAGGCTATAGGCCAGAGCCGCGTCCGCGTCGCGCCCGGTCGGGTTGCGCAGCGCGTATGGGTACGGCGCGAAGTGCACCCCGCCGAGGAGCGGCTCGAAGTGGCCGCGGTACTTGACCCCGGAGCTGGTGAGCGCCATCGCACCGTGGGTGCGGCCGTGGAAGCCGCCGCGGAAGGCGATGATCGCGGGGCGCCGCGTGGCGTACTTGGCCAGCTTGACCGACGCCTCGATCGCCTCCGCCCCGGAGTTCGAGAGGAAGAGCCCGGCCGACTCGCCGTCGTGCAGGCCGGGGAACGTGCGAGGCAGCCGCTCGTGCAGCACCAGGCCCGGCTTGTGGTAGAGGATGTTCTGCTGGGCGTGGATGATCTGCGACGCCTGCTCGGCGATCGCGGCGGCGACGCGCGGATGGGCGTGCCCCGTGTTGGTGACGCCGATGCCGGAGGTGTAGTCGAGGTAGCGATGCCCGTCGACCGTCTCGACCCAGGAGCCCACCCCTCGCTCCACGACCAGGTCGGTGTAGCGCGCCCAGACCGGCGGAACGCCGGCGCGGCGGTCGTGCCAAACGCCCGGCTGGTCGCTCATCGGCTGGCGACCGCGATCGCGCCGGCCTCCTCCGGCCGACCTCCTCGGCGCTGGGCCCAGACCTGCACCGCGATGAAGGCAAAGGCGGTCAGGAAGAAGATCGTTCCCAGGGCGTTGACCTCGGGCGGGATGCCGATCCGGCTGGCCCCGTAGACCCACAACGGGAAGGTGGTCGTATCTCCCGCGCTGAACAGGGTGATCACGTAATCGTCGATCGAGAGTGCGAAGGCCAGCAGGGCGGCTGCGAGGATGCCGGGGAAGATGAGCGGGAACGTCACCTTCCAGAACGTCGTCGACTCGTTGGCATACAGGTCCATGCCGGCCTCTTCCAGCGCGCGGTTGAAGCCAATCAGGCGTGCGCGAACGGTGACCACCACGTAGCTGATGTTGAACATGATGTGGGCCACCAGGATGGTGGGCAGGCCGCGCCCGGTACCGAGGGCGACCCACAGGGTGAGCAGCGACGCACCCAGGATGATCTCCGGGGCGGTCATCGGGATGAAGATGAGCAGGTTCATGACGCTCCGCCCATAGAACTGGTAGCGCGTCAGGGAGAGGGCGATCATCGTGCCGAAGGCAGTCGCCACGATCGTGGATACCACCGCGACGACGAGGCTCGTCAGGAGCGGGCCGGTAATGTCCGGACGCGACCACATGGTCAGGTAGTTGTCGAGGGTGAAGCCCTGCCAGGTGATGTTCTGATGGCCGCGCGGACTGTTGAAGCTGAAGATGATCATCACCACGATCGGGGTGAAGAGGAACGCGACAACCAGGGCCGTGAAGCCCGGCAGCAGCCAGCGCGAGAAGCGCGAACCACGCATCAGGCTGTCAACCGGTCGGTGCCGACCAGCCGGGTGTAGATGCCCACCAGGATCATGGTGCCGGCGACCAGGACGAACCCCATCGCCGCCGCGAGCGGGAAGTTGTTGTTGTTGAGAAACTGGCGCTGGATGACGTTGCCGATCATCACGACCTCGGGGCTGCGAGCGCCGATGATATCGGCGTTGATGAAATCACCGACCGCGGGAATGAAGGTCAGCAGCGAGCCGGCAACCACGCCCGGCAACGAGAGCGGGAGCGTGATGCGCCAGAATGCCTGCGCCCGGCTCGCATACAGGTCCGCGGCTGCCTCGATCAGGCGCCTGTCGACCTTCTCCAGCGCGACGTAGAGCGGCAGCACCATGAACGGCAGGAAGTTGTAGGTCAGCCCGAAGATCACCGAACCCGGTGTGGCCAGGAATCGGAACGATCGGTCCAGCAGCCCCGCGTTCTTCAGGGTGCCGAAGACCAGCCCGTTGTCCGAAAGGATCAACTGCCAGTTCAGGGTGCGGATAACGAAGCTGACGAAGAACGGCATGACCACCACGAGCAGCAGCGCGTTCTTCAGGCGCCCTCCATAGAAGGCGATGGTGTAGGCCATCGGGTAGCCGATAGCCAGGGTGAGCGACGTCGTAACCAGTGCATAGCTGACCGAGCGAACGAATAGGTTGCCGTATTGCTCCACCACCGTGGGGTAGATGCCCCAGTTCCACGTCAGGTGGTACCCGCTGCTCAGCGAGCCCTCCTCCAGGGACATGACCAGCATGAATCCCATTGGCACCGCGAAAAAGAGGAGGAGCCAGGCCGCTCCGGGCAGCAGCAGCAGGTACGGCGTCAGCCGACGCCCGACACCGGACACCCTGGCCACCCTACCGCCTGGCTTGCGCGGAGGCCGTCGTCACGACGTTGCCGTGGTGACCTCCGTGAACATGTCGTTCCATTTCTTCTCGTCGCCAGGATTCTCGAAGGTCGGGTAGTCGAAGGTGCCCTTCAGCTGGTCCGCGGTGGGGGCAACAGTTGGCGCCAGCACGTCGTCGTAGGCGGCGGTCGCGGTGTCGCCCGAAGCGCGCGCGGCGTCGGCGTCGGCCTTGATGCGCTCCGGGATCCCCTTGACCGGCGTGAAGTAGCCGATGTATTCGGAGAGCGTCGTGGCCGGCACGGGGTCGTACCAATAGTTCAGCAGTTTGTGGGCCTGGTCGATCCAGGCAGCCTTCTTCGGAATCACGAGGTTGTCGTTCCAGCGCGGCGCCCCATCTGCGGGGACCACGAACTTGACCTTGGGATTGTCATTCAGCTGCATCTGTGTGACGTCGCCTGACCACGCGACCGAGGCGACCAGGTCGCCCTTGGAGAGCGCGTCGTAGTACTCGTTGCCATAGAACCCGCGGAACTGGCCGGCCTTGGCAGCGGCCAGCAGCTTCGCCTTGGCCTGCTCGGCCTGGGCGACCGTCGCGGTCGTCGGGTTGATGCCCAGTGACGCGAGGCACAGGGTCATCATGTCGCGCATGTCGCTGAACCCACCGACGCGGCCCTTGAAGGTCGGGTCGAGCAGGTCGTCGAATTTCGTGATCTCCCGGCCGGTGAGATTGGGGTCGTAGCCGATGCCGGTGATGCCGCCCTGCCACCACACGCTGTACTTGTTGTCGGGGTCGAACCAGAGCCCCTTTGCGTAGTCGGCACAGTTGGCGGTCCAGAGAGGCAGCTTGCTGTGGTCGAGCTCCTCGAGATAGCCCAGGTCCGCCATGCGCTTCACCATCCAGCTGGTGGGGCTGATCACGTCCCAGCCTGTCGGATTGCCGGCGGCCATGTCGGGCTGAATGGTGCCAAAGAACTCCTCGTTGTCGTTGATCTTCTCTGCGTAATGGACCTTGATCCCGGTCTGCTTTGTAAAGGCAGCAATGGTCGGGTAGTTGCCCTTGTCGTCGATGTCGATGTAGAGCGGCCAGTTGGCCCACTCCAGCTTGTCCTTGCTGGTCCCGCCGATCCCGCAGGCAGCCAGAATCGACGGCAGCGTCAGCGCGGCACCGACGGCGAGGCCGCCGCGTCCGGCGCGGCGCATGAAGCTCCGACGCGAGATCGGGTCGCGCCGCAGCAGGTTCTCGATCGCGATCTCGATCTGGCTGGGTCGCTCCAGGTCACTCATCGGACTCTCCTTCTTCGCTGGCGTGGGGATCGCCGGGCGTGTGCTCCGCCGGCCCGCTGATGACGAAGGTGTGCTGCGGCTTCCAGGTGAGCGAGACGCGCTGCCCGTCGGCCAGCAGCTCCGAGGCGCCCGCGGTGTCGAGGTTCTGGGCATAGACGGTGAGCCGATGGCCCTCGGTCTGGACCAGGTACTGGGTGCTGACGCCGATGTAGCTCGCATCGAGGACGGTGCCGCTCAGGGCGTTCAGCCCATCCGTCGCGCCGTCCTGTCCGGAGGCGTCGACGCGGAGCTTCTCTGGCCGGACGCCGATGCGCACCGGGCCGCTGCCGGCGACGCCGTCGCCCGGCGCGCGGAGCATCGCCCCGTCCGGCATGCGAACGGTGATGAGCGACCCGTCGCGGCCCACCACCTCGCCCTCGAGCAGGTTCGAGACGCCAAGGAAGCCGGCCACGAATGCCGTCCTGGGCCGCTCGTAGAGCTCCTCCGGATTCCCGAGCTGCTCGATCCGGCCGGCGCGCATCACCGCGATCCGGTCGGACATCGTCATCGCCTCTTCCTGATCATGGGTCACATAGATGAAGGTGATGCCGACCTCGGTCTGGATCCGCTTCAGCTCGAGCTGCATCTGCTTGCGAAGCTTCAAGTCGAGCGCGCCGAGCGGCTCGTCGAGCAGCAGGACGCGCGGGTGATTGATGAGCGCGCGCGCCAGCGCCACCCGCTGTTGCTGGCCACCGGAGAGCTGGGACGGCTTGCGAGCCTCGTAGCCTGGCAGCTCCACCAGCTCGAGCATCGCCTTGACCTGCGTGCCGATCTCCCCGGCCGCCACCTTGCGACGACGGAGGCCAAAAGCGACGTTCTCGAAGACGGTGAGGTGAGGGAAGAGGGCGTAGTTCTGGAAGACGGTGTTCACGTCGCGCTGGTACGGGGGCAGCCCGGTGACATCGGCCTCGCCGAGGTAGATCGTTCCCGAGGTCGCCTCCTCGAAGCCGCCGATCATCCGCAGCGTGGTGGTCTTGCCACAGCCGGATGGGCCGAGCATCGAGAAGAACTCGCCGCGCTCGATCTCGAGCGACAGGTCGTCGACCGCCACGACCTCGTGAAAGCGCTTCGTGATGTGGTCGAGACGAACGTCGGCGGTAGTCGGCACCCGGGGATCCCTCGTGCGATCGGGAACCTGGACGGGAAGGGCGGCCGAGCGGGCCACGGCGGAGTATAGGACCGCCGCGGGAGCCGGTGTCAACGAGCCGGGCTGCTAGACTCGCCGAACCGATGGACTTCGCTCTCTCCGCGCAGCATGCCGAGATTCGGCGCTCCGTCCGGGACTTCGCGGAGCGTGAGATCGCCCCCGTCGCCGATGAGATGGAGCGCCTCGGCGAGTTTCCCGCCGAGATCATCCGGAAGGCCGCCGGCCTGGGGTTCCTTGGCGTCCCGTATCCCGAGGAGGTGGGCGGCACCGGGCTCGACTCGCTCGCCTACGCGATCACGGTCGAGGAGCTGTCGCGCGTCAGCGGCAGCGTCGGGATCATCGTCAGCGCCCATACCAGCCTGGGCTGCGCGCCGCTCTTCATGGCCGGCACCGCCGAGCAGAAGGAGCGGTACCTCCGCCCGCTGGCGAGCGGGGCGAAGCTCGGCGCCTATGGCCTGACCGAGCCCGGGGCAGGGTCTGACTCGCGCGGCACGCGGACGCGTGCACGGCGCGATGGAGAGGCCTGGGTCCTCAACGGCTCGAAGCGGTTCATCACCAACGCCGGAGTGGCCGACACCTACATCGTGACCGCCGTCACCGACCGCAACACCGACTCGGGGAAGATCAGCGCCTTCATCGTCGAGGCGGGCACGCCCGGGTTCTCCATCGGTCGCATGGAGGAGAAGATGGGGCTCCATGCCAGCAACACCGGCGAGCTCCTCTTCGACGAGTGCCGCATCCCCGCGGACAACCTGCTCGGCGAGGAAGGGGAGGGCGATCGGCTCTTCCTGAAGACGCTCGACGGCGGCCGCATCGGGATCGGCGCGATGGCGCTCGGCCTCGCCCAGGCGGCCTACGAGGCGGCCACGTCGTACGCCACCCAGCGCGAGCAGTTCGGGCGCCAGATCGCGAGCTTCCAGGGGGTTGCCTTCAAGATCGCCGACATGGCGACCCAGATCGACGCGGCGCGCCTGATGGTCTACCGGGCCGCATGGCTGAAGGATCGTGGGGAGTCGTACACCACGGAGGCGGCGATGGCGAAGCTCTTCGCCAGCGAGACGGCGCGCCAGGTGACGAACGACGCGATCCAGGTCCACGGCGGCTACGGGTATGTCGTGGAGTACCGCGTCGAGCGCTACCTGCGCGACGCGAAGCTGACCGAGATCGGGGAGGGGACGAGCGAGATCCAGCGTCTGGTGATCGCCCGCAACCTGCTCGGCGTCCGCGCGATGTGAGCGGTCCGCTCTTCGGGACCGACAGCCCCGCCGCGGCCTGGCGCCCTTCGCCGGCCTACCACGATCGGAGCCGTCTGCGCCGCTTCCTTGCCGATGTCGGCTGCCCTGATCTCGAGGCGCTCCAGGCGCGGGCCGCGGCCGATCCCGCGTGGTTCTGGGAGGCGGCGGCGCGCGACATCGGCGTGCGCTTCGACCCCGAGCCGAGCGTCGTCCTGGACACCTCGCGCGGGATCGAGTGGGCGCGCTGGTTCGGCGGCGCCGGCTTCAACTACGTCCGCATGGCGGTCGACGAGCCGGCCGCCGCGCACCCCGAGGAGATGGCGCTCGCCTGGGAGGGGGAGGACGGGGAGGTGCGCCACTTCACCCGCGCACAGCTGCGCTGGGCAGTCGACCGAGCCGCGCGCGCCATCGCCGGGCTGGGGATCGGGCCGGGGGACCGGGTCGGCATCTTCCTGCCGATGATCCCCGAGGCGGTGATTGCCGTCCTCGCGGTCGGCAAGCTGGGTGCCGTCTACACGCCGATCTTCTCCGGCTACGGCGCGGACGCGGTCGCAAGCCGCCTCGCCGACTGCGAGGCGAGGCTGCTGATCACCGCCGACGGCTTCAGCCGTCGCGGCAAGCCTGTGCCGATGAAGGCGACGGCGGACGAGGCCCTCGCCGCCGCGCCCTCGGTCGAGCGCTGCCTTGTCGTGCGTCGCACCGGGGCCGAGGTGGCCTGGGGAGCGGCGCGCGATGTCTGGTGGGACGCGGCGGTGACGGCGGCCTCCGACGAGCCGCTCGAGTCGGCTGCCACCGATGCCAACGACCCGTTCATGATCATCTACACCTCGGGCACGACCGGGCGGCCGAAGGGCGCCATCCACGTCCACGCCGGCTTCCCGCTGAAGGCAGCCGTGGACCTCGCGCACGGCTTCGACCTCCAGCGTGGCGACTCGCTCTTCTGGTTCACCGACATGGGCTGGATGATGGGTCCGTGGGCGGTGGCAGGGGCCCCGATGCTGGGCGCCACCCTCTTCATCTTCGAGGGCACGCCCGACTACCCAGGGCCTGATCGGCTCTGGGCGCTGGTCGAGCGGCACCGCATCACGCACCTGGGGATCAGCCCCACTGCCGTGCGCGCCCTGATGACCCATGGGAGCGAGCCGCCGCGCGCCCACGACCTCTCCTCGCTCGTCGTGCTCGGCTCGACCGGGGAGCCGTGGAACCCCGACCCGTGGGGGTGGCTCTTCCGCGAGGTGGGGGGCTCGCGCCTGCCGATCATCAACTACTCGGGCGGGACGGAGATCAGCGGGGGGATCCTGGGCTGTACGACCCTCGCCCCGATCGCCCCGTGCTCCTTCTCCGGCCCCTGCCCGGGGATGGCGGCGGACGTCGTGGATGCCGCCGGGCAGCCGGTGCGCGGCGAGGTGGGGGAGCTCGTCATCCGACAGCCGTGGCCGGGCATGACGCAGGGGTTCTGGCACGACCGCGAGCGGTACCTGGAGGCGTACTGGAGCCGCCTGCCCGGGGTCTGGGTCCACGGCGACTGGGCCCGCATCGACCGCGACGGCTTCTGGTACATCTCGGGGCGCTCCGACGACACGATCAAGGTGGCGGGGAAGCGGGTCGGGCCGGCCGATGTCGAGTCGGCGGCGATCGCGCATCCGCTCGTGGTCGAGGCGCTCGCGATCGGGGTCCCGGACGAGATGAAGGGCGAGGCGATCGTGGTGTTCGCCGTAGTGCGCGACCCGGCGGGGGAGGGCGACCAGGTTGCAGCAGAGATCAGCGACGCCGTTGTGGACCGCCTCGGTAAGTCGTTCCGGCCCGCGGCGGTGCACCTGGTCCCGAGCCTGCCAAAGACGCGCAACGGCAAGATCCTCCGTCGCCTCGCACGGGCAGCGTTCCTCGGCCTCGATTCGGGCGACATCAGCTCCCTGGAGGATGAGGCCACCCTAGGAGCGATCGGCTCGCTGCGTACCGGGCGCCGCGGCTAGTGCCCACCCTCCACCCGCTCCGCGGGCTCGGCTACGCGCTCGACCGCTTCGCGGTGCCGGCCCCGCCCGGGTTGCGGATCGCGGAGGTCACGGCGGTCGTATGCCCGCCGTACGACGTGATCACTCCCGCGCAGCAGGCCGCGCTGCTGGCGCGCGATCCGCACAACGCGGTCCGCCTGGAGCTCTCCGCCGAAGCCGATCCCCACGCCGCCGCGGCCGCCGCCCTGGCCGCCTGGCGGGCGGACGGCACGCTGCTGGAGCAGCCTGAGGCATCGCTCTACTACTACCGCCACGCGCGGCCGGCGGAGCCCGATGAGCCGACCGTGCAGGGCGTCCTGGCGCGGCTCCAGCTCGAGCCGTTCGGGGCCGGGGTGCGCGCCCACGAGCACACCATGGCCGGGCCCAAGGCAGATCGCCTGGCGCTGCTGCGGGCCACGCGCACCCAGCTCTCGCCGATCCTCGCGATCTACTTCGATCGCTCGGCTCGCTACGACCATCTGATGGGCCTCCCATGGACCGATGAATGGCGCGCGCGCGACAGTGACGGGCTGCTCCATTCGCTGGCCGCCGTGGAGCCGGACGAGCGGATGCTGCATCACCTGTCGCGCCAGCAGCTGTACATCGCCGATGGGCACCATCGGTTCGAGACGGCGCTCGCGTATCAGGCAGAGGTGCGATCCGATCCGCGCTGGGCCGATGCACCCGCGGGCTCGCTGGCCGCCGACCTCGTGATGGTGGTCCTCGTGAACGCGGCCCGAGAGGAGCTGGAGATCCTCGCCACCCATCGGCTCATCCTCGACGCGGACGAAGCGGCGCTCCGGTCGCTGGCAAGCCATCCCGGCCCGATGTGGGAGGTGATCCCGGTCAGCACCGATGACCTGGGTCCGCGCCTCACGTCGCTCGGCGATGGCGAGCGGCCCGCCTTCGGGCTGGTGCTCCCCCCAGACGAGGCATTTCTCCTGATCGGCGACGCAGAGGCGGTGGCGGAGCGGATGGCGCAAGAGCGGACGAGCACCGCGGTGCGCGGCCTCGACCTGGCGATTCTGCACGCGGGGATCCTTGGCGATCGGCTCGGAATCTCGGCCGCCGATCTCGCCACCGGCGACAGGCTCGCCTACACTAGGAGCGAGGCTGACGCGATTCGCGCCGTGGCGAGCGGCGAGGCGAAGGCCGCGATCCTGGTCCGTCCCACCCGACTCGAGCAGCTGGCCGCCGTGGCCGGCGCCGGCGATGTGATGCCCCAGAAGTCGACCTACTTCTACCCCAAGCTCCTGACCGGCTTGGTCTTCTACCCGTTGGAGGGCGATTAACGGCGTGGTGCAGGCGATCAAGCGCGACGAGGTCTACATCGATCCCGAGGGGATCTACGTCGAGACGCAGCAGCCAGAGCGGCGCAGCCGTAAGCCACCGCTCCTCCTCGTCCACGGCGCGCTCACCGGGTCGTGGCTCTGGTCCGCCTTCGGCGCCTACTTCGCCGAGCGCGGCTGGGAGGCCCACGCCATGAACCTGCGCGGCCACTACACCTCCGACGTGGCCGAGCTGGGCGAAACGCGGATGCGCGACTACGCGAGTGACATCGGGGTGGCGGTGCGGCAGCTGGGCCGCCCGCCGGTCGTCATCGGCTGGGGGATCGGGGCGTTGGCCGCGATGCTCTACGCGGAGCGCAACCGGGTGCTGGGGCTCGTCCTGCTCGCGCCCTCGCCACCCGCCGCGGCGCTGCCGCGTCGCCCGGTCGAGCATGAGCTGAAGCTCGTCCCCGATGAGTACGACGCGACCTGGTGGGGCTGGATCCAGCCGTGGGACAAGCTGCGCGAGGCGATGCCCGACATGAACGACGACGAGCTCGAGAAGATGCAGGAGATGCTCGCCGGTGCCCGGGAGTCGGGGAGCGCCCGTCGCGAGCGGATGCTGGGCGTCCCCGTCGAGACCGAGCGGATCACCGTGCCCACGCTCGTGATCGGGGCGGGGATGGACGACGTCATCCACCCCTCCGAGGCGCGCCGCACCGCCGACCTGCTGGGCGCGACCTACGAGTACTTCCCCGGCGCGTCGCACTTCGGACTCGTGATGGGCTCCGAGTCCTGGCCGCAGGTGGCAGGCTCGGTGCTCGGCTGGCTCGAGGAGCGGCGACACGTGATGGTCGCCGCGCTGGCGGGCGCCGCCTCGCGCTGAGCCCCCGGCTTTGAGGCGCCACGAGGGCGCTTGCTATACTCGCCCGCGTCCCGCCCAGGCCCGTGCCGCATTCGTCTAGAGGCCCAGGACACCGCCCTCTCAAGGCGGAGATCACCGGTTCGAATCCGGTATGCGGTACCAGATCAACCGATTCGTACTCAGACGCGGGGTGATCTGCCCCCGCTGAGCCCTTATCTGATCCAGGCCGTCCGCAAGGTCGTCCACCAGGGAGGCAACGCCACCCGAGGCACACGACCTGTTCGAGGCTTTCAAGAACGCCAAACCCGGGTGCATGACGTGTATCACGCGGCACGGCGAACGGCGTTGCCAAGCGGGTGGGTAGGCACAACTCCTGCTGTAGCCGCCTGCTCGGTGGGCTGGGTTAGACTCCATCGGCCATGGGAGGTGCGACGCTCTTCACGCGATTTCCGGGGAACCCGATCATCACGGTCCAGGACCTCCCCTACGCGGCGAACACCGTGTTCAACCCGGGTGCTGCTCATATCGACGAGGACACTGTCCTCCTGCTTCGCGTGGAGGACCGCCGCGGCCTTTCGCACCTGACCGTCGCCCGGAGCACGGACGGAATCCACGGCTGGTGGATCGACCCGCAGCCAACCTTCGCGTCCGATCCGGGGCGCCATCCCGAGGAGGTCTGGGGCATCGAGGACCCCAGAGTTACCTGGATCCCCGAACGCGAGGAATATGGGATCGCCTACACGGCGTTCAGTCGACGCGGTCCCTTGGTCTCGCTCGCCATGACGCGCGATTTCCGGAAGTTCACCAGGCTCGGCTCGGCCATGCCGCCGGAAGACAAGGACGCGGCGCTCTTCCCGCGCCGGATCAAGGGACGTTGGGCGCTCATCCACCGCCCGACGCCGCGCGCCGGCCCGTCCCACATCTGGGTCTCGTACTCGCCCGATCTCCGTCACTGGGGCGACCACTCGCTCCTCCTCCACGCTCGCGAGGGGGCCTGGTGGGACGCCGGGAAGATCGGCTTGGGGCCGCCGCCGCTCGAGACGCCCGAGGGCTGGCTCATTCTCTACCACGGCGTCCAATACACCGCGAGCGGCGCCATCTACCGGGTCGGCCTGGCCCTCCTCGACCTCGAGGATCCACGGATCGTCCTCCATCGGAGCGATGAATGGGTCATGGGGCCAGCGGAGCCGTACGAGCAGGCCGGCGACGTGGCGGGTGTCGTCTTCCCGTGCGGCTGGGTCCACGACCCGGCGACGGGCGAGCTGCGGGTCTACTACGGCGCCGCGGACTCGAGCGTCGCCGTCGCGACCGCGCCGCTGTCCGATGTCGTCGCGTATATCCGGTCCTGCCCCAAGCCGGATCGGCGACGGTTCTCGGACCGCCCCTGACGGAGCTCTCTGATCCGTTCGACGGAGAGGAGCCACGCCAGGGTCGACTCGGCGCCCTCATTCCGGTTGACACCGCCCGCCTCGAGGCCGTCGCAGCAAGCGCCGCGGTCCGGGTCGGCCATTGCGACCCCGCCGTCGTTCGCGCCGAGGAACCAGCGGTAGGCCTGCGTCGCCGCCTTCGCCCAGCGAGCATTACCGGTCGCCTCCAGGGCGGCGGCCGCGGCGAACACGATCGAGGCGGGCTCGATCGGCTGCTGATCCCAGGACGCGGGACGGCCGCCGTGCGGCCACCAACCGCGATTGCCGACTGGTCGGAGACGGCCCTCGGGCCTCGTCTCGGCGACGAGCAGCCAATCGAGGACCGACGTCCCGAGGGCGACCAGCTCGGGCCGCTCGAGTCGGAAGCCGGCGGCGATCAGTGCTTCGGGCACGATCCCGTTGTCATAGGTCACCGCCGTCTCGGGCCACGGCCACGCGGGATCAACAGCGCGTGCCCGCTCGACGGCCGCCGCCAGCCGGTCGGCAAGCGCCTCGAGCGCTGGCTGGGCCTGGGGTGGTGATGGCTGGCCTTCCAAGGCTGCGGCGCACCCCAGGAGCGCATATGCCGAAGGGCGCGCATAGCTCAGGCCCAAGGCTGCCGGCAGCGCCGCGATGAACAGCTGGCGCGCACCGGCCACGATCGCTCGATCATGGCTACGGGAGATCGCCTCGCCAAGCGCCTGGACGGCGCGGCCATGGGCGTCCTCCGAGCCGATCCATTCGAGCCAGCGCCCGTCGCTCGCCCGGAGGTTCCGGAACCTGCCGGTCGCCGGGTTGAACGCGGATTGGAGGAACGCGAGCTCGCGGCGGGTCGCAGCCGCGATGATCGGGCCGGCTTCCTTGGCAGCGTGGCGGAGGTCGACCCGCAGCAGCCGGGCGACGTCGTCGGCGCAGTAGCCGTGCGTCGGATCGGGGCGGCGACCGTCTCCGAACTGGAAGATGCCCACGCGGTCGCTCAGCTCGTCGAGGTGGATCCGGGTCACGGCGGGGACCTCTTCAGCCGCGGGAAGGGCATCCGGGACCTCGGGTGGCGACCCACCGCTGTCGGTGGCCGGGCCCAGCGAGAGCACGACTCCGCCCGCGCGCTGGATGGCCATGCGCACAGGCTCCCGCGCGGCCCTTCCCTGTTCTACGACGACCTCGGCGAACAGCCGGTTGTAGCGCTCCGCGACCCGCGGCCAGATCATCGTCCGGCCAAGCGCCTGTGCTCGGCGGCGATGACCTTCCCGGCTGTCCTTATCCAGGAGCAGGCGGGTCAGCGCCCGTGCGAGGGCTTCAGCGTCATCAAACGGGACGAGGACGCCGCGCCCCTCGCCGAGGAGCTCGATTGCGTGCTCGTATGGCGTCGATATAACGGCGGCCCCCGCCGCGAGCGCGTAGGCAAGTGTCCCGGAAGTGATCTGCTGGGCATTCGCGTAGGGGGTCACGAAAATGTCGCTGGCGGACAGCCATCTCGCGAGCTCGGCATCGTCCACGTAGCGATTCACGAAATGAACCCGGCCCTCCAGTCCTAGGCGGGCAGCCTGCGATGCGAGCTCCTCGCGGTAGGTCTCCCCACTCCTGCGGCGGATGTCCGGGTGAGTCGCCCCCACGACCACGTAGCGAGCTTCCCCCACGTCCCCACCGATCCGGGCGAGCGCCTCGATGACGAGCCCAAGCCGCTTGTGCGGTCCGAGCAGGCCGAAGCTGAGGATGAGCGGGCCGTCGCCCATTCCGGTCAGCGCCTTGGCCATCGCCGGGTCCAGGGCCTTGAAGTCCGGCACCCCGTGCGGGATGACCTCCACCCGATCGGCTGGGACGCCATAGCCGTCGACGAGGATTCTCCGGCCGCGCTCGGACATCGACACGAGCCGCGCGGATCGCTTGGCGAGCCGCTCGAGGATCTGCCGCTGTAGGGGGGTCGGGTGGGCGAGGATCGTGTGGAGCGTCGTGACGACGGGAACCGTCAGGGCATCGAGGAAGCCCAGCAGGTAGCCGCCGCTCCGGCCGCCGAAGATCCCGTACTCATGCTGGATGCAGACCAAATCGACGCCGTCGGCCTCGAGCCTGGCGGCGAGGCGACGGTACTCGGCCCGGTCGCCTTCTTTCAGGCGATGACGGACCACCGGCGGATAGGCGTGCTGCTCTCCCGGGCGCTCCATGGCGACGACCTGGAGTCCGTCGTACGTCAGCCGGTCTGCCCGAAGCCCCTCCACGAGATCGCGGGTGAAGGTGGCAATCCCGCATTGTCGGGGCACGTACGTCGCCAGGAAGGCGATCGACGGAAGTTCGGTTCCCGGTGCCGGTTCGTCGCCGAAAGGCGGCCGCACGTGGCACCTCCAATCTCCGAACCATGCTACTCCGAGATGTCGCCCGTCGCCCGTCGCCCGGCCGCTCGCACGAGCGTCGCCGCGGGCGGCACCCTAGGTCGGGGCCGGCATTTCAACCAAGCGCGTCTGGTTACTACCTTCTCGAGGCTCAGCTGCCGGGGATCGGTAACCCCGTCGGCAGGGTCAAGCCCTCCTAGACCTGGTCAGCCGGAGGCGGACTGACCGTCACGGGCCCGTCGAATGCGCTCAGGGTCCCTTGATGGTGAACGGATGCCGTGCAGCGGCGGGAGATCGCCACCACCCGCCACAGCGTGGTCGGTCGTCACTAGCGGGAGGTCGTCGACGGGTGCTTTCGGCACGGATGCTCTTCCGAAATGGATCGCCAACATCGAGGACCTTGCGAGCCCTTATCTGAACCCTTATCGCGGGCGTCTCAGGCGTCCCACACGCGTCGGATTGGCCCACCGGAGCCGAGGAGGGAGGTGTGGGCCACTGCGTTCAGAATCCGGTATGCGGTACCGATGAGCTCCCTCGGGCCCGATCCGTGCCCAGGATCGGGCCGTTCGCCGGCTGCCTGGCGCAAGGCGCCGGTGAACTGACCGCGCGGTTTCGGTGTAACAATGGTGAGAACCCATCCGGAGGCTCC
>JBGQKH010000031.1:0-18413 GCA_041499395.1 Candidatus Limnocylindria bacterium
ATCGCCAACCAGCAGGTCTTCGAGGAGGGGATCGTTGGGCGCACCATCGACCTGGTGGAGCAGCTCGTGGGCAGCGGCGGCATCACCGAGGAGCGCATCGATGCCTCCTACCGGCGGATCGCCGCCTTCAAGGCAACCCTCGGATGAAACGAGCGAGCGCCTGGCGGCAGCCTGCCAGGCGCTCGCGACGGAACGGGACGAGGTCTAGTGGACGATCGTCACCGTGGCGGGGAACTTGACCGCGAGGGCCTCCGAGACGGAGCCCTGGAGGGTGCGCTCCACGAGCCCGCGGTGGCGGCTTCCGGTCACGACGTGGTCGTAGCTGCCCTCTTCGGCAGTGCGGACGATCTCGTCCGCGATCTCGCCATAGGGCTCGTGCAGGTCAGGCGTGAGGCCCGCCTCCGTGATCAGCTCCTTGGCCTCCAGCAGCTCCTTGCTGTGGACCTTGCGGTCGTCCCACGGGTCGATTCCGATGCGGCCGGCGTGCACCGGCACGACGCTCACGACGCCGATCTTGGCTTGGGCCAGCTTCGCGAGCTCCACCGCGAAGGTCAGCGCGCGCTTTGCCTGCTCTGACCCGTCATAGGCAAGCAGGATTCGCTTGCTCAGCATGTCATTCACCCTGCGATATCTCGCATTCGATGGCCCGGCTCGTCCGGACGCATCTGCGTCGGTCGGCTCGGTCTGAGATCAGACTCGCCCCGCCAGCCACTCCGGAACAGTGCCGTTGGTCCCGTCCAAAGGGGGACTCAAGCCCCATCGGGTCGGGTACGCTGCGGAGCGTGGATGAGGGCCACGTCATCCGGTCAGCGCGCCTCGACCTCCCGCTCCTCTCGCTCGAGCAGCTGGACCGTCTCGCGGCAGGTGACGGCATGGGTCTGCGTGCCGACCTGGGCGCGACCTTCTCCGCGGAATGGGTCGAAGACGTCCGAGCGCTGGCCGCGCGGCGGGCCCAGCAGATCCGCCGGCATCCGGAGGACGCCCCGTGGCTCCTGCACCCGATCCTGCGCCGCTCCCCCGACAGCAGCAGCCCGAGCCAGGCGCTCGGCTACCTCAACTTCCACGGTGCCCCCGACGAGCGCGGCATGGTCGAGATCGGCTACATGCTGCTGCCGGAGGCACGCGGCCACGGGTACGCCATCGAGGCGGTGCGGGCGGCCTTCGCCTGGGCGAACCGGGTCCACGGCATCCGCCACTTCCGCGCCTCGGTCTCGCCGGACAACGCCCGCTCGCTCAACCTGATCGGCAAGCTCGGGTTCCTGCAGACCGGGGACCAGTGGGACGACGAGGATGGCCTCGAGCTCGTCTTCGAGCTGGAGGTCTAGGCCGATGGATCCCGTCGAGCATCTGACGATTCGCGACGTGCCGGGAATCAAGGTCGGCCACGCGACCGATGGCGTGGGGATGACCGGCTGCACCGTGCTCCTGGCGGACGGCGGCGCCGCCGCCGGCGTCGATGTGCGCGGCTTCGCCCCCGGCACGCGCGAGACCGATCTGCTCCGACCCACGGCACTCGTCGAGCGGATCCACGCCCTCTGCCTCGCCGGCGGATCCGCGTTCGGCCTTGCCGCGGCCGACGGGGTGATGCGCTACCTCGCGGAGCGCGGAGTTGGGTTCGAGACGGGTGTCCGCCCGGTCCCGATCGTGCCGGCCGCGATCCTCTTCGACCTGCTGGTCGGCTCTCCCAACGCCGCGCCGGGGGCGGACGACGGGTACGCCGCCGCGGAGGCTGCGGAGCGCGGGGACGGGCTGCTGGAGGGTCGCGTCGGTGCCGGCGCCGGGGCGACGGTCGGCAAGCTGGCTGGTCAGGATCGGGCCAGTCCGGGCGGGGTCGGCACCGCCGCCCTCCGTCTCGTGAACGGAACGACCGTGGGAGCCCTCGCGATCACGAACGCGGTCGGCAACGTGGTCGGCCGCGATGGCCGCATCCTGGCCGGGGTTGGCGACGGAGTTGGGGGATTCCTGGACGCGTCGGCGCTGCTGCTCGCCGGACCCCCGCCCGGCCAGGTGCCGCCGGCCGGAACGAACACGACGCTGGCCGTGGTTGCCACCGACACCACGCTCGACCGGGCGCAGTGCCAGCGGCTCGCCGTGCAGGCCCAGGACGCGCTGGCGCTCGCCATCTCCCCGGTGCACACCCTGCTCGACGGTGACACGGTCTTTGCCCTCTCGACGACCCGCGGAGCAGCGCCGGAGGGGATTGGGGGGCTGCTCAGCCTGGGCGCGGCCGCCGTCGAGGTCCTGCGCACCGCCATCGAGCGGAGCGTTCAGGCGTAGCATTTCGCCCATGGCATCCGCGCAGCGCACCATCACGATCAATCGGCCGGTCCCCGAGGTATTCGCCTACATCGCCAACGGCGAGAACGCGCCCCGCTATCGGTCGGGTGTCCTGGACGTTGCCCACGTCTCCGGTGAGGGCGTGGGCTCGATCTTCAAGCAGGGGGTGAAGGGACCGGGCGGGCGGCGCATCGCGGCCGACTACCAGGTGACGGCCTACGAGCTGAACCGTCGCCTGGCGTTCAAGGCCATCGCCGGCCCGGTCCGCCCCACCGGCGAGTGGCGCCTGGCGGAGGGCGCGGGCGGCACCGAGCTCACCTTCTCCCTGAACGCGGAGATCGGCGGCATCGCCAAGCTCGTCATGGGCGGCGCCGTCCAGAGGACGATGGATGCCGAGATGGGAGCGCTCGACGCGCTGAAGCAGATCCTCGAGGGCGCTCCGGCCGGCTAGCCCTCCGGCGTCTCCGCCTCGAAGGCGGCCAGCTCATCGGCCGGCATGCCGTAGGTGTGGCGCTCCTCCGGGTAGGCGCCCGACCGGACATCGGCCGCGAAGGCGCTGAGCGCCTCCCGGATCACCGTCGCCAGGTCGGCGTAGCGCTTCACGAAGCGCGCCACGTGCCCTTCGGTCAGGCCCAGCAGGTCGTGGTAGACGAGCACCTGCCCATCGCAGTGCGGCCCGGCGCCAATGCCGATGGTCGGGATCGTCAGCGCCTCGGTGATGCGTGCCGCGACCGGCGTAGGCACCGCCTCCAGCACGAGCGAGTAGCAGCCGGCCTCCTGGAGCGCCAGCGCGTCGGCGACCAGGCGCTTCGCCTTGGCAGCCGTCCGACCCTGCGCCTTGTAGCCGCCGAGCGCGGTCACGGACTGCGGAGTCAGGCCGATGTGCCCCATCACCGGGATCCCGGACTCCACGATCGCGCGCACCCGGGGGAGCATGCGCCCGGCGCCCTCGAGCTTGACCGTATCGGCGCCGCCCTCCTTGACGAACCGGATCGCGTTGCGCACCGCGTCGGCGTCCGAAACCTGGTACGAGCCGAATGGCATGTCGCCGACCACCAGGGGACGGCGCACGGCACGCGACACGGCGCGGGTCATGAAGAGCATCTCGTCCACCGTCACCGGCACGGTCGAGTCGTGGCCGAGCACCACCATCGCGGCGCTGTCGCCGACCAGGACGACGTCCATCCCCGCCGCCTCGGCCAGCCGTGCCCCCGCCGAGTCGTAGGCGGTGACCATGGCGATCCTGGTGCCCTGGCGCTTCATCTCGGCCAGCTCGGTGATGGCGAGCTTGCCCGGCACCTGGGTCTCGCCGACGTTGGTGTGACTGGTGGTCATGCGCTATGCCTCTCCCTCAAGGCGGACATTGTCTATCAGACGCGTCGATCCGGCCACCACCGCGGCAGCCAGGGTCGGGCCGTCGAGGTCGGCCTCGGCCACGTAGTCGACCAGCAGCCCGGGCGCAGCGTCCAGGATCGCGCGGGCGGCCCGAACCGCATCTCCCCCGGACCGATACGCTGCGAGGCCCGCCTCCAACGCGCGCGGCATAGCCAGGGCGGAAGCCCGCTGATCCGGCGAGAGGAAGACGTTGCGGCTCGACAGGGCGAGACCGTCGGCGTCGCGGATCGTGGGACAGGCCACGATCTCGACCGGCAGCGCCAGGTCACGCACCACCTGTTTCACGACGGCCACCTGCTGCGCGTCCTTGCGGCCGAAGAAGGCGTGCTGGGGCTCGACGAGCAGGAAGAGGCGCGTGCAGATCGTCGCCACGCCCCGGAAGTGGCCCGGCCGCGCGGCACCCTCCAGGTAGCTCCCCACCTTGCCCGGGTCGATCCAGGTATCGAAGCCCTGCGGGTACATCTCGTCCGCGTCCGGTGCAAACAGGAGGTCGACGCCCGCCGCCTCAGCGGCCGCCGCGTCCCGAGCCTCATCCCGGGGATAGTGCTCGAGGTCCTCCCCGCGGGCGAACTGCGCCGGGTTGACGAAGAGGCTGACGACGATGACGTCGCTCGCCTCGCGGGCCGTCGCGATCAGCGACAGGTGCCCGGCATGGAACGCGCCCATCGTCGGCACCAGGCCGATCCGGGCACCTCGCTGCCGCTCCGGCAGGAGTGCCGCGCGCAGCTCCGCCATCGTTCGGACGATCCTCACGGTCGGGTCGCCTCGGCAAGCGCCCGGTAGAGCGGCACCAGGTCGGGCGCACGCTCCTCGAGCGCACGCAGGTGCGCCTCGACGGTCGACCAGTCGCCGCGGGCGATCGGTCCGGTCAGGACGAATCCGTTCTCGATCGTCCGCGTCATGAGCGGGATCAGCGCCTCGGACGGCGCGCCGCTCTCCTGGAACAGCCGCGCCGCTGCCGCGTGGAGCGTGACCAGGAAGTTGCTCGCCATCGCGGCGCCGGCGTGGTAGAGCGGCTTGTCGGCATCGGCCAGGTCGAAGGGGCGGAGGCCCAGCGTGGCGGCCAGCCACCGGGCCTCGGAGCGGGCCTCATCAGTCTCGGCGGTGACGGCGGCCCAGGCGCCGTCCAGCTGTTCCGGCCCACGGTCGCGGGTCAGCGTCTGGAGTGGATGGACGCTGAAGCGCCGCGTGTGCGGATCAAGCGCCCGGAGCGACGTGGCGCCGCTGACATGCGCCACCCACGGCCCGATCGGGATCTGGCCCGCCACCCCCGCGATCGCGGAATCCGGGACCGCCAGCAGGACGAGGTCGGCATCGGCCAGGGCGTCTCGGCCGGAGGTCACAGCCAGCCCGCGCTCGGCCAGGCGCGCGGCAATCGTGCCGCCTGCGCGTCCCGTGCCCACCACCCGGACCGTCTTGATCATGCGGGGGAGTCTGCCACACTGTTCCGAGGCCGCCGCGAGCATGAGACTCACGGCACCCGGCAGCCAGGGAGCGTGCGATGGCAGGGAGACCACCCGGCGGGGGCTGGCATACAGGCTCGCTCGACGCGGGGACCGGCGGGGTGCGAGACGGCTACAAGCCGGAGCTCGGCAGCATCGCCCAGGCCGAATACGAAGAGGAGCTCGTGGAGGAGGAAACGGCCACCAGGAAGGGCCGCCTGGCGCGCATCCGACGAGCGCTGCGCCGCCTCTTCTGGGAGTTCTGACGAGCGCCCCTCAGTCGTCCAGGTAGATCTCGTCGACGAAGCACCAGCGCCAGTCCTCGCCCGGCTCCATCGACTCGGCGACCGGGTGCCCCTCCGCTCGCGCATGGCCCGATGCGTGGCGCCCCGGCGACTGATCGCAGCAGCCGACGTGCCCGCAGTGCAGGCATCGTCGCAGGTGGAGCCATTTCTGGCCGATCGCGAGGCACTCCTCGCAGCCGCGGCCGCGGGCCTCGACCGGGTGGACGCCGTCGAGGTGGTGGCAGACCGGCTCGGGGATCACGCCCCGATGGTAACGGTCCGCTCCTCCGCGCCGCGCAGGATCGTGAGCGGGAGCGCGGCATCCGCCGCCAGCGAGCCCATCGCCTCGAACAGGTCGTCGGCGCTCGCGACCGGCTTGCCGGCGACGGCCACGATCAGGTCGCCCTCCGCGATCCCGGCCTTGGCGGCCGGGGAGTCGTCCTCGACGTCGCGCACCAAGAGCCCGTCGCGCTCCTCCAGCCCCACCGCTCGGCGCAGCTGCCGCGCGACATGGGCCGGCGCCAGGCCGACGCCCAGGCGTCGCTTCTTCGGCTCCTCGCCGCGGCCGAGCGCCGCGACGCGGTCGCGCAGCGATGCGTCGGTCGCGATCGCCTGGTAGAAGCCGCTCCCCAGCCGGTTGGTGTTGATGCCGAGCAGCTGGCCCTCGCCGTTGACGATGGGGCCCCCCGACGAGCCGGGCAGCAGGGGAGCGGTGTGCTCGACCGCGCCCGCCACGCGACGTCCGCGCGGCCCGCGGAACGCGCGCCCGATCCCGGAGACGTAGCCCACGGTGACGCGCAACCCTGCCCCGGCGGGATTCCCAATCGCCACTACCGGCGACCCGATCCCCAGCGACGACCCATCCCCCCATGCGATCGCCGGCGCGTCGCCGGTGTCGACCCCGATCACCGCCAGGTCGCCATCGCCATCGGCGCCCAGGACCTTGCCCTCGGCCTCGCGCCCGTCGGCGAAGAAGACGTGGATCTCTTCGCCGTGCAGGTTGTGCGCGTTGGTCAGGACCTTGCCCTTCTCGACCACCACGCCCGACCCGCCGCGCCATCGGTTTCCGATGCCGACCGTCGAAGCTCCCGCCGTTGATGCGACCGATGCGATCGCCTTGCCAAGCTCATCCATGGGACCCACTGGTTGTTCTCCATCTGGTAGCGTGTGACTTGCAATGCGCAAGTTACTCCCTCCAGACCGATTGTCAAGGCCGATGCCGTACGATCCCGTCATGGCTGCGCACGACTCACCGCTGGCCGCCGCGCTGGAGCGGGTGGGGGACCGATGGAGCCTGCTCCTGGTCGAGGCGCTGCTCCCCGGGCCGCGCCGCTTCGGCGAGCTGGAGGAGGCCGTGAGCGGGATCGCGCCGAACATCCTGGCCGACCGGCTGCGGCGCCTGGAAACGGAGCGGATCGTATCCGCGACGCCTTACTCCGAGCGCCCCCCGCGCTTCGCCTACGCGCTCACCGACGAGGGCGCGGAGCTGGCCGGCGCACTGCGCCTCCTTGCTGACTGGGGCTCGCGCTCCTCCCGCGAATCCGAGCCGCTGCGCCATGCCAGCTGCGGCACCCCGGTCGAGGCTCGCTGGTACTGCCCAACCTGCGATCGCCCCGTCGAGGGCCGGGAAGCGGAGCAGGTTCGGCGGATCTAGACCGACTCCATGCGCTCAACCCACTGTGAGCGCCAGGCGGGCGCCTCGAATGGATCGGCGAAGTAATCGGTCTGCCTGACGATCTTGCCGTCGCGGAACTCGACGATGTTGGCGACGTACACCTTCTGGCTCCCGTAGTCGGCCACCGATTCGACGCTGAAGTGATCGCCCTCGCCGCTGATTCGCTGGAGCTGGTAGGCGGGAGGGCCGCCCGGGTAATTCCTGTAGACGACCGCGCAGGCCTCGCGCCCGACGATGCGCTCGCCCGACTGCGGCCACTCGACGACCGCGTCATCGGCCAGCAGGCCCGTCATGCCGTCGATGTCACCCGCCAGCATCGCGGTGACCATCTGGTCCAGCTTCGCCCGGTTGTCATGGTGGCTCATTGGGCATACCTCTTTCTGGCCGCGATCCGATTCGTACAGCCTAGCCGTGGATCGGGTCCCTTGGGGAGCTATTGACATGTGACTAATCGGTCACATATAGTCCCCCCGTGGATGAGGAAGTCTTCCGAGCCCTTGCCGATCCCAGCCGGCGTGGCCTGCTCGACGCGCTTCGCGAACGCGATGGACAGGCGCTCTCCGAGCTGGAGGAGGCGCTGCCGGGGATGACCCGCTTCGGCGTCATGAAGCACCTCCGCGTGCTCGCCGACGCCGGGCTGATCACCACCCGACGCGACGGGCGCCGGAAGCTCCACTACCTCAATGCCGTTCCCATTCGGCTCATCTACGACCGATGGGTCAGCAAGTACACCGAGCCCTGGGCCGCCGCGCTGACGGGCCTCAAGCGTGAATTGGAGAAGCCGATGGAGAAGGTCTTCGAGATCTACATCAAGACGACGCCCGAGCGCCTCTGGCAGGCGATCACCGATCCGGAGGAGCGGGCCCGATACAACTTCGGCGCGAGGCAGACGTCGGACTGGACGGTCGGCTCGCGTTACGAGATGGGCGCGCCGGGTGCCGCCGGGCCGCTTGGCGAGGGCGAGAATCTCGTCGTTGACCCGCCGCGGAAGCTCGTCCAGACGATGCGCGCCCTCTGGAGCGACGACGTCAAGGCGGAGGGCACCTCGCGGGTCACCTGGGAGATCGAGCAGGTCGGGGACTCGTGCCGCCTCGTCGTCACCCATGACCAGATGCGCGAGGGCGCCAACGACCAGATCTACGGCGGCTGGCCGATGATCCTCTCCGGCCTGAAGACGTGGCTCGAGACCGGCGAGCTGCTCACGACTCCCGGATCCCTCATGTACGCCAACGCGCAGAGCCAGGAGGCACCCCGATGACCGCACCCGAGAACGTCTACCAGGTCGAGATCGCGACCACGCCGGAGCGCCTCTGGCAGGCGATCGTCGATCCGGAGCAGACGCGCCAGTACTACTACGGTGCGCTCAGCAAGTCGGACTGGAAGGTCGGCTCGCGCTGGACGAGCGAGGGCGAGGACGGGGAGGTGTACCTCGAGGGCGAGATCCTCGAGATCGATCCGCCGCGCCGCCTGGTCCACACCCTGCACGTCGTCCAGGATCCGGCCGCGGCCGCAGAGGCGCCGTCCCGGGTCGAGTACGAGATCACGCAGAGCGGCGACAAATGCCGGCTGACGCTGATCCACACCGGCCGCGGCCCGGCCACGATCGAGTACACCAGCGGTGGCTGGGAGACGATCCTGGGCGGGCTCAAGGAGCTGCTCGAGACGGGTCAGGTGGGCGCGGCCGCCATGTAGGCGGCCGTCTCACAGTCCGTCAGAACGGCTTGACGACCATCAGCCAGAGGATGACCGCCAGGCCGATGAAGCCGACCGCCGCGAGCTCCATCCCTCGCGGCGAGTCGAGCGCCTTCGTCAGCGCGGCTGGATCTGCCGGGGGTGGGGTCGTGCCCTTCTTGTCGTAGAAGCCGGCCAGCCCGAGGGCGTGGCGGATCGTGTCGTAATGTCGCACTGCGCGGGTGCCCATATAGACGAAGAGCAGGACCAAGATCGCGATGGAGATCCAGATCCACAGGTGCCCCCAGTAGCTGCCCGTGAAGCCCCCGATCACGCCCGAGATGAGCAGCACGAGGATCGCGAGGTCCGAGATCGGGAGAGAGGTCCTCGATAGGTCGAGAAGCGCCGTGACGCGGGTCGCTTCGCGCTCGCCGCGGAGCTTGAGCGTGGTGAAGGCCGACACGCCGTGCGCCAGGGCGAAGGAGAATCCGGCGGCGACGTGAATGAACTTGAGCCAGGGCGTCCAGTCCATCGGTCAGGCACCCTGCGCAGTGGCGGAATCGGACGAAGTCACCAACCGCCAGGCCTTCATCCCGAGCGTTATACCGAGCCAGAAGATGGCGAGCACGAGGACCGGATGGAAGGCGGCGACCAGGGGGTAGTCCGCGCGCAGCCCGGGCAGGAGCGGCTGGATTCCCTGCACCACGAGCAGGGCGAGGGTCCAGGTGATCATCTCGCGGCCGAGCCGGCCGGCCACCGCGGCGATGATCAGCAGGATCGGGTACAGGTGCAGCAGGTAGCCGAGGCCGCGATGCAGCTCGAAGTCGCGCGCGGGGCTGAAGAGGGCAGCTCCAGCCAGGAACGTCTGGACCACGATCCCGGCCAGGTAGAGCCAGACCAGGGCAAGGTAGATGCGAGGCCCAGGGACCATCGAGTACACCCTCCACACCGATGCCTTGCGGCCGCCCCCGAACTGACGCTGGATAATACTGTGCCCCATGCCCGTCTCAACACCCCTTCCCGAACCCTGGGCGAGCGTCCGCGAGCAGCTGCGTGAGCGCGGCCTGCGCTGGACGCCGCAGCGCCGGGCCGTGGTCGAGGTGCTCGCCGCCAGCGAGGGACACGTTACTGGGGTGGAGCTGATCGAGCGCTGCCGCGCGATCGACGCGTCCACGATCCCCTCCACCGTCTACCGCACGCTCGACGTGCTCGAGGAGCTGGGGCTCGTGCAGCACGGCCACGGGGCCGATGGTCGCGAGGAATTCCACGTCATCCCGGAGCGACGGCACGGCCACCTCCACTGCGCCACCTGCGGCGGCCGCTGGGAGATCCGCGCCGCACCGGCCCGCGCCATCGTCGAGGCGCTGCGCGCCTCCGACGGCTTCGAGGTCGACCTCTCCCACGTGACGGTGGTGGGCCGCTGTCGCGACTGTGCCGCGGCGGCCGCCGAAGCATGAGCGAGCCGACCTTCCTGGGGTTGCCATCGGTCGCGCCGACGGAGCTCGGCCACGGCGAGGCCGACGTCGCGGTCCTTGGGGTGCCGTTCGGCGTCCCGTATCCGAACCCGGGCCTCGCGGCAGGCTGCGCGGAGGCCCCGGCTGAGGTCCGCGCCCGCTCCCAGCGGCTCGCCCGCTTCGCGGTGCACCACGACTTCGATCTGGACGGCCCGATGCTGGTCGGGTCCCCGCCGTTGCGGATCGTGGACGCGGGCGACGTCGCAGGGTCAGCCGACGACGGGGCGGGGAACACCGCGCGGTCCGAGGCGGCGGTCGCGGCGCTGCTGGACGCCGGCGCCGTGCCGATCGTCCTGGGCGGTGACGACTCGATCCCGATCCCCGTGCTGCGTGCCTATCGCGACCGTGGTCCGATCACCGTGCTCCAGGTCGACGCCCACCTCGACTTCCGCGACGAGGTGGCCGGCGTCCGTGACGGCTACTCGTCGGCGATGCGCCGCGCAGCGGAGATGGACCACGTCGAGCGGATCGTGCAGGTCGGGCTGCGGGGCGTGGGGAGCGCGCGCACCTCGGACGTGGCCGATGCCCGCGCCGCCGGGAACCTGCTCGTCACCGCGCGCGAGCTGCGCGAGCGCGGGGTCGCGTGGCTGCTCGGGGAGCTGCCGGCCGACGGATCGCTCTTCGTCGTCTTCGACCTGGATGGCCTCGACCCCTCGGTCGCCTCCGCGGTGAGCGGCCTCTCGCCCGGCGGCCTCTCGTACGACGAGGCGGGCGACATGCTGGCCGGCGTGACGGCCCGCTGCCGCGTCGCCGGCGCTGCCTTCACGGAGCTCGTGCCGTCGCGTGACCTGAACGAGGTTTCGACCCTGGTCGTAGTCCGGCTGGTGATGCGCCTCCTCGCGGCGATCGACCGCGCGAGGTGACGTTGGCGGCTCCGCGCGGCGTAGACTCGGCGCAGCCGCGGCGTGACATGCGGCGATCACCAGCGGCCGATTGAGGGTAAGCCGATGACCGAGATGGATCCGACCCCGCCGACGACCCCGCCCGCCACCCCGGAGCCCGCCCCGCCAGAGCCGGCGCCGCCGGCCTGGGAGCCTCCCCCGGCCGCCCAGCCCGCCTGGCAGGCCTCGCCTCCCGTGGCCGCCTCGCGACGCTCGGGACGCCCGGGAATGGTCACCGCGGCGAGCATCGTCTTGATGGTGATCGGGACCCTGGTGGTGCTGATCGGCCTGCTCTTCATCCTGGGCGGGGCCGTGATCAGCGGAGTCGGCAACCGCCCGGACCTGGGAATCGACCTCAACGGCTTCTCCGGCGCCGTCGGGGGGATCGTGGCTGTCGTGGGTGGCATCTTCGTGCTGTTCGGCGCGCTCGAGCTGCTCAGCGGCATCTTCGGCCTGCTCGGCCGGGCGTGGGCACGCATCCTGGCGATCGTGGTGTCGGTCCTTGGTGCGCTCGTCGCGGTGCTCGGGCTCATTGGCTCGCGCAGCGCGGGCGGGGGCAGCCCGGTGGTCAGCCTCCTGCTGCTGGTCGCCTACGTGTTCGTCATCTGGGCGATGGCGAGCGCGAGCGCCTACTTCGCGGAGCGCTAGGCCCCCGCGGACTCAGAACCAGTCGTTGCGCCGGAAGAAGATCGCCCCGAGGGCCATGGCGACGGCCATCAGCCCCAGCGCGAAGCCATAGCCGAGCGGCCAGCTCAGCTCGGGCATGAAGTGGAAGTTCATGCCATAGATGCCGGCGATGAGGGTCGGCACCATGATGATCACCGTGAACGCGGTGAGCCGCTTCATGACCGCGTTCAGGTTGTTGCTGGTGACCGACAGGTTCGCCTCGAGAGCCGATGCCAGCAGGTCGCGCTGCAGGTCGAGCTGGTCGAGCACGCGCACCAGGTGGTCGTAGAGATCCTGGAAGTAGGGCGCCGAGGCGTCGTCGACCAGGGGGAGATCCCGCCGCAGCAGGGCATTCGCCACGTCGCGACTCGGTGACAGGGTCCGCCGCAGCTCGAGCAGCTCGCGCTTCAGATCGAGGATCGAGCGCAGGGTGCCCCGCACCTTGCCGCCCCCCAGGATCTGATCCTCGAGCTCCTCGATCTGATCCGAGAGGCGGTCGAGGAGCGGGAAGTACTCGTCGATGACCGCATCCAGGATCGCATAGACCAGCTTTCCTGCCGTGGTGGCGACCCCGTCCGGGTGCTGCCGGAAGCGCGCCTCGATGCTCTCCATGACCGATGAATCCTGCCAGCGGACGCTGACCACGTACCCCGCACCGGCGAACAGGTGCAGCTCGCCCAGCGCGAAGGATGAAGCTGGATCGGGCGACGGCAGGATCTCGTAGGCCACGATCACCTGCTGCTCGCCGTAGGTGTCGAGCTTGGGGCGCTGCTTGCGCTTCTCGAGGTCCTCCTGGGCCAGCGGGTGCAGGCCGAACTCGTCGCGCAGCAGGCCGAGGTCATCGGCCTCCGGCGAAACGATGTCGAGCCAGACGAGCGTCTCGGCCTGCGAGCGCAGGCCGTCGATCTCCTTCAGGTCGTTCGCGCCCAGCACCCGGAGCTCTCCGCCGGGGAGCCTCGCGAGGCAGGTCCGGGTCGGGTGACGTTCCATCGCGGGGAGTCTACGCGTCGGGTTGCCCGCTCAACCGCCCCTGCGCTCGGGCGCACTGAACGACCAGGCGACACCGTCCCACCAGCCGTGGAGCAGCTCCCCGCCCGGGGAGGTGACGAACAGGTCGAGGCGGTTCGGCCCCCAGCTGCAGGCCGCCGGGTCGGACCCGATCTCCATGCCGAGCGACTTCCATGGCTGCCAGCCGGCCGGCTCGTACCAGGTGTGCATCAGCGCACCGTCGCGCCCGCGGGCGAAGACGTCGATCCGGTCCGCACCCCACGAACATGCGGCAGGGCTCCCGACCAGGTCACCGCCGTGCGGATGCCGATCGTGCCACGCGGCGCCGTCCCAGAAGGTGTCCCAGAGCTGGCCATCGGAGCCGATGAAGAAGACCTGCATCCTGTTCTCGGCCCAGGTGGCGACCGCCGGCCGCGACCCGACCTCGTGACCGAGTGACTCCCAGTCCGGCATCTGCCTCCTCCTTCGTCCTTCGCGGCGACATGATGGGGCCGTATGCTCCTCACATGGAGCCCTGGAAGACGATCATCGAGCCGTTCCGGATCAAGAGCGTCGAGCCGATTCGGATCACCTCGGTCGACGAGCGGGAGCAGCACCTCCGCGAGGCTGGCTACAACCTCTTCAACCTCCACGCCGCCGACGTGCTCATCGACCTGCTCACCGACTCTGGCACCGGGGCGATGTCAGCCGAGCAGTGGGCCGGCATCCAGCGCGGCGACGAGAGCTACGCCGGCTCGCCGTCCTGGTTCCGCTTCCTGGAGAGCGTCCAGGCACTGTTCCCGTTCAAGCACGTGATTCCCACCCACCAGGGGCGGGCCGCCGAGAAGATCCTCTTCAGCGTGGTGGGCGGACCGGGGAAGTCGATCCCCAGCAACACGCACTTCGACACGACCCGTGCCAACGTCGAGTTCACCGGGGCCGAGGCGGTTGACCTGGTGATCGAGGAGGGGCGGCACCCATCGGTCATCCACCCGTTCAAGGGCAACATGGACCTGGACGCGCTGGATCGGTTCATCCGCGAGCACGGGCCTGATGCAATCCCCCTCGTGATGGTCACCATCACCAACAACTCGGGCGGCGGCCAGCCGGTCAGCCTCGAGAACCTGCGCGGCGTGCGCGAGGTCTGCGACCGATACCGCCTGCCGCTCTTCCTCGACGCGTGCCGCTTCGCGGAGAACGCCTGGTTCATCAAGCAGCGCGAGCCGGGGCAGGCGGACCGATCGATCCCCGACATCGTGCGCGAGATGGCCTCGCTCGCCGACGGCATGACGATGTCGGCCAAGAAGGACGCGATCACCAACATCGGTGGCTGGCTCGCCCTCAACGACGACACCTGGGCCGAGGCCGCCCGCAACCTGCTGATCCTGACGGAGGGCTTCCCGACCTACGGCGGGCTCGCCGGCCGTGACCTCGAGGCGATCGCGCAGGGGCTCCGCGAGGTCGTCGACGAGGACTATCTCCGCTACCGGATCCGCTCCACCGCCTACCTGGGCGAGGCGCTGGTCGAGAGCGGGATCCCCTGCGTGCAGCCGATCGGCGGGCACGCCGTCTACCTCGACGCCGCCGCACTCCTGCCCCACATCACGCCGCTCGAGTATCCGGGCCAGGCGCTCGCGATCGCCCTCTACCGCGAGGGTGGGATCCGCGGCTGCGAGATCGGTTCGGTCATGTTCGGGATGCACCCCGACGGCACGGAGGCTCCCGGGCCGATGGAGCTGGTGCGCCTCGCCATCCCGCGCCGCGTCTACACCCAGTCGCACATCGACTACGTCATCGAGGTGGTGCGTCGCGTGGCGGAACGGGCGACGGAGCTGCGCGGCTACCGGATCGTCGAGCAGCCACGCCAGCTGCGCCACTTCACCGCTCGCTTCGAGCCGATCGCCTAACGCCAACCCGGGCCGCTCGGCCTGGCGGATCGGGCTGGAACGGCCGGCATCCGGGGTGCTCGGGCACCGCTAGAATCCGCCACATGACAACACTCGCCCAACGGTTCACGACCTGGCGCTACGTGATGAACCACGCCAACATGCCGGAAGGCGTGCAGATGGACTCGGTCAGCAAGTGGCTGATCGTGACCCGCGCCGCCGTCTTCACCATGACCGCCACCTCCGGGATCATCGGCGGCCTCCTCGCCATCGGCACGGCGGGGGCATCGGTGAACTACTGGTATCTCGTCCTGTCGGTGATCGGCCTCGTCATCGCCCACGCGGCCAACAACATGATCAACGACTACTTCGACCTCGAGGGCGGCGTCGACACCGACGAGTACGTGCGGGCGCTCTACGCGCCCCACCCGATCCTGTCGGGGTGGCTCACCAAGCCGCAGCTGCGCAACGCGATCCTGCTGATGCAGGCCTTCGACCTGGCGATCCTGATCGTCCTCGTCCTGGCGCGCGGCCCATGGGTCGCCGCCTTCGCGTTCGGCGGCCTCTTCATCAGCGTCTTCTACGTCGCCCCGCCGATCAAGCTCAAGCACCACGGCCTGGGCGAGCCGGGCGTCTTCATCGTGTGGGGCCCGCTGATGATCGCCGGGACCTACTTCGTGGCCACCGGCACGCTCCCCGGCTGGGTCTGGGTCGACTCCCTGCCGTACGCGATCCTGGTCACCACCGTCCTCTTCGGCAAGCACATCGACAAGATCTCGGCGGACACGCTCAAGGGGATCCGCACCCTGCCGGTGATCCTCGGCGAGACGCGCGCCCGGTGGGTGGCGCAGGCGCTGATGATCGCCTTCTACCCGATCGTCATCGGCTCGGCGCTGATCGGCTGGATCGGGCCCTTCGTGATGCTCGTCGTCCTCGGCATCCCGATGCTGCTCCAGGTGCTCAAGCAGTTCTCCGTGCCGCGTCCCGAGACGCCACCGCAGAGCTACGTCGGCTGGCCGCTCTGGTTCGTGGGCGGGGCCTTCATCCACACCCGTCGCGCCGGCGGGCTGCTGATCGTCGGGCTGTTCCTCAACGCGATCCTGCCGGGACTCCGCCTGCCCTGGACCTAGCCGGTGACTCGGGCGACCCGGGTCGGTATCATGCCCGGGCCTGCCCGCTGCCCTGACCATCCCCGCCGCGCCGGCGTGTTCCGAGGACCCCGTTGAACCGATTCGCGAAGCTCGCCATCGCTGCTGCGCTCGCCACCTACGTCCTGATCGTGGTGGGAGGCCTGGTGCGGGCCACCGATTCGGGGCTCGGCTGCCCCGACTGGCCGCTCTGCTTCGGCGCGTGGGTCCCGCCGCTCGAGCTGCATGCCTGGATCGAGCACAGCCATCGGCTCGTCGCGGCGCTGGCCGTGGGTCCGCTCGTCGGCGCCGTGGCGCTCATCACCGTCTTTACGCCGCGCCGGCGCGACCGGCCGATGCTCATCGCCGCGATCGTCGCGGGGGTGCTCGTCCTGGTCCAGGCGTGGCTCGGCGGCCAGGTCGTGATCCAGGGCCTCGCCGCGGAGCTCGTGACCGCGCACCTTGCCATGGCGCTCACCGTCCTGGCGCTGACGCTCGCCATCGCGGATCGGGCCGTGAACGGCGCCCTCCCGCGCGCGGCCGCCGGCTCCGCCACGCGGCTCGTCGCCTGGACCGGCGCCGCCGTCTTCGCGCAGATGCTCCTCGGCTCGTGGGTCACCGGGAGCGGGTCGGGGCTGGCCTTCGGCGACTTCCCGCTCATGAACGGCACGCTGCTGCCGAGCATCACCGTGGACGTGCAGCTGGTGCAGGTCGCGCACCGCGCCCTGGCCGTGGTGGTGGCGCTCCTCGTGCTCTGGACCTGGCGGCAGGTGCGGCACGGCGTGAGCGCCCCCGGGCCGCGGCGGCTCGCCTGGCTGGGCCTCGTGCTCGTGGCCGTGCAGCTGGCGCTCGGAGCAGCCAACGTGTGGTCGCGCCTCTCGGCCCTCTTCGTGGTGCCGCACCTCGCCGTCGGCGCGGCGCTATGGGCGACGATGGTGCTGCTCTACCTGGCAATCCGACGCCTCCCGATGCCGGAAACGGTGCCGGGCGGGTCAGGCATCGCGTCGCTGGGCGAGCCGTCGCCGTCGACCGCCGGCGGCTCGGTGCGCGCCTACATCGCGCTCACCAAGCCGCGCATCATCGAGCTGCTGCTGGTGACCACCATCCCGACCATGGTCCTCGCCAAGCAGGGCGTGCCATCGGTCTGGCTGATGGCGGCGGTGCTGATCGGCGGGTCGCTGGCGGCGGGCGGGGCGAACGCGATCAACATGTACATCGACCGCGACATCGACGAGGTGATGCGCCGCACCCACAACCGCCCGCTGCCGCGCCACGCGGTCACGCCGAGCCGGGCGCTCGCCTTCGGCGTCATCCTCTCGGCCGTCTCGTTCGCGTGGCTGGTGCTCACCGTGAACCTGCTCTCCGCACTCCTGGCGGCGAGCGCCATCGCGTTCTACGTCTTCGTCTACACGCTGTGGCTGAAGCGGACCACGCCGCAGAACATCGTGATCGGCGGTGCCGCCGGGGCGGTCCCGGTGCTCGTTGCCTGGGCGTCGGTGACTGGCACGGTCCAGGTTCCGGCGCTCGTCCTGTTCGCGATCGTCTTCTACTGGACCCCGCCGCACTTCTGGGCGCTGGCGCTGCGCTACAAGGGCGACTATGCGGCCGCCAGGGTGCCGATGATGCCGGTCGTGCGCGGCGAGGCGGAGACGGCCCGCCAGATCGTCCTCTACACCCTCGTGCTGGTGGCGGTCTCGCTCCTCCTCCTCCCAGCTGCGCGGATGGGCCTCATCTACCTCGTCTCCGCGGCCGTGCTGGGGATCGCCTTCGTGTGGTACGCGCTCCGGGTCCTGCGTGACGCGAGCAGCGGGCTGGCGGCGATCCGCCTCTTCCGCTTCTCGATCAGCTACCTGACCCTGCTCTTCGCGGCCGTCGCGGCGGACTCGCTCCTGCGCCTCTCGCTCCACTGACCGGAGGCGGACGGGAAGCCGATGCCGGGCTGCAGCGCATGACGCCGGTGGAGCGCCTCCTGCAGGTCGGCGCGCCGCCCGACGAGGAGGAGACGGACAGGATCCGTCGCCGGAGCATGGTGGCCCTTGTCGGCCTGATCATGCTGCTCACGCCAATCTGGGTCGGGACGTACCTGATCCTCGGACGGCCGCTCTCCGCCGCGCTGCCTGGCGCCTACGTGGTGATCACGGTGGCGGCGCTGGTGATGCTCGCGCGCAGCTGCCGGTTCGATCGCTTCATCGCCGTGCAGATCTCCCTCTTCCTCTTGCTGCCCGTCGCGCTGCAATGGACCCTCGGCGGGTTCGAGCGGGGATCGGCCGTGGCGCTGTGGGCCTTTGGCGCACCCCTGGGCGCGCTGATCGCGTGGGGCCACCGGCAGGCGATCTGGGTGTTCGTCGCCTTCGCAGGCCTCATCGCCGCGTCGGCGGTCGCCGAACCGACGATCCGCACCGCCGTGCCCCCCCTGCCTGCTGGGGTGGAGGCCGCCTTCTGGGGGCTGAACGTGATCGCTCCGCTGACGACGGCATTCCTGCGATTGGCGTACTTCATCCGCGAGCGGGATCGGCTGAGCGCGCGTTCCGAGGAGCTGCTCCTCAACATCCTGCCGGCAAGCGTCGCCCGGCGTCTGAAGGGCGGCAGCGCCACGGTCGCCGACCGC
>JBGQKH010000032.1:0-18397 GCA_041499395.1 Candidatus Limnocylindria bacterium
GAACGCCACCGGACCGTCGATCGGCACCTACTCATGGCTGCGGACGACTGCACGACAGTGGCCGGTTGGCGGTAGGCGCGGTGGGGTCGTTGACCTCCGGTACGGGGGACCGGCCCTAAACCTGCTCCATCTGCACAACCGGCATCTCGAGCTTCACGCCGGTGGCGTGAACAGGACAGTAGCCGTTCGGGTTCTTCGCCAGGTACTGCTGGTGGTAGTCCTCGGCGAAGTAGAACTCGGGCCTGTCGACGATCTCGGTGGTGATCGCCCCGTAGCCGGCCTTCGTCAGCTCGGCCTGGTACATGTCACGCGATGCGATCGCCGCCGCGCGCTGCGCATCGGTGTGCGGGTAGATGGCGGACCGGTACTGCGTCCCCATGTCATTGCCCTGTCGGTATCCCTGGGTCGGGTCGTGGTGCTCCCAGAAGACCTTGAGCAGCTGCTCGACCGACACGCGCGCCGGGTCGTAGACCACGCGGACCGACTCGGCGTGGCCGGTGCGACCGGAGCAGACCTCGCTGTAGTTCGCGTTCGGCGTGTAGCCGCCCTGGTAGCCGACGGCGGTGACGATCACGCCCGGCACCTGCCAGAAATCCTTCTCCGCGCCCCAGAAGCAGCCGAGCGCGAAGTCGATGATCTGCGAGCCCTCGGGATACGGGCCCTTGAGCGGCTGTCCGTTGACGAAATGGCGCTCGGCGGTGGGGAGGGGCTCGAAGCGGCCGTGGAGCGCATCGGCCGGCTCGGGCATGCGGGACTTGTGACCGAAGCTGAACAACATGTGCCGGAGTGTAGGGGAGCCCGGTCACGCCTGCGTGAAGGCCGGGTCAAGGTCGCATGACCTTGGCAGGACCATCGGCCTATCGGGGATTCGGTCCGCTTCCGATAGGTTCGCCACACGTCCTGTCATGCGCAGCTCCGAGCCGATGAATTTGACCAACGCGCGTCCGACCACGACCACCGCGGGTGCGGGCAGCTCGGCGCGTCCGCCGCGCCGCTGGGTGATCCCCTCGATCGAAGTGATCGTCCTGCTGGTGGCTGCCGGGCTGGTGATCGTGACGGCGGTGGCGGTCTCGGCCAGCGCGAAAAGTCGGGTCCAGAGCGCAGCCACCGACGAGGCCGTTTCCGCCGTTACCGCAGTCGTACACGCCCAGGTCGACTCGCTCCTGTCGTCAGACCTGCTCAGTTCGCCAGATGCCAACACCAGCGACTTGGTCAACAGCCAGCTCGCGAAACTGATCGGCAACGAGAAGGGCGGCATTCGGCGCATCAAGGTCTGGTCCCCCAACGGCACGATTCTCTTCTCGGATCTACCCGCTCTGCGCGGCAAGACGTTCGATGTCGACGCGGATCTGGCGAAGGCGCTGGCTGGCTCGCCGAGCGCTGATCTCAGCCACCCGGACGCTGCCGAGAACGAGTTCGAGAAGGGCCTCGGCCCCAACCTGCTCCAGGTCTACCTGCCCATCAGGGACGCCGATGGAAAGCCGGTCGGTGCGTACGAGATCTACCAGGACGGCGCCCCGCTGGAGCTGCTGCTCGCCAACACGCAGCGGGATGTCTTTCTGATCGTCGGGGGGATCGGGCTGGCCCTGCTTCTCCTCCTCTACCTCGGCTTCCACGGCGCAAATCGGCTCGTCAACGAGTTGAGCGGCCGCCTGCGCCGGAGCGAGGTGCGCTTCCGATCCATGGTCCAGAACTCGTCGGACCTGCTCATCGTGGTCGACCGGGAGGGGAAGACCGAGTTCGTCAGCCCGGCGGTCGAGCGGATCCTGGGCGGCAGCGCCGCGGCGCGCACCAACCGGCCAGTGGCCGGGATGATCCACCCCGAGGACGGCGAGTGGACTCGCGCGCTCCTGGACCGCCTTGCCGCTTCCGCTGGCTCGGTCTCCGGCGGCGAGGTGCGGATGCGGCATGCCGATGGTCGCTGGCGCTGGGTCGAGCTGGTCGGCACGAACCTGCTCACCGATGCCGACGTGCGAGGCATCGTGCTGAACTGTCGTGACGTCACCGATCGGCGCTCGCTCGAAGACCAGCTTCGCCACCAGGCCTTCCACGACCCGCTGACCGGCCTGGCCAACCGGCCGCTGCTCGTCGACCGCATCGAGCACGAGCTGGAGGGGAGGCCGATGGAGTCGCTCGCCACGACTGCCGTCCTCCTCCTCGACCTCGACGACTTCAAGACGGTCAACGACAGCCTCGGCCACGCGGCCGGGGACGAGCTGCTGGCCGCGGTTGCCGAGCGCGTGCGTGGGACCCTGCGTGGTCGCGATACCGCGGCGCGGATCGGCGGCGACGAGTTCGGCATCCTGGTCCGGACCGGCGAACGCTCCGAGGTCGAGGCGATCGCCGAGCGGATCCTCGCCGCGGTCCGCGAGCCGATCGTCCTCGGCGAGCACAACCTGACAGTGGCCGCGTCGATGGGGATCGTCTTCGCCGAGGGGCGCCAGTCATCGGCCGACGAGCTGCTGCGCAGCGCCGACGTGGCGATGTACATGGCGAAGGCGCGCGGCAAGGGCCGATCGGTCGTCTTCGAGCGGAGCATGCACGACGCCGCGGTGCGACGGCTGCGCCTCAAGGCCGACCTCGAGCAGGGCCTCGAGGCGGGGCAGTTCCACCTGCGCTACCAGCCGATCGTCGACCTCTCCACGGGCGCAACCGTCGGGGTCGAGGCGCTCCTGCGCTGGGATCACCCTGCGTGGGAGATCGGCCCCACCGAGTTCGTCCCCTTCGCGGAGGAGACCGGAATGATCGTCCCGCTCGGCCACTGGGTGCTGGAGGAGGCGTGCCGGCATGCAGTCGCGCTCGACGCCACGCCGGCCGGTCGAGGGCTCGACGTGAGCGTCAACGTCTCGGCCGTGCAGGTCGCGCAGCCAGCCTTTGCCGACGAGGTGGAGAGGGTCTTGAAGGCAAGTGGCCTCGATGCGTCGCGACTGATCCTGGAGCTCACCGAGTCGGTCCTCGTCGAGCGGCGGGGAGCGGCGATCGACACCCTCGCCAGGCTCCGGGGGCTGGGCGTTCGGATGGCGATCGACGACTTCGGGACCGGCTACTCGTCGCTCAGCTACCTGCGCGAGCTCCCGATCGACATCCTGAAGATCGACATCGCGTTCGTGGCCGCGCTCGATTCCGGCCCTGAAGCGTCCGCCCTGGTGCGATCCATCACCCGCCTCGCCACCAACCTCGGCCTGCGCACCGTCGCCGAGGGGATCGAGCGGCCCGAGCAGGCGGGGCGGCTGCGGGCACTCGGCGCCGACCTCGGGCAGGGCTTCCACTACGCCCGGCCGCTCACGGCCTCGGAGCTCGCCGAGTTCCTGCGCGCCGGCGGTGCCGCTCCCCGGGGCGAGACAGCCTCCGGCTAGGGTCCGGGGAAGGGCTCCTCGCCGTCCTCGTCCGGGAGCAGCGCCCGGAGCAGGTCGCTCGTGCTCAGCACGCCAACGGGGGCACCATCGGGGTCGACGACCACCACGCGGTGGATGTGCTCATCGAGCATGAGACGGGCGGCGCGCCGCACGGTCGTCGCCAGGTGCACCGTCACCGCCGGGCGGCTCATCAGGTGGCGGACCCGGACCCGATCCCAGTTCGCGCCGATCAGCTCGCTGGAGCGCGCGTTGAGGAGGTCGGTCTGGCTGATGACGCCGACCACCTCCCCGTCCTCGACCACCGGAAGCCCGCTGATCCGATAGGTCTTGAGGAGCAGCTCGGCCTCGTGGACTCGAGCCTCCGGGCCGATCACGACCGGGTCGACGGTCATGAGGTTCCCAACCCGCAGCGACGTCGTGGTGGTCATCGGTCGCACCTCCTGGCCGGAGTCTGGGCGCGCCCGACCTCGCAGGCCACGGCCACTGGTCATCATCGGGCGGGCCGCATGGGCCTCGCGATCGGAGCTGGGATACGAAGGAGCCGGGACGAGGCAGGCGCCGTCCCGGCTCTGGCGATGCCCCGGCGGGCGCCTCAGGCGGCCGCCGTCTGCTCCTTCTTGTCGCCGGAGAAGAACCAGCGCCGAAGGGCTGGGGAGAACATCGGCCCGACGGTCGCGTCGAGGCCGTAGAAGTTCCCTGCTCCGATGACCGCCAGCCCGAAGGTGACCACCGCGTAGGTCAGGTGCTGGTTCACGATCCCGTAGGCGAAGTCCCAGGCCGCGAAGAAGAAGAGGATCATCATCAGCGTGCCCATCGCCGCCGCGAATCGGGTCAACAGGCCAAGGATCAGGCTGATCCCGATCGCGATCTCGCCGAACATCACCAGTGGGTTGATGACCGCCATCGCGGTCTTGTTGGTCGCCAGGTCCTGCCAGAAGCTGGCGGTCGGGTTGAAGACGTGGCCGGTCGGGTCGCCGCTGAAGAACGGCCAGCCCAGCGTGCCGTTGGTTCCGAACTGGAGGAAGCCGGCGGCGGAGAAGCCGCCCGGCGTCCCGATGAGCTTCTCGAGGCCGGCCCACAGGAAGATGACGCCGATCACGATCCTGCCGATGCCGATGAAGCTGAGGTATCTGCCGGTGATGTACATGCCCACCTCCCATCTGAGACGTCACGCCGCGGGCGCGGCGTCCGTCTCAGTCACGTGCAAGGTACCGCGCGCGGCATGTCCGATGCCGAGCCATCGGTCACCTTCCCCCCGGGCTGATCAGTCCTTCGCCCGAGGGCTCCCTGCACCGCGGTCGGTGGCGAACGGCTCTCCGTGGCCGGGCACCACCAGGTCGGCCTCGGCAAGGATGCGCAGCCGGCTCGTGACCAGCGCGCCCTGGTCCTCGGCGAGCGGGTCGACCTCCGGGGTCCGATCCGACCGCCACCACGCGTGCGTGAAGGCGACGGCACCGGCATCGGTCTCGACCATGAGCGTAAGGTCCTGCCCCGTATGCCCGGGGCTCAGGATCAGGCGCGCGTTCGGGCTGACGCGATACCCATCGCCCTGGTGGTCGAGCCACTGGTCGCCCCGGTATCGGGCCCAGAAATCGACCACCTCCGCATTCGGGAAGAGGCCCATGTTCAGCGTATGGTCGGGGTGATGGTGGGTGATCACCACGTGGGTCACCTGTTCCTCCCCAAACCCGTGGGCATGCAGCGGGCCGAGGATCAGCTCGCGATCCGCGACCATGCCCGGGTCGACCACGATGACCGCCTCGCCGTCGACGACGAGGCTGACGCTGCTCGCCACCCCATCGTCGCGGACGTAGCCGGCGTGGAGCAGGTGGTAGCTCGCCGCCATGTGCGGCTAGAGCGCCCGCATCCGGTTGTTCTTGGGGTTGTGCTCCACCTCGGCCAGGCCGAGCGCCTCGAGCAGCGGCGGCATGTACATCCCGAATCGGCCGCGCAGCCCCTTCTTGAGCCCGTACCAGCCGCCGACCGGGTTGCCCTCCGAGCGACCCCACGCCTCGACCGTGTCGGGAGCCGCCGGCTTCTGCTCGTCCGCGCTGCCGAGCAGCATCCAGTCGCCGTGCTTCTTCAGCATCGCGTGGAGGTCCTCGATGGCGCTCAGGTGGTAGCGCAGTTGCGTGCCCCCGACCTGGCAGATGATCGCCGGCGGGTCGGCCGATTCATCGCGGTACATCTCGTAGTCGGAGCTGCCGCTCGGCGTCTTCAGCTTCCATGGATCGGCCTTCGTTCCGGAGCCGATCGCCCTCTTGTCGGGTGACATCGCGACCTCCAACGGGTGTGGTCGGCCGATTCTACGCGTGGTCACGGGTGCCAAGGGCGCAGCGCGCTACCCTTTCCGCCGTGAGTGACGGCCTCCCGGTCCCGCCGCCGGTCTCCTGGGGCGAGAGCCGCTACGTCGAAGTGGCGGGCGAGCGGATGCGGGTCGTCGAGCGCGGCTCGGCTGGCTCCCGCCTCCTCCTCGTGCACGGTTACGCCTCGAATGCACAGGCGTGGCGCGGCATCATCGACCGTCTCGCCGGGCGCTTCCGCATGGCAGCCGTCGACCTCGTCGGCTTCGGCTGGAGCTCGCGAACTCCAACGCGCCCGTTGACGGGCGACGCCTACGCCCAGCGCCTGGCAGGGATCCTGGCCGCCCTCGGCTGGGAGCGAGCGCACGTCGCCGGCCAGTCCTGGGGAGGCGGTCTCGCCCAGCGGCTCGCTGCGGCACGACCCGACCTGGTCGACCGGCTGGTGCTGATCGCGACCGTCGACCCGAGCCGCACGCTGCGCCTCGGGACCGCCGGCCTCCGGCTCGGGATGCGCTACCCCCGTCTGGCGCGCTTCGCGGTGCGACGCGCGCAACGGGTCGCGGCAGCGGCGGCGGGCGCGGCCCCCGACGAGCTGGCTCGCGGTTACGTCGAGCCGTTGCGCGTGCCAGGGACGTCAGCATTCCTGGACCGCTTCGTGGCCGAGCACGCGACCTCGTCGCACCTTGACCTGGCCCGGATCGTCGCGGCGACCCTCGTCATCGGGCCGTCCGATGATCGTGTCGTCGACCCGGCCACGACACGCTCGGTCGCAGAGCGGATCCCGGGCGCCAGCTACGAGTCCATCCGCGGAGGGAGCCACTCCATCGCCGCCGAGCAGCCTGACGTGGTGGCCGCGCTCATGGCCGCGTTCCTGCTCGAGACCGGCCGCAGTGACCCGGCCAGCTGACGCGGCCCGGTTGGGGATCGGGTGTGGAAAAGCAAGCGAGGCCGCTCAAAAGTCGGGGATAAGTGGGCTTGTCCGCCCAGGCCGGGGCGGGCTATCCTTCGGTCGTCCCGAAGGGGCAGCGATACCGGATCATGCGATTGCATCAAGGGTTCCGGTACCGGCGTGGCGGTCTCGCACCGCGGCGACGGGCGCAGTTCCTTCGGGACATTTCGTTGCCCGCGCCATCCTCGCCCCGGCGCCGCCTCCTGGCTACGCGTCCGGGCTGAAGGCCTCGACCTGATCGGCGTTGGAAAGGACGACGACCGACTCGAATCCCTCCCCGGCCAGGCCTGCCAGCGAGGCGCGCATTCGGGCGTGGTGGCGGCGGATCGCGGCTGCGGGCACCGGATGATCGGTGCGGGCGGCGGCCCGCGCGAGGCAGGTCGCAAGAGGCAGGTCGAACACGATCGCAATCGCTGGCCGACGGTGCCGCTGCGACTCCACGAGCAGCCGCTCCCGCGCCCAGCCCTCGACATTCGTGGCATCGACCACCGTGAGGCGGCCCCGTGCGAGACGAAGGGCGAGCGCCGCGTGCAGCAGCTCGAAGGCGCCGTCGGTCGCCGTCTGGTCCCGCGGGTCGTCGGAGACGACGCCTCGGAAGGCGTCGGAGGAGAGGACCTGGGTGGCCGAGAAGTGACGCGCGGCAAAGGTGCTCTTTCCGGCTCCGCTCGGCCCGATCAGGACGACCATGGCACTGGCGGGCAGGCTCGTCGTCACAGGCCGTCGCTCCAGCGTGAGAGCGGGGCGAGCAGCTCCGGTCCCTCGTTGCGAACGTTGTTGACCGCCGGTGAGACGGCGTAGGCATCGAGTGGCTCCGCCGGCGCGGGCCGCAGCAGCGAGCGGAGCTGGTTCGCGGGGGTTCCCTCGGCCAGCCAGGCGTCCCAGTCGGTCGGGTCGAGGACGACCGGCATCCGGTCGTGGATGCGCGAGACCAGCTCGTTCGGGTCCGTCGTCAGGATCGTGCAGGTATAGAGGCGTGCGGCGCTGTCCGGGTCGCGCCAGCTCGACCAGAGGCCGGCCAGGGCAAGCGGCTCGCCATCGCTGCGACGCACCGCGAAGGGCTCGGAGCGGGTCAGCCGACCCGTCGTCGGGTTGCGCTCGCGGCGCCACTCGTAGAATGCGTCCGCCGGGATGATGCAGCGATGGCGCGCGAAGGCGGTACGGAAGGCCGGAGTGCTCTCGACCGTCTCTGCTCGCGCGTTGATCAGTCGCGCACCGTCCTTCGAGCTCTTGGCGTAGAACGGGACGAGGCCCCAGCGAAAGGCGTCCACCACGCGCTCGCCGTGGTGCTCCACGACGGCGGCCACCTCATCGGTGGGAGCGACGTTGAACCGCTCGCCAGCCAGCTCCGTGGCGGGGCGGGCGTGGAAGATCCGGGCCAGCTCCTCAGCGGAGCGGGGCTGTGCAAATCGGCCGCACATGCAAGGGCCTTATGAGGGCGAGGAGACGATCACGCCTCGGAGGCGGCGCACTCCTGGCACATCGCGGCCGCCGGGATCGGCGGCTGGGGCGAACCGGTGGCGCGAGGCAGCGTCCGACCGCAGATCGTCTGCTCCAGGTCGCGCTGGAGGTGCACCTTGGAGAACTGCCGGTCGGGGAGGCGCCAGGTCACGTAGCGTCGGTCGTTGGTGGTCGTCGTTGTCATCTCGATCCAATGGGCTCGGGACCGCGTGGGCCGCGGCGGGGGATGCGTAGTGTGCCCCAGAATGGCCCCCAGCACAAGCGGTCGTCGGCGACGTGGCGCCGACGTCGAGCGGCGCGGCGCGCCATGATGTGGGCATGACACGCATCGGCATCCTGACCGGCGGGGGCGATGTTCCGGGGCTTAATTCGATCATCAAGAGCGTCGTCTACCGGGGCTGGGAGCTCGGCTGGGAGACACTCGGAATCCGGCGAGGCTGGATGGGCCTCACCCACGTGGGCGCCGACGGAGCGGCCGATCACGAGTTCGTGATGCCCCTCAACCGCGACAACACGCGACGGATCGACCGAACCGGCGGGACGATGCTGCACACCTCGCGCACGAACCCTGCCCGGATGAAGCGCGAGAGCCTGCCCACCTCGCTCGACCCCGCGCGGCTGTCTTCGCTCGCGACCGGCGACGATCGCTACGACCTGACCCCGGTGGTGCTCGACAACATCGCGCGCCTGGGACTCTCCCACCTGGTCGCCATCGGCGGCGACGACACGCTGGGCTATGCCGATCGGCTCGCGCACGAGGGGGTGGACCTGGTGGCGATCCCCAAGACGATGGACAACGACGTGCAGGGGACCGAGTACTGCGTCGGCTTCTCGACGGCGGTGACGCGCGCCAAGGAGCTGATCAACCGGCAGCGAACGACGCTCGGCAGCCACGAGCGGATCGGCGTCTTCCGTATCTTCGGCCGCAACAGCGGCTACTCGGCCTGGTATGCCGCCTACGTCACCAGCTCGCGCTGCGTCATCCCGGAGGCGCCCTTCGACCTCGAGCTGCTGGCGACGATGCTCGCCGAGGACCGCGCAGCCAACCCCAGCCGCTACGCGCTGGTCATCGCTTCGGAGGGGGCGGCGTGGGTCGGCAGCACGCTCCAGGAGTTCGGCGAGCCGGATGCCTACGGTCACCGTCGCCCGCTCGACATCGGTGCGGCGATCGCCGACGAGCTGGCCCGGCGCACGGGGGTCGAGACGGTTCACTCGGACCTGACCTACGACCTGCGCAGCGGCGACCCCGACGCCCTCGACCAGATGGTTGCGACCACCTTCGCCAACGTGGCGGTCGACCTGCTCGCGGGTGGCGTCAACGGCCGCATGGTCGCGATCCGCGACGGCAAGTATTCACATGCCCCGCTGCCCGATCCCGCGCTCGGCCCGCGCCACATCGACGTGGCGACGATGTACAGCACCGATCGGTTGCGGCCGCTCTACGCCGATCGACTGGGGATGCCGCTCCTCCTCGGCACGCCGATCAGGGGGTAGCCCCGCCGGCATCATCCGAATGGCCCGGGGCGAATCGGGCCGTTCGGCCCTCCCGATGGGCGAGGGGCATCGGGCACCGTGGGGCGATCCGAGCAACCACGAGGAACGCCGATGCCGGGTGGTGGACCACCCCGAACTCCCATCTCGGCTGACGCGCCGCCGGGGACAACCCGCCTCACCGTACGGGTTCCTGCCACCGTCAGCCGCGGCCGCGCGCTCTCGCTGCTCGATGCTCCGGGGCGGAATGGCTGGCTCGGAGAGCTGATCGAGCTGCGAGCGGACGGCGGCGACCGCCACCTCGTCGACCTGGAGCTGCGCGTGAGCGAGCAGACCCCGCGCATCGCCTTCCACAAGGCGGCGTACGTCGACGTCGGTGCGGTGCGGGACGACCAGATCGGTCCGATCCGGATCGGCATCTCGTGGCGCGCGGCCGGCCTAGCGCCACTCTTCCCGGTCTTTTCCGGGACGCTCGCCTGGGATGCCGGCGAGCTGCGGCTCGACGGCTACTACGCGCCCCCGGGGGGTGGGATCGGGATCGTTGCGGACCGTCTGCTCCTGAACGTGGCGGCTCGTGGCACGGCCCGCCTGCTGCTCGAGCGGATCGCCTCAGTGATGCGTGGCGACGGAGGCTGACCGCTCCGCGCAGGCGGCAACGAAGGCGGCCCACAGCCGCTCGAAGACCGGAGGCGACGACTCGGTTCGCTCGGGGTGGCACTGGACTCCCATCAGCCACCGATCCGGATCGGTCGACTCGATCGCCTCGACCAGCTCGCCGGCGCCGGCGTGGTCTGCCGTCGCGGCGACCCGTAGTCCCGGGGCGAGCCGGTCGGGGGTGATGGCCTGGTGGTGGTAGCTGTTCACCTCGAGGTCGGTCGCGTCGCCCAGGATGGCGGCCAGCCGGGAGCCGGACACCAGCTCGAGCGGATGCCGGGTGACCCCCGGGGAGGGGTAGGCCTCGCTCTCGTGCCCGTCGAGGTGCTGGACGAGCGAGCCGCCGGCGAAGACGTTGATCGCCTGGAGTCCACGGCACACGCCCAGGACCGGAACCCCTGCCGCCAGCGCCGCACGGAACGCCTCGTCCTCGAGCGCGTCACGCTCCGGCTCGATGCCGCGCGATCCGGACACCGGCTCCCCGTAGCGAGCGGGGTCGACATCGGCGCCGCCGGAGAGGAGCAACCCGTCCATCGTCGCCCAGGCCGCCGAGCGATCGGCCGCGGAGGCGCTCGCATCGAGCGGTATCGGTCTGGCGCCTGCCCGCTCGAGTGCCTTGAGGTAGCGCCGGTTCTTCATCTCGGCCAGCTCGGGATCGGCGGAGGCCGCTGGGTCGGCGACGGTGGCGACGATCGTCGGTCGTTCCATCGCGCTAGATGACGTTCAGCTCTTCGTACGGCTGGTTGGCCGCGATCCGCTCGTACCCGAGCGGCCGCATGTCGATCGTCTCGTAGTCGCCGGTGGCGATCCACTCGGCGAGTGCCCGACCGGCAGCCGGGGCCTGCTGGAGCCCGTGCCCCGAGAAGCCGTTGGCGAAGAGGAAGTTCGGCAGGTCGGGATGCGGCCCGATCACGGCGTTGTGGTCGAGCGTGTTGACCTCGTAATGGCCGGCCCACGCGTCGAGGAGGCGGATCGCCTCGAAGGCGGGCACGCGGTGGGCGATCGCGGGCCAGATCACCTCCTCGAACCAGGACCGATCGACCTCGAGATCCAGCGTGTCGGGATCGGGCTGTGCGCCGCGTGGAGATGAGCCAGCGATGTAGTTCGGCCCCTCCGGGCGGAAGTAGACGCCCGATGTGTCGATCGTCAGTGGGGCATCGGGGACCCGCGTCCGGCAGTCGAAGTGGAAGACCATTCGCTTGCGCGGGCTCACCGGCAGTCGCAGGCCGGCCATCCCTGCCACGCCCCCGGCGCGGGGCCCGGCCGCATTGATGACCCAGTCGGCCTCGATGTGCCGTCCATTCGCAAGGCGGACGCCGGTCGCGCGGCCACCGTTCCGCTCCACCTCGACCACTTCTCCGGTGACCTCCTCCACGCCGAGGGATCGGGCCTTGGCGCGGAATGCCTGGAGGAGGGCATAGGCGTCGAACCAGCCCTCGTCGGCCAGCCCCAGCGAGCCGCCGGCCAGGTCGTCGACCTGCATCCACGGGAAACGGGCCTGCAGCTCGGCCGGCGTGAGCAGCACGACCTTGACGCCGTGCTCCCGCTGAACGGCGTGGTTGCTCTCGAGGATCGGGATCCCCGCCTCGGTCGCAAGGAAGAGGTAGCCGCCCTCGACGAAGTCGACCTCGGGCATCGGCTGTCCCTCGACGCCGAGCCACCGAGCGGGGTGCCTGATCACCTCGACCCCGAAGCGGCTGATCTCGATGTTGAGCGGCGTGCTGAACTGGAGGCGGATTGACGCGGCGGAGAGGGTCGTCGACGAGGTGCGGAAGGTCAGGTCGCGCTCGACCACCACGACCCGCCCGTGCCAGTCCGGGCGTTCCGCCAGGAAGGTGGCGGTGGCGCTGCCGACGATGGCGCCGCCGACGATCACGACGTCCGCGCGGTCGGGGTTGCTCACGCGCCGATGCTAGCGCGTGCCACGCCGCGCTGAGGGCCTCTCGCCTCAGGGAGGTGCGCCGCATCGTAGACTCGACGCTCCATGGCGACCAAGCCGGTAATCCTCGCCGTCGACGACGACCTCCCGGTGCTCCGCGCCGTCGAGCGGGACCTGCGCGCGCGGTACGGCGAGCAGTACCGGATCGTGGCGGCCAACTCGGGGGCGGAGGCGCTCGACGCGGTCCGCCAGCTGACCCTGCGCGGCACCACGATCGCCCTCTTCATGGTCGACCAGCGGATGCCGCAGATGACCGGGATCGAGTTCCTGGCGCAGGCGGTGGAGCTCCAGGCCGATGCCCGGCGCGTGCTCCTGACCGCCTACGCCGATACCGACGTGGCGATCCGCGCCATCAACGAGATCCGCCTCGACCATTACATCCTGAAGCCGTGGGACCCTCCCGACGAGAAGCTCTACCCGATCCTCGACGACCTGCTCTCGGACTGGAGCGCGACCTTCCGCCCGGCCTTCGAGGGGGTGCGCCTCCTGGCCGGCCGCTGGGCTCCCGGCGGTCACCTGATCCGCGACTTCCTGACGCGAAACCAGGTCCCGTACGCCTGGCTCGATCCCGCGGACGACGCGGAGGGTCGTCGCCTGGCGGCATCGCTCGCCGAGCGTCAGCCGATCGACCCGGCCGTGCCGCTCGTCCTGTTCGCCGATGGCTCGACGCTGCGCGACCCGACGATGCATCAGATCGCGGAGAAGGTCGGCCTCCAGACCAAGGCGGCTTTGCCGTTCTATGACGTGGTGATCGTCGGTGGAGGGCCTGCCGGCCTGGCCGCGGCGGTCTATGGAGCGAGCGAGGGGCTCAAGACGATCCTCGTGGAGTCGGAGGCGCCGGGCGGGCAGGCGGGCACCACCAGCCGGATCGAGAACTACCTTGGATTCCCGGCAGGACTCTCGGGCGGCGACCTGGCGCGCCGTGCCCTCGCCCAGGCGAGGCGCCTCGGCGCGGAGATCCTCTCGCCGGACCAAGTGACCGGCATCCGTCGCGAGGACCCCTACCGGGTCGTGACGCTCGCGACGGCCGGCGACGTCTCGTGCCAGACCGTGGTGGTGGCGACGGGGGTCAGCTACCGGCAGCTCGAGGTGCCTGGCGCCGCCGAGCTCTCCGGCGCGGGGATCTACTACGGGGCAGCAACCACCGAAGCGGTCCTTTACCGCGACCAGGAGGTCGCGGTGGTGGGCGGCGGCAACTCGGCCGGCCAGGCGGCTGTCTACCTGTCGCGCTTCGCGAAGCGGGTGCTCCTGATGGTGCGCACGACTTCCCTCTCGGCCATGAGCCAGTACCTGATCGACCAGATCGCGGCGTGTCCGAACATCGAGGTCCGATACGAGACCTCGGTCACCGCGGCGCACGGCGAGGGGCACCTGGCGTCGGTGACCGTCACCGGCCCCGCGGGCGATGAGGAGCTGCCGCTCGGCGCCATCTTCGTCTTCATCGGCCAGCAGCCGCGGACCGAGTGGCTGGAGGGCACCGTGCTGCGCGACCCGGGCGGCTTCGTGCTCACCGGCGACTCGCTCCTCGAGGGCGGGAAGCCTCCCGCCGGCTGGGGCCTTGCCCGCGACCCCTTCCTCCTCGAGGCGAGCCTGCCCGGCCTCTTCGTGGCGGGGGACGTCCGCCATCGGTCGATCAAGCGGATCGCCTCCGCCGTGGGCGAGGGCGCGATGGCGGTGCAGTTCGTCCACCAGTATCTCGCCGGGCTCTAGGCCGATGGCGCTCGACGCCCTCCAGGCGACTCCGATCTTTGGCGAAGTGCCGCCCGAGCTCCTGGCGCGCCTCGCGGCTCAGGCCGAGCCGCTCTCGCTCAACGCCGGCGACTTCCTGATCAGGGAGGGCGACCAGGCCGACGACCTGTTCGTCGTCGTCTCCGGCGAGCTGGACGTGACGAAGCGCTCGGGGACGAGCGAGATCCCGCTCGCCCGGGTCGGCCCGGGATCGATCCAGGGTGAGCTTGCCGCGCTCGAGCGCGGCAAGCGCATGGCATCGGTGCGGGCCGTCACCGACGCGGAGGTGCTGCGCATCCCGTACGCCGCGGTGCGCGATCTCCTCTCCGGGGGGCCGGATGCGGCGCTCGGGATCATCCGCACGGTGATCGGCCGCCTCCGCGCCATGGAGGCGACCCTCCGACAGCGCGAGAAGCTCGCCGGCCTCGGCACGCTGGCCGCCGGGCTGGCCCATGAGCTGAACAACCCCGCTGCCGCCATTCGACGCTCCGTCGATGCGCTCGACCAGGCGATCGCGGCGCGGAACGAGATGCACCCACCGCACGCGCTCACGGAGCTGCGACCCTCCACCCGCGCGCCGCTCGTCGGCCTCGCGCGCGCCGATGCAGTCGAGGAGATCGGCGAGCTCGTCGGGGACGAAGCAACATCGGCGGCGCTGGTCGACGGCGGCTGGTCGGTGGACGAGCTGCGCGGGGCGTTCGATGGCCTCGCTCCCGAGGCCGCTCGGGATGCGGCAGCCTGGCTGGCCGCCACCGCCACGGTCGAGACGCTGCTCGGGGAGGTGCGCATGGCGGGGGATCGGATCAGCGAGGTGGTCGGCGCCGTGAAGTCCTATGCGTACCTCGACCAGGCGCCGGTCCAGCGGATCGACGTCCGCAAGGGGCTCGACGACACCCTCGTGATCCTCCGCCACAAGCTGAAGGCGGGGGTCGAGGTGACTCGCGACTACGACCCGCGGCTGCCTGAGATCGAGGCCTGGGGCTCGGAGCTGAACCAGGTCTGGACGAACCTCATCGACAACGCGACGGATGCGATGGACGGCCATGGCGCGATCTCGATCCGCGCCGCTTCGACCGAGGGCCGGGAGGTCACCGTCACGATCTGCGACAACGGGCCAGGCATCCCTCCCGACGTCTTGAGCAAGATCTTTGAGCCCTTCTTCACGACCAAGCCACCCGGCGTCGGGAGCGGCCTCGGCCTCCACATCAGCCACAACGTGGTGATGCGCCATGGCGGCCGGATCGAGGTCGAGACGGAGCCGGGGAAGACCTGCTTCATCGTGACGTTGCCGGTGACCCTGCCGAAGGGGGCCGCCGCCCCGCCACCGGCAGGCCCCTAGCGGGCCGACCGGTACCTTTGGGGTAGTCCCTCTCGTTGTCGGTGCGCACCACATCTTCCGGGGGAACCGCACCCAACCGCCCAAGCCCGCCCCGCTCCTCACGCCACGCGGCCGCCGATGGTCCTATGCGCCACCCGGACCCGGTGCTAGGTTCGGTGTCCGACTCGTCCGGCGGGTTTGATTGGCGGCCCGCCGGACACGGAAGTTATCGCCGAGATCGATTCATTCGGCGCCAATCGATACACCAGGGAGGCATCCTCGAGTGGCAATCTCAGCAGCCCGAGGCGAGCGACGCGGAGCGGGGCTCCTCGCGATCGTCTCCATCGGAATCCTGTTCGGCACACTCGTGCTGGGCGCGCGCGTCTCTCAGACGCTCGCAGTTAGCGATCAGGCGGCATGTCAGCGACCGCTCGACGTCGTCATGATCATCGACCGCTCCGGCAGCATGGGAACGAGCCAGGGCGCGCACACGCGCCTCGGCTGGGCCAAGCTGGCTGCCACCAACTTCGTCGACGCGCTCGACACGCACGGCGGCGTCAACGGCTCCGGCCTGCACCAGGTCGGCCTGACCTCCTACGGCGGCGCATCGGCCACCGTGGACCACTCCATGGGCAGCTCCAACGCGTCCACGCTCGACGCGGCCATCAACGGCCTGACCGCCAACGGCGTGACGCCGCTTCGGCAGGGGATGGCGGCCGGCACCGGCGACATGTCGGCGCATGACCGCTCGTTCGTCGATGGCGTTTCGGTGACGCATGTGCTCATCCTGCTGTCCGATGGTCGCCCGAACCCGGACGCAACCAACCCACCGAACGCGAACGGCGCACGGCCGAACGCGGGCGAGATCAGCGACTACCTCGTCGCAGCGGACCAGACCTACGGCATCGCTATCGGCGCCGGCGGGACCGGGTCGAACAACCCCGACCTCGACCTGATGAACGCGCTGTCGAAGCCAGGTGGCGCCCCGTCACCGAACTTCTACCACGTGACCGACGCCGGCTCGCTGCCGGACCTCTTCTCGGCGATCGCCCAGGATCTCCTCTGCGGCCAGATCCACATCACCAAGACCCCGGACCCCGCCGGCCCGGTCGATGCCGGAACGCAGGTGACCTACACCTACGACGTCACCAACAGCGGCGACACCCCGCTCAGCAACGTCGCGGTCAACGACGACACCTGCTCGCCCGTGACCGGCCCGACCAAGTCGGGAGGGAACAGCGACAAGTTCCTCGACAAGGGCGAGACCTGGACGTACCAGTGCACGATGCCCCTTCAGCAGACCACCAAGAATGAGGCGTGCGCCGATGGCGACTTCATCGGCGGCGGCCACGACAGCGCCTGCGCTGACGTGACGGTCGAGGTCAATCCCCCGGCCCCGAAGACCCCGAAGATCGACATCAGCAAGAGCTCGGATGCGAACGGCACGGTCGAGCCCGGGACGCTCGTGACCTACACCTACGCGGTGAAGAACACCGGCGAGACGCCGTTGGCGAACGTCAAGGTCACCGACCTCATCTCCGGCAGCGCCTCGGTCGCCTGTGCAGTCGACAGCTCGTCGTACACCGGCGATGACGGGAACGGCATCCTCGACATCGGCGAGACCTGGACCTTCTCCTGCTCCACGAGCCTGCAGGTGACGACCTCCAACCAGGCCTGCGTGGCGGCCAACGTGGCTGCCCTCCAGGACCTGAAGGTCGCCGAGCAGCAGGTCACGGCCTGCGACGAGGTGAAGGTCGACGTCTCCCAGTCCCCCCAGCAGAGCGTGGAGGGCTCCCAGTCGCCCCAGCAGAGCGTGGAGGCCGGCACCGGCACCCCCGCCGCAACCCAGCCGAACACGGCGTTGGACGTCCCGCAGAGTGGGATGCTCCCGACCGTCCTCTTCAGCTTCCTCCTGATCGCCTCGCTCGGCACGCTGGCCTATGCCAACGTGCACGCGATGCGAAGGCGCAGCTGATCCTGGCGGTGAGGGTCCGGGGTGACCCGGATCCTCACCAAAGCCGGCGCGGCGGGCCACAGGGACCCGCCCGCCGAGGTCACCAGCCCCCCTGGCAGGGACGGGGTACGGATTCGGATCCGTACCCCGTCTCCTGTTGTGGGCTCGCAGGACCCGGCAGCGTGCGCAGAGCCGCTCCCTTCCTCGAGCACGAACACGTTCGGCCGGCACCTTGACAGCGGTACTCCGGCACCGTAGCCTGCGCCGCCACAGGTGAATACGGCGACGATCGGGACGAGTACCTGGTCAGGCGAGCCGACAGGGAGCCGGGAGCAGTGGAACCCCGGTGGCGGCGCGATCGGGGAATGGACCCGGGAGCTCCGGACGAGAACGCAGCGGACAACGGTCCAAGTGCCAGTAGCGTCCGGCGGAGAGGCACCGTTAGCGAAGCCGAGATCATCGTCCGTGCGTGAGCGGGCCGCGATCGAAGAGCCCGGGTGAGAACACCGGGGAACAAAGGTGGCACCACGAGAAGACCCCCTCGTCCTTTCGAGACGAAGGGGTTTGTTGTTCTCAGGAGGTCACCGATGTCCCAGTCTCAGCAGCGGCGGTTCCTGCTCTCGGAGAGTGAGCTGCCGACCCATTTCTACAACATCGCGGCGGACCTGCCAGAGCCGCTCCCGCCGCCCCTCCACCCCGCCACGCGGGAGCCGATCGGCCCCGCCGACCTCGCGCCCCTCTTCCCGATGGAGCTGATCCGCCAGGAGGTGAGCGCCGAGCGCTTCATCGAGATCCCGGAGCCCGTGCGCGACGCGTACCGCATCTACCGGCCCTCGCCGCTGATCCGGGCGCTCGGCCTCGAGCGAGCCCTCGATACGCCGGCGCACATCTACTACAAGTACGAGGGGGTCAGCCCGGCAGGCTCGCACAAGCCCAACACGGCGATCGCGCAGGCCTATTACAACCAGGCCGAGGGGACCAGGCGCCTCGTCACGGAGACGGGTGCCGGCCAGTGGGGGAGCGCCCTCGCCTTCGCCGGGAGCCTCTTCGGGATCGACGTCAAGGTCTACATGGTGAAGGTCAGCTTCGAGCAGAAGCCGTACCGGCGCAGCTTCATCGAGACCTTCGGCGCGACCGTCGTCCCCTCGCCGTCGACCGAGACGAACGCGGGGCGCACCATCCTCGCGGCCGACCCCGCTTCGACCGGCAGCCTGGGGATCGCCATCAGCGAGGCGGTCGAGGTGGCC
>JBGQKH010000033.1:0-18192 GCA_041499395.1 Candidatus Limnocylindria bacterium
CCAGTACAGGATCAGGCCGCTCGGGAAGAGGCCGCCCCACCAGATGGTGAGCAGCGGGAAGAGGTAGGTCATGGTGTTGGTGGTGGACGACGTCGGGTCGTCCGGGTTCGGCTTGGGGCTCGTCATGCGGACCTGGACGAACTGGAGCAGCGCAGCCAGGACCGCGAGCGCCGAGATCGTGAACCCGACCCCCGGAATGATGACGCCGAAGACCTTGTCGACCTGCGCCAGGTCGAGGTTGAAGAGCCACGAGACGTGCGTGTTGATCCGTGCGGTCAGCTGGAGCGGTTCCACCAGCTGGCAGTTCAGGGGCAGGAAGTGGGTGAAGCTGGCGACCTCGAACTGCGGCAGGTTGCATGGCCCTGCCACCGGCGCAGCGAACTGGACCTGGGTGACGTGGCCCGCCGCATCCTTGATGTCCGCGATCTTGGTGATGCCCGGCAGCGTCGCCTGGAGCTGGGTGAAGGTCGTCGAGGCGGCATCCTTGAACGACAGCGAGACCACGTTCGAGGCGCGGATCAGGGCCTGGTAGAGGGCGAACAGCAGGGGGAGCTGCATGAGGACCGGCAGGCAGCCGGCAGCCGGGTTGACGCCGTGCTCGCGGTAGAGCGCCTGGGTCTCCTCCGCGATCTTGGTCCGGTTGCCTTTGTGCTTCCGGTTCACCTCGCGGATCAGTGGCGCCATCCGCTGCATCTCCTTCTGCGACTTGATCTGTCGCACGAAGAGGGGAGCCAGCATGGTTCGGATGACGATGGTGAAGACGATGATCGCCAGTGCGAAGTCGCTGAAGATGATCCGATACGAGGCGATCAGCAGGTTGAAGAGGGGCAGGAAGAAGACGTCCCAGGGCGGCGTGAAGTGCTGGATCCCCAGGAAGCCGGCGGCAATCACGGTCGTCAAGGTCTGATGCTCTCTCTAGCGGACCGGGTCGTAGCCGCCGGGATGGAGTGGGTGGCAGCGGCCGATGCGCCGCATCCCCATCCAGGTCCCGCGCAGCAGCCCATAGCGTTCGATGGCGGTGTACGTGTACTGCGAGCAGCTCGGGGTATAGCGGCAGCTGGGCGGCATCCACGCGAAGAGCCGCTGGTACGCGATGATCAGTCCGAGCCCGATCTTCCTCATCCACCGATTCCCGATCGCTCCAGGAGCGACCGCAATGCTTCTCGCAGCTCCGCGTAGGTGGCCGAGCCGGCCTCCGGCCGCGCTATCAACAACAGGTCCCAGCCTGAACTCATCGCGCCGAGCTGCCCCCGCAGCAGGTCCCGCAGCCGACGCCTGACCCGATTGCGCTGGACGGCGCCCCCGAGCGTTCGCGGTGTGCTCAGCCCGATCCTCGTCCCCGGCCGCTCCGTCCGCGCCGATCGCAGGACGAGGAGCCGGCTGGACCGAACCGTCCCATGGCGGCCGATGGCGTCGAAGTCCGCCTTGTGCCGAAGCATCTCCAGGGTCGGCACGTTGCGTCCTCGGTGCCGTCAGGCGCTGAGCTTCTCGCGCCCCTTCGCCCGGCGACGGGCAAGCACGCGGCGACCACCCTTCAAAGCCATGCGAGCGCGGAAGCCGTGTTCCCGCTTCCGGGCGCGCTTCTTGGGCTGGTAGGTCCTCTTCATGAGTGCGTGCCTGTCCTCGTTCAGCGGCGGCGAATCGGGTCCGATAACACACGAACGGCTGGCGTCGTCGCCAGCCTCACGCGATGGCCCCCGTGCTTGCGGCCCGTCTCGCTCTGCCGGGCGATTCTAACGACGCGTCGCCGGGGGTGTCAAACCTCGCGAACCTCCTCGAGGCGAACTTGAGAGAATCCATTGCCGGTCCCGAAAGGGTGCTGCTACACTACCGCGACCCCCGAGGCCCGACGCCCACTAGACCGGGTCCCGTTCGCCCCGAGGGAGTCCTCGGCGGTGCCGGAACGCCACGTGTGATTGGTTGGGAGTGGGCTATTGATGGATGCGAAGCAGGTCTGGCGTGCCGTCCTCGGCGAGCTGCAGGTCTCCCTCTCGCCCGCCAACTTCGAGACCTGGCTGAAGGACACGTCGCTCGTCGACCTCGACGAGAACCGATATCGCATCGCCGCCCCGAATGGCTTCGCGCGTGACTGGCTCGACAACCGATACCGCACCCTGATCAGCCAGACGCTCGCCCGCGTGGTCGGCGGATCGGTCCAGGTCGAGTTCGTAGTGGCGGACGCGCCCGGCCCCGTCCCGGCCCAGGCCGACGAGGAGGCGCTCTCCCTGCCGCCCGCCTCGGCCGGCGGCAACACGGTCAACCTGAACGGCCGCTACACCTTCAGCAACTTCATCGTCGGCAGCGCGAACCGCCTCGCCCATGCCGCTGCGCTCTCCGTCGCGGAGCGGCCGGGGCATGCCTACAACCCGCTCTTCCTCTACGGCGGGGTCGGGCTCGGCAAGACGCACCTGATGCACGCCATCGGCAACGCAGTGGCAGTCAAGTTCCCGCGCAAGCGGATCCTCTATGCGACGAGCGAGAAGTTCACCAACGACTTCATCAACTCGATCCGCGAGCAGCGGATGGAGGACTTCCGGAACCGCTATCGCCGCATCGACGTGCTCCTGATCGACGACATCCAGTTCATCGCCGAGCGCGAGCGGACCCAGGAGGAGTTCTTCCACACCTTCAACACGATCCACGAGGCGGGCAAGCAGATCGTCCTCTCGTCCGATCGGCCTCCGAAGGCGATCACCACCCTTGAGGAGCGGCTCCGCTCGCGGTTCGAGTGGGGCCTCATCGCCGACCTGACGCCCCCGGACCTCGAGACCCGCATCGCCATCCTGCGCAGCAAGGCCGAGGACCAGCTGAACCTGATCCCGGCCGAGGTGATCGAGTTCATCGCGCGCAAGGTGGTGAGCAATGTCCGCGAGCTCGAGGGGGCGCTCAACCGGGTGGTCGCCTACGCCTCGATGTCGGGGATGCCGATCAACAACGAGCTGGCCAGCGCGGTCCTCTCGAACGTCATGTACAACCCCAAGAAGCGCTCGATCACGCCGCAGCGGATCGTGCGGGCGGTCGCCGACTACTACGGCGTGAACCTGGACCAGCTGCGCTCCAGCAAGCGCGACAAGGCGATCGTGGTGCCGCGCCAGATCGCGATGTACCTGATCCGCGAGGAGACGGACATCTCGCTGCTGCGGATCGGCGCGGAGCTCGGCGGGCGTGACCATTCCACCGTCCTCCACGCCTACGACAAGATCGCGCGGGAGCTGGCAGAGAATGACGAGATGCGCCGAGAGGTGAGCGCCGTGCGGGAGATGATCTACTCCGAGTGACCGCGCCGAGGGCTGTGGAGAAGCCCGCCGATCGCGTGGAGAACCAGGAGGGTCCGTCTGTTTCCTCGGCGGAGGGGTTCCGCCGGGTCCGGAGTTGTCCACCGGGCGGGTCGATCCGTCCACCGTGGGGGCGCAGCCGACGGGTGGATTCCCACCATCGGAGGCGGGCTTATCGGCAGGGCGGCCAAGCACGGGTGAGCGCGGTGATCCACACCGTCCACACCCCTACGAGAGACGGCGACGTACAAAGTATTCTTCGGGTAGTTACGTAGGGATGAAGACAGGCCCGTGGAGAAGCCCAGGAGCGGGCGATAGGTGAGGTCGGAATGAACGTATCGGTTATGCAGGAGAACCTGGCGCGCGGCCTGGGCGTGGTGGGGCGCGCCGTCAGCAGCCGTGCCACTCTTCCGGTGCTCGCGAACGTCCTGCTGAAGACCGAGAACGGTGGACTGAAGCTGACCGCCACGAACCTGGAGATCGGGATCAATTGCTGGGTCCCCGGCAAGGTCACCGACGAGGGTGAGATCACGGTGCCGGCCAAGCTCCTCACCGAGCTGGTCAGCTCGCTCCCGAACCAGAAGATCGACCTGGTCTTCTTGGCCAAGGAGCGGTCGCTCAAGGTGACCTGTGGCGGGAGCCGCTCCTCGATCAAGGGCATCGAGGCCGATGAGTTCCCGGTCGTGGCCGCGATCGGCGACACGCCGATCACCAGCGCCGACTCGCACTCGCTACGGGAGGCCCTCGGCGAGGTCGTCTTCGCCGCGGCCAGCGACGAGAGCCGCCCCATCCTGACGGGCGTGCTGACGCGCCTCGCCGGCGACCAGCTGACCCTCGCCGCGGCCGACAACTACCGAATCGCTGTCCGGCACCTGACGCTGGGGAAGGCGGTCAGCCCGGAGATCACGATCGTGGTGCCGGCCCGCTCGTACGCCGAGCTGATGCGGATCATGCCCGACGCCGAAGAGGCGATCGAGATCACGGTCACGCCCAACAAGAGCCAGGTCCTCTTCCACAGCAACGGGATCGACCTTGTCAGCCGGCTGATCGAGGGGCAGTTCCCCAACTACGAGCCGGTGATCCCGACCTCGCACACGAGCCGCGCCGTCATAGACCGCGAGGCGTTCCTGGCGGGGGCGCGAAGGGCGAGCATCTTCGCCCGAGACAGCGCCAACATCGTGAAGATCGAGATGGGCGGCGACGCGGGCGATGGCGTCTCGATCACCGCGCATGCCGCCGACGTTGGCGACAACGCCGACGCGCTCGAGGCGAGCATCGAGGGGCAGGCGACGAGCATCGCCTTCAACGCCCGCTACCTGATCGACGTGCTGAGCAACCTCGGGGCCGACGAGGCGGCGCTGGAGCTCTCGGGGCCGCTGGCGCCCGGCGTCATCAAGGGGGTCGGCAAGGACGACTACGTCCACGTCATCATGCCGGTCCGGACCGCCTCGTAGGGGCCTCGGACCGATGACGGCGCGCCGGCCTGCCGTCGCGCCCGTGGCAGGAGCGGCCCCGTGCGGCTGACCCGGCTCCAGCTCGAGGATTTCCGCAGCTACGCGTCCGCCGAGCTGCACCCCGAGCCGGGGCTGACGATCGTGGCCGGCCCGAACGGTGCGGGCAAGACGAACCTCCTCGAGGCGGCCTTCGTCGCGGTGACGGGCCGCTCGCACCGAGCGGGGTCCGACGCGGAGCTGGTGCGCCACGGGCGTCCATTCGCCAGGGTGCGCCTCGACCTCGCCGATGAAGAGGCAGCCTCGACCGCGCGGGTCGAGCTGCTCCTGCCGGGCGACGATGCGCCGCCGGAGTACCGCAAGCGACTCACCGTGAACGGGGTGGCGCGCCGGGTTGCCGGCATCGGCGACACGGTGCGGGCGGTCCTCTTCCGTCCGGAGGAGATGCTGCTCCTGGTCGGGTCGCCATCGGAGCGCCGCCGCTTCCTCGACGCAATCCTCGCGCAGCTGCACCGGGCGGCTGCCCGCGACCTGGCAGAGCTGGGGCGGGTCCTCGCTCAGCGCAACGCGCTGCTGCGGGCGATCCGGCGCGAGGAAGCCGAGCCGGAGTCGCTCGCCTTCTGGGACGAGCAGCTCGCCGTGGTGGGCGCGCGGGTGATGGCGGCGCGACTGGAGCTGGTCGCGGACCTCGCGACCCGCATCCCCGCCCTGCACGACGCGGTTGCGCCCGACGCCGAGCGCGGCGAGCAGGTGCGCCTCGCGTATGTCGACACCCTGAAGGACGCGTGGCCGGAGCGCCTGGCTGCCGAGCAGGCGACCCCCTCCCATGAAGAGCTGGTCCGGGCGTACCGCCGTCGGATCCACCAGGTGCGCGAGAAGGAGCTCTGGAACGGCGTCTCGCTGGTGGGGCCGCACCGCGACGACCTGCAGGTGGAGCTGGGCGGGCGCGAGGTCGCCACGCACGCCAGCCGCGGCCAGCAGCGGACCATCATCCTGGCCCTCAAGCTCGCCGAGACCGACCTGCTCGGGGCCGACGACGCCCCGACCCCGATCGTTCTGCTCGACGATGTCTTCTCCGAGCTTGACGCCGACCGCTCGGAGCGGTCCCTGGGGCTGCTCCTCGAGCGCGGGCAGGTCCTCGTCACCATGGCCGACCTCGCGTCGCTCCCCGCCGGCCGGAGAGGGGTCACGATCTGGCAGGTCGGGGAGGGGCGCCTCTCGCAGGCTCCGCGCGTCGCATGAGCCGCACTGAGGAGGCGGCGAGCGCCGTCCAGCGTGCCCTGCTGGCCTGCGTGGGGCCTGGGGCCGCGGAGCAGATCGCCCTCGCCCAGGCGCGCCTGGCGTGGAGCGAAGTCATCGAGTCGGCCGGCCTCGACCGCGGCGGGATGTCGTCACGGCTGATCGCCGTCGTGCGGGGCACGGCGCAGGTCGAGGCCTCCGAACCGATCCTTGCGCAGGAGCTGAACCTGCGCGGGGAGGCGCTCGCGTTCGCGGTGAACCAGCGCATGGCCGGGCGCCCTGGGGCGACCATGGTCATCGGTCGAGTGGCCGTTTCGGTGGCTCGTTCGGGGGGCGGCCGCTCCCTATAATCGGCCTCGTCGCCGTTCCTCGCTCGAGCTCCGCCGGATCCCGATGAGTAGTCGCCTGGCCACCCGCATCGGCACGTTGGCCCGCGACGAGCGCGCCCCGGACAGCTACGACCTCGTGCGATTCCGGCACCCGACGATGGGGGCCGAGGTGCGAACCAAGGGGAGCCTCTTCCTCCTCGCGCAGGTGACCGGCGGCGACGCGGCGCTGGGGAGGGCGGCCGCCGAGGCGCTCGAAGCGATCGAGCGCGACTACTACTACGACCTCTCTGCTGGGGCGACCGGCTCGATCGCGAAGGCGCTGACGGCCGCGAACCGGCTGATCTTCCACCAGCGGGCCCGCCTGGGCCTCGTCACGCGCGGCGCAGGGATCAGCGTCGTTGCGCTCGTCGTGCGCGGGCGCGACGCCCACGTCGCGAAGCTGGGCCCGGCGGCCGCGGTGATCGTGCGTGCGGGCCGCCTCTTCGAGTTGCCGCCTCCGCCGTCGGTCGAGGACGAGGACCCGAGCGTCCGGCAACGCCGCGTCGCGGAATCGCTCGGTGAGGCGCTCGAGGTCCAGCCCTACACATGGGAGGGGGAGCTCTCCGCCGATGACCGGCTGGGGCTCTTGTCGCGCAACGTCGCCCAGACCGTGGGGGCCGAGGAGGTGCAGAACGCCCTCACCACGCTACGCCCGACAGCGGCCGTGGAGCACCTCCACCAGCTCTTCCGGATTCGCGGTGGATCCGGCTCGGACGGGATGCTGGCGATCGAGCTGGTGGAGGTGGCGGCGACGACCGCCACGCACCACCTCGAGCCGGTCCACCCGCACGAGGAGCTGGCCGGCCTGCCGGACCGCAGCCCAGTCCCACTCGCCGACGCGATCGGGCGCTTCCTGCATCGCTGCGGCGACGCGCTCGACGCGGCCCAGGCCGCGGCGGGGAGGGGGTTGCTGATCGGCGTCAACATGCTCCTGGCCTTCGTCCCGCGAAGGCGCCCGCAGTATCCGACGACGATCCCGCGCACGGCGCTGCGCGAAGAGAGCCGCCGCCGCCGCCGCGGGCTGCTCGGGATCGCCGCCGTGGCGGCGCTCCTCGCGGTGGGGGCCAGCGTTGCGAGCCTTCCGAACGCCAGGCCGACCGAAGCAATCCTTCGCGCGTCGGCGGCGCGCGGGGCCATCAACGACGCGCAGGCCCTGCTCACGACCGTCGAAGAACGGGTGAACGGGCGCGATCTCGTCGACCGCGACCCGGCTCGCGCCGAGCGCCTGCTCGAGAGCTCGCTGGCCTCGGTTGGCAAGGCCGCCGACGCGGGAGTGGCGGAGGCGGCACTGGAGCCACTGCGAGCCCGCACCGAGCGCGGCCTCGACAAGCTCTTCTCCGTCGCGCGCCTCACCGAGTCAGCGACGGTGGTCGACCTCCGGGCGGACTTCGCCGGCGCCGACCCGGTGGACATGGTGCTTGCCAGCGATGGGTCGCTCTGGGTGATCGAGGTGGGACGCGGGCGCGTGATCCGGATCGACCCGGCCACGAATGCCGCAACGGTCCCGTACCGATCGGGCCAGCAGCTGGACGGAGCCACCGCGGGGGCCCCATGGATGATCGCCACGGCGGCGACCGACGTGGTGGTGATCGATCGGGCCCGCCAGGCCTGGCGGTTCGACCTGGTCCAGCAGAAGGCGCATCGGCTCGGCCTCCAGGGGCTCGCCGCGATTGGCCCGGGGAGCAGCCAGCTGGCGGCCCTCCAGCACCGGCCGCCGCTCGAGATCTTCAACCTCTACCTGGTCGACACCGGGAGCGACCAGGTGCTGAAGTGGACCCCGGGGAGCAGCCTCCCGGTGCGCTACCCCGGCCCACCCGAGACGTTCCTGGTGGGCCACCCTGACATCCCGGCGGCAGCAGCGCGCGACCTCTTCGTCGACGCCAACCTGTGGCTGCTGCAGGCCACCACCGTGACCCGCGTCAACTTCGGGACGCCGCTCAGCCAGGCCAACTACTCGCTCAACCCGCCACCCGATGCGAGCCTGCGCCCGGCCCGCGATTACCGCCTGCTGGCCGGCGCCACCGTCGGGGAGCGCCAGATGTTCTATGTCTATGACGCGGCCAATGCCCGCATCGTCGCCTACCAGCGCGCCGACGGCGCCTTCGTCGGCCAGTGGCTGGCGCCGCGCAGCGGTCCGACAGCCGGCCTGCTCGACCACGTGCTCGCGCTGCGGGTCGCCTCCGCGGCGGACGGACCGCCGGTCGCCTACCTCCTCACGCCGACCAGGGTGGTGCGCGTCGTCCTTGAGTAGCAGCGTCTAGAATCGGCCGGTGAGGCTGATCGAGATGGTCGTGGAGAGCGTGCGCGTGCACATGCTCTCGAGCCAGCACGTGGTCATCCTGAAGGAGTCCGACCGCGAGCGGTACCTGCCGATCTGGATCGGACCCTCCGAGGCGAACGCCATCGCCATGCGGCTCCAGGGGCTGAGCGCCGAGCGACCGCTCACCCACGACCTGCTGGTGAGCATCGTCGCGGCCCTCAACTCGAGTGTCAGCCGGGTCGTCGTCACCCATGTCACCGACGGCACCTTCCACGCGCGCCTGTACCTGGAGGGAGCCGATGGTGGCGAGTCGGAGATCGACTCAAGGACGAGCGACGCAATCGCGGTGGCAGTTCGCACCGGGTCGACCATCTACGTCGACGAGCGGGTGCTCGACGAGGCCGGCGTGGAGCCGGACAAGGCCGGTCCGGGCGACGATCCGGACGAGCAGCTTGCGGTCTTCCGCGAGTTCGTCAACTCCCTCGACGTCGACCTCGAGGGCGGCGAGAAGGGCCCGCCGACCGAGGAGCTCGGGGCCTGACTCCGCTCAGCCGCGGCGGCTGAGCACCTCGTCCCGGCGCGTCCACAGGTCCCAGCGCAGGTGCGCCAGGTCGCGGAAGGTGCGCAGGATCTTCCTGAAGCTCGCCCCGGTGTTCGTGCCGGCCGCGCGCGGATAATGATTGACCCCCACCTGGGCCATGCGCGCGCCGCGCGCTCGAAGCTTGATCAGCATCTCGGCCGAGAGGAACGGCCCGTCGGCGTCGAGGCGCAGCCCGTCGAAGACCTCGCGCTTGAAGAGCTTCATTGCGCAGTCGATGTCCCGCACCCGGAGGCCAAAGGCGACCGATACGATCGCGTTGTAGGTCGTGGCGATGAAGATGCGGTGGAACGGGTCGCGCCGCTTGATCCGAAAGCCAATCACCCCGTCGACAGGCTTGCGCTCGTCGGCGAGGCGATCGAGGAGGCGGCTCATCTCGCGCAGGTCGAATTGCAGGTCACCGTCCGAGAAGCAGATCAGCTCCCCGCTGGCGTGCTCGAAGCCGCCCTTCAGCGCGCCGCCGTAGCCGCGGTTGGGCTGGTGGAAGACGCGCACCCGGGGATCCGCCGCGGCGAGGGCATCCGCGAGCTGCGGCGTGCGGTCGGTCGAGCCATCGTCGACCGCCAGGACCTCGATCGAGGGCACCAGCGGGCCGATCTCGGCGAGCGCCCGCTTCACCGTCTCTTCGATGTTCTCCTGCTCGTTGTAGGCAGGGAAGAAGAAGGTCAGACGGGGTCGTCGGGTCGCCTCGGCATCGGTCACGGGCCGTACCCTAACGCAACCGACCCGCCCCCGGGACCGTCCGGGAGCCGGATGTATACTCTCGGCCACCTTGCCGACCGACCCACGCCGGCCCTGATGACGAGGTGCCGCCACCGATGACCCGCGACTCCGTCAGGGAGCGGGGCGCGAGGCCAATCGAACGCGGCCTGCCCTTCGATCCCGCGACCCTGGTCGTCATCCTGATCGTCCTGGGCGTGCTCCTCCGCGCACTCATTGGTGGGGTCTACCTGCCGCTCAGTGGCTTCAGCATCGACGTCGGCGACTTCAACGCATGGGCGCAGCGCCTCGCCACCAGCGGGCCGGGCCACTTCTACGCCCCGGACTACTTCGGGGACTACCCGCCCGGCTACATGTACGTCCTCTGGCTGCTCGGCTCGATCGGCGAATGGCTGAAGCCGGTGACAGGCATCCTCATCACCGGCGGGCTCGTCAAGGTGCCCGGGATCCTCGCCGACGCCGGCGTGGCGTGGCTCCTCTTCGCCTTCGCCCGCCGCTTCGGCAGCGGCTGGCTGGGGACGTGGAGCGGTGAGCGGATCGGCCTCGTCGCCGCGGCGATCTACCTCTTCAATCCCGGGACGATCTTCAACTCGTCCGTCTGGGGCCAGGTCGACTCGGTCGGGGCGCTGGTTGCCCTGGCGACGATCTATCTGCTCGCTCGCGGCTGGACCGAGGCGGCCGCGGTCGGGGCTGTGATCGCCCTGCTCGTGAAGTTCCAGTTCGGCTTCCTGGTGCCGATCGTGGCCATCGTAGGCCTCAAGCGGCACCTGTTCGGTCGCTCGTCCGACCCGCTGCACGATGGGCGACGCGACCCCGTGCGGGTTATCAGCTCGCTGGCTGCGGGGCTCGGATCGCTGGTGCTGCTGATCCTGCCCTTCGGCTTCAGCGTCTGGAACCCCGGCAACCCGGCCCATAGCCTCATCGACAAGTTCCTCCAGGCGACCGACACCTACAAAGGCCTCACCATCAACGCGTTCAACCTGTGGCGGAACCCCTTCTCCGCGCTCGGCAACACGCTCCAGTGGGGCTGCGACGTGGCGCCGCCGACCTGCAAGGCGGGGCAGGGCGTTGCCCTCACGCTGGGCGCCACCCCGATCACCTGGCAGCTGGTCGGCACGCTCCTCTTCGCGGTCGCCGCCCTCATCGCGCTGTGGCAGGTGGCGCGACGCGATGATCCACGGGGCCTCTTGGTCGGGGCGCTGGTGCTGGCGGTCGCCTTCTTCGCGCTGCCGACCCGCGTCCACGAGCGATACCTCTTCCCGGCGCTGGCGATCGGCGCCCTGCTCGTGGCCCGCTCATGGCGGTGGGCGACCCTCTACGCGGTCCTGAGCGTTTCCTTCTTCGCGAACGTGTACTGGGTCTACACGGCCGACTGGTCGTTTGCCGGCGGGATCATCAACCCGGGCGCCGGCGGCAAGCCGATGGTGCGTGATCCGTTGCTCTCGACCATCGTCTTCAACGACACCGGCATCTACCTCTTGTCGCTCCTGATCGTGGTCGCCCTGGCGTGGCTGCTGGCCCAGTCACTCGCCATGGCGCTCGGCGCCAGGGAGCGGGCGCCCGCCCTGGCGCCCGGCCTCGCGCCACCGACTGCCCCGGCCCTCGCCCCAGCCGCGCCCTCGACGACTGACGCGCCTACCGACACCGAGGCCCTGATCGACGAGCCACTTCCGGCCCCTCCGCCACGCCAGACCTGGTCCGACCGGCTGCCGAGCTGGCTGCACCGCGATCCAGACGACCCCTACGCGAGGGAGGGCTGGCGCCGGCTCGACCGGCTCGACCTCGCGCTCGTCGTGGGCTTCGTCGTGGTCGCCTTCCTCTTCCGCCTCTGGCGGCTGGACATCCCGCTCCACACGCACTTCGACGAGGTCTACCACGCACGGTCCGCCACGGAATGGCTCTCCGACTGGCAGGAGGGCTGGACCCGCGATACGTACGAGTGGACCCACCCACCGCTGGCGAAATACCTCATTGCGGCCGGCATCGTCTTCGCGGACCCGAACAAGGTGGTCGGCGGGACCGACCTGCCGGCCCCGGCCACTTCACTCGCCGTCGCGCCGCAGCGGACCGCCTTCGGACGGCCCGCCTCGATCGCCTTCACCTCGGACGGGAGCCCGAGGATCGAGGCACGCGACGTGCTGACCGGGAAGCTCGTGAGCTCGTGGAGCACCCCCGGCGACGTCGCCAGCATGACCTACGACGAGGACGGCAACCGCCTGCTGGTGGGGCTCACCGATGGCGGGTCGGTCGCCGTCTACGACCTGAAGGCGTTCCTCAGCAGGCTCGGGGAGCGCGGTCCGCCGCCGGGCGTTGCGCAGTTCCAGACCGGCCTGGCCGGGGTGGACCAGATCGTGGTGCCGTCGGGCGGGAGCGTGATCATCGTCCGCGGCCCCGACGGGATCGCCGAGCTCGAGCGGCAGACCGGGGTGCCGGTGGCGACCTCCACGCTGGTTGCCAGCGCGATCGGGTTCGTCCCCGCCTCTGGCAGCGCCAGCAGCGCGACCGACTCGCGGATCGTGGCGGTCGACCTCGCGCACGGCACCCTGGACGTCCTGGACGGAGCCAACCTGAAGCCCGATACCGGGCTCGCCGGTGCCGATGGCGAGATCACGCTCGACGCCAAGCCGGCCGGGCCGATCCTGGTCCAAGGAAGCGGCAGCAGCCTCCAGATCTGGGTCCCGCTCGGGCCGCTTCCCGCGGACAACGAGCACGGGCCGGTCCAGGGGGGCGTCTCCGTGTTCGACGACAACGTGTCGCTGATCGACACGGTGGCGCTCCCCGGGCCGGTCGTGGCAATCGGCTGGCAGGAGGTCGCCAACATCGTCTACGTCGTCGGCCACGAGCACGGCAGCGGGGCGCCCGTGGCGTGGGCCGTGCAGCCGCTCGGCAACGGCGGCACGCAGAGCGCCGGCTTCGCGAGCTTCGACACGACCGCGCTGCCGGGCGACCCGCTCGCGATCGGCTTCGACACCTCTGACAACTCGCAGAGCGACGACCACTCGCTGCTCCTGGTCTCCACGAAGACCGGGAGCACCGGCCGCCTCGTCTCGATCGACGCGGGCAGCAACGCGTTTGCCTGGCGGCTCGGAGGCATCGTCTTTGGGGCACTCCTCGTCGCGATCACCTACCTCTTTGCCGCCACGCTCTTCTCGCGGCGCCGGATCGCGGTGCTCGCCGCGGCCTTCATGACCTTCGATGCGATGAGCTACGTGATGAGCCGGATCGCCATGAACGACATCTACGTGGCGGTCTTCCTCCTTGCCGCGTACGCGGTCTTCTGGCAGATCTGGTCGGGCCGATGGAGCCGCAGCGCGTGGTGGGCGCTGCCGCTGGTCGGCGTCCTGATCGGGTTGGCGGCGGCAACCAAGTGGGTCGGCTGGTACGCGCTGATCGGGCTCTGGGTGCTGGTCCTGGCCCGATCCCACTTCGGGCGCTTCGTCCTCCTGGCGGGGATCGGCTTCCTGACGATCGTGGCCGGGCTTGGCGCCCCCTGGCCGTTCCTGGTGGTCTGCGCCCTCGCGCTGCTGCTGGGCCTTGTCTACGTCTGGAACAAGCCGATCCGGCTCGTGGTCGACGACCTGTGGGCGATGCCGGCGATCGCGGTGGTGAGCGTCGCCATAGGCCTCCCCTTCACGATGGCCTACTTCCAGGTCGCGGGGCGCACGCCGCGGAGCGCGGTCGAGTACCTCTTCGCGTTCCTGGCGCGTGGCGCGCAGGCCGCCTGGCCGGCCTGGATCATGCTCGGCGTCGCGGGGCTGCTGATCCTTGCCCGTGCCCTGCGGTCATGGCGCGTGCCGGAGAGCGATCGGCGCTGGTTCGCCCCGGGCGAGATGGCGGGCTTCGCCTGGCCCTGGGTATTTGCCTGCCTGATGGTGCTACCGCTGCTGATGTACTTCCTCGTGTACATCCCCTACCTGCAGCTCGGACACTCGATCGCCATCCCGAACCAGGGGCCGGGCTATGGGTGGTCGCTCGACGAGCTCCAGTCGCAGATGTTCGGGTACCACTTCGGGCTCCAGGCGGGGCACCCTGCCGCGTCGCCGTGGTGGAGCTGGCCGCTCGACCTGAAGCCCGTCTGGTTCTACAGCCACTCGTACGACAACCGGCTCATCGCGGTGATCTACAACGGCGGCAACCCCATCCTCTTCTGGGCAGGCGTGCCGGCCATCATCTGGAGCGGGATCCTGGCCTGGCGACGCCGCTCGCTGGCCCTCACGCTGCTTGTTGCTGCATTCGTCTTCCAGTACCTGCCCTGGACCCGGATCGAGCGCGCCACCTTCCAGTACCACTACTTAACGGCGGTCCTGTTCGCCATGGTGGCGGTGGCCTACCTCGTCGACGAGGGGCTGCGGTCGTGGGCCTACCGGTCGCTGGCGATCGCCTTCCTGGTCGCCGCGGTGATCGCCGGGCTGCTCGTCTTCCCGCTCGGCTCGGCGCTCGCCATGCCCGACTGGTACGTCAACGCGGCGCGCGCACTGGCGCCGTGGAACTATGCCTTCCAGTTCCCCAATCCGCCCACCGGCGATCGCGGCCCATTGATCAGCGCGGACTGGCTGAAGCTGGCGGCCGGCACGGGGCTCTCGCTCGGCGCGGCCGCCTTCGGCCTCTTCGGCCGTGACCTGCTCCGGCCACGAGCGGCCGCCGCTCCCTCAGTCGGGGCGACGCCGCATGGCGACGAGGAGGAGCAGGACGCCGAGCGCCACGAGGCCGATCGGCCAGAGGCGGTCGACGTTGATCTCGGGGAAGTAGTCGCGGACCAGAAAGTAGGCCCCGAGCCCGATCAGGGTCAGCCCGACGACGTACCCCCCGGCGCCTGACCCTCGCCGGTGGCGACGCGCCGGCTGAGCCGACCACGTCCCGGGCGCCGGCGCGACCGGCTGGCCGGTGGCCGGATCGATCGTCGGCGGGGCGCCATCGGCCTGGACGATCGGCGCCTCCGGACCCTCCGGCACCACGATCCACATCACGATGTAGAGGACGAAGAAGACGCCGCCGGTGAGGAGCGCGAGCAGCGCCCAGATGACCCGGACGATCGCCGGATCGGCATCGAGGTACTCGGCGACGCCACCGGCGACCCCGCCGATCACCCGCTCGGTGGGGGACTTGTACAGGCGGCGGTTCATGAGCAGCCTCCTTCCGGGTTCAGGGCAAAGCTGCCGGCGTTGCCGCTCAGCTGGATGCGGACCTGGTGGCTCGCCCCGTCGTAGCCTGCGCTCGACCAGGTGTTGCCGCTCTTCACCAGGTCGGTCTGGTCGAGGTTCGTGCTGAACGTGATGTTCGGGTCGGTCGTGATGCGGAGCGCAACGTCGCCGGTGGTGCACAGCTCGATCGAGCCGGCGTTCACGTTCATCGTCCCGGCCATGTCGAGCCCTGACCCGATGACGACGGAGGCGGACCCGGCATTCAGCGAGAGGTCGAGCCGGTCAACCTGCGCATCGGTCAGGTCCAGGGAGACCGAGCCCGCGTTCGGCTGAACCGATACCGAGGTGAACTTCCCGCCGCTCAGGTCGATCTTCGAATCGGCGGCGTTGGGGCTGACAGTCAGCTCGTAGGTAGTGGAGGTCGGCAGGGTCACGTTCCAGCGCTGGCGGCCCTGGTCGAACCAGTTGGTGCTGTTGCTCGGCGTGCGGACCTGGAGCCGTGCGGGTGCTGCGTCGATCGTCGCCGGCGCGCCACCGTTCTGCCCGCTGCGCACGGTCCACCCGGAGGCGGACTTGTCCATCGCCACCGTCAGGTTGCCGCAGTTGAAGTCGAGCTGGACGTTGGCGTCTGCACCAAAGGTGCCCTGGCGCGTTGTCAGGTTGGTCGGATCGGCGCCGCCGCAGTTGAAGCTTCCCGGACCGACCGCGATGAGCGCCCCGCCCGCGGTGCCCACGACGAGGGCGACCACGATCGTGCCGACGATCGCCCCCCGGGTGTGTCTCAGCAGGATCGAGAGGCCGATCGCGACCAGGATCAGCGGCCACAGCCGCCACGCCCCGGCAAGCCAGTCCCGATTGATGTAGCCCTGCTGTGCGGCGAGCGCCACAACCCCGCCGGTGATCAGCGCGAGGCCCCAGAAGAGGAGCCCTCGGTGGTATCTCATCTCATTCCCTCACGTGCGCGAGCAGCCGGACATTAGCACCGGTCCGGCGCCGCACGGAAGATGCTGACCGGCCCCGCGGGGCAGGGTCAGGGCCGAAACGCCCGCCCGTCCGGGACCCATGGCACGAACGGAAACTCGGGGAGCGCCCAGTAAGTCGGCGGTAAGTGCACCGCTGCTACGGTCCGCAACGATCGGCACTCTCCGGACTGCCCGACACGACTCATGCCGGGCGCGGAAGGCCTGCGATGCAGATGAAAAGGAGCGTCACATGGGAGGGCTGTTCAGGGCCGGACGGGTTCGCCTGGTTGCCATCGTCAGCTCGGTGATCCTCACCACAACGCTGCTCCTGCCCGGCGTGGCCTCGGCTGCCACGTACACGTACTGGTTCACCTGGAACAAGACGATCGACAATCAATATGCCCACGCCTACGTGACGTGGACCTTCTACAAGATCGACGGAAGCTCGACCAACGTGTTCGTCAGGGTGCAGGGCTCCGTGAACAAGAAGGGTCCGTACGATCTCCTCCGCTTCGAGCCGTGGCTGAAGCGCTCATCCGGGACGAGCACGCTCGGAAACTGGGATCCGGACGTTTTCAAGGCATCGTCGGATGGGCAGCAGATCACGTTCGCCATCGCCTACAGCGGCGCCACGCTCACGACAACGTTCACGGGAAGCTCCAACGGCTATCAGCCATACGTCTCCAGCACGATGTACAGCCTCGAATGGCAGGGGGCGAAGCGGGACTACAACACCCTGGCCAACAACCAGGTCCAGCGGTGGTACAACTTTGCCGCTTCAGGCATGTCGTGGGGCATCTGCGGCAAGTCCCTGTACTACGCGATCCGAACGGAGTATCAGTGGGGAGACTGCGGCAATCGCTCCCATTGATACGCGAGCACCCGCAAGCTCCTCGAAGCGCAGGAGTTGTACGCTGCGCCGAACGCGGAGTGCCTGAGTCGGGTACGCCTCGGCCGATCGTCAGTCGAAAGAGCAGGGAATGGGCGAGCTCCGGGCCTCCAGGGTCCGATCAGGATGGTCACCACGAGTCCGCACTGGGGAAGGTTGGTAGGGAGGGTGGCCGAGGACCTGGCCAGCGAGCTCGAGGGATCCAGAACCCGAAGCTCTGGGACGCCGACACCAATCAGCGGCCGAAGGCGAGCCGCAGGTCGTCCGGCAGGTCCCGCGCCGATAAGGAAGGCGTCGCCAGCGAAGCGAACGGCGTGCTCTTGGTGCGGAAATCCCGCCTTACCTGGCCGACAGACCTGCGGCTCGGAGTGCGCCGACCGCGTGCTAGGGCAGATCCATGAGCAGTTCGCGGTTGCGAGCTCCGAGCGGATGCGCCGTCTTGCGGGTCGGCCGGATCATCCCGGCCTAACCCCCGCGGCCAACCGAAAGCGGAGCGAGAAGCGACGAGCCCAACGAGCCGAGGAGTTGGCGTGGGACCGAGACCATCCCGAGCCGGTCGATCGCGCCTGGTTTGTGAGGGAGGTCGCCCCGACCTTGAGCACCCTGTCAGCACACGCCATCGCCCGGGCGACCGGACTGTCGGTCAGTCACTGCGCCAAGGTCAAGAACGGAGAACGGGTGCCGCACTCGATGTGGTGGGCAGCCCTCCGGCAGGTTGCCTCGGGCGAGCCCAAAAAGGGAGCCGCCGCGGACTATCCAATTCGTGCTCGCGGGAGCCCGCGGCCCAGTTCACCTAAATGAGGTCCTTTCGAGCAAGCAGCGGGATCGACCGCTGACAGTCGATCAGACGGCCGTTGTTCGTTCCGCCACCGGCAACTGTCCGGCATCCACGCCAAGGGTCCAGGCTGCCAGTGCCGCGTCCAGTCGCGCCACGAACGGGTTCGCGCCTAGCCGAACGAGGATCTCGCGCGCCGACGCAGCCGCGGCCCGGACCTCGGCGTCAGCTGGATCGAGCAGGGTCGCCATGTCGATCCCGGTGAGCGCTTCGTCCCATGGGAGTCCGAGGTCGTGCCACCCTCGAAATGCCTCGCGGTAGTGTCCGAGGGCATCGGCGGAGCGCCCCTCAAGGGCGGCCAGACCGGCCCGAATCGTCGTTCGGCGCAGCTCCACCACCGAGCCATGGACGCCAGTGGCATCGAGCGCGGCGAGATCGATCCGCGCATCTCCGACGTCGCCGTCCCACAGGGCGGTTCGCGAGGCCCAATACCTGAATTCCGGGGCGTTGCCCG
>JBGQKH010000034.1:0-18108 GCA_041499395.1 Candidatus Limnocylindria bacterium
CCGGCGGGGCGTAGTTCAGCCAGGTAGAGCGCCTGCTTTGGGAGCAGGAGGTCGCCCGTTCGAATCGGGCCGCCCCGACCATCCATCCATCGAGGAGTCGACCCGGCCGATGTCCACCGAGCCCGGCCTCCGGATCGGGCCAGCCTCGTCGCTGATCGTTCCGGTCGCGCCCACCCCGGCCGGGTACCGGATCGCCAAGCGCAGCCTCGACCTGGCCGCCGCGCTCGTCGGCCTGGTGCTCGCCTCGCCGATCCTCGCCGTCGTCGCGATCGCCGTGAAGCTCGAGTCCCGCGGGCCGGTCCTCTTTCGCCAGCAGCGGCTCGGCCTCGGGGGGCGGCCGTTCACCGTCTTCAAGCTCCGCACCATGTTCAGCAGCGCGGAGGAGGAACGACACCGCGACCACGTACGCGACCTGATCCGCGGCGACGCAACCACGGAACAGGCTGGGGGCGAAGCCTGGCTGCCGATCCCCTCCGACCCCCGCGTGACGCGTCTCGGCGGCATGCTGCGTCGCTCGCATCTCGACGAGGTTCCGCAGCTGATCAACATCGTCCGCGGCGAGATGAGTCTCGTTGGGCCGCGGCCCCCGATCTCGTACGAGGTGGAGGTGTACCAGCCGTGGCACCTCCGCCGCCTCTCGGTGATCCCGGGCCTGACGGGGCTCTGGCAGGCCACCGGATGGGGGCGTCTCAGCTTCGACGAGGGGGTGGCGCTCGACCTGGAGTACATCGACCGCCGCTCGTTCTGGCTCGACCTGCGCCTGATCTTCCGCACGCTCTGGCAGATCGTCACCGGACGCCAGTTCTAGGCGACCGCCACCCCATTCGCGCCGGAGCTGGCGCGGTCGTGGGCGGCGCCAAGCTGGGAGCCGATGCCTAGCAGGAACCAGAAGAGGAAGGCCCCGCTGTTGGCCTCGAGCAGCATGGTGGTGAGCCCGTTGAGGGAGAGCGCGAGGGCGGCCGCCGCAAGGCCGGCCAGCACGATCCGAGTCCCGCCAGCGGCCGTGCGGGCAGATCGAAAGACAGGGCGCAACGTCGCCGCGATGATCCCAAGGAAGACCAGCAGGCCGGCCGTTCCGCCCTCGATCCAGAGGTGGAGCCAGAAGCCGTCCACGGTCCGTTGCGTCGGGTTCGTGAAGAGCCGATCCGTGCCGTACTGGGCATAGATCGGCGTCCCGAAGATGTTGGCCGCCGCGCCCCCGTAGCGGCCCGGGCCGACGCCGATGAGGGGGTGGTCGCGGAGGATCGGCACCGCGTTCGCGATGAAGAGCGTTCGCAGGTCCCGCCCGGAGCCGATCGCATCGACACGACCGAAGGTCGACCCGAGCACATCGAGCCGGTGGGAGCAATCGGGACATGCAAGGTTGCGAGGCATGACGACAGCGACCACCAGGCTGGCCACCATCACCAGCAGGCCGATCCGCAGGGCGCGCCGATCGAAGACGAGCGCCGAAATGCAGAAGCCACCCACCGCGCCGAGCCATCCGCCGCGCGAGAAGGAGAGCCACAGAGCCAGCAGCAGGAGGAACCCCCCCGCGAGTGCGATCCGCCGGCTCTGTTGGGCACGCAGCCCGGTTCCCGCGAAGAGGGCGAACGGGATCGACGCCGATAGAAAGGCGGCAAGGGTGTTTGGGTCCCGGAAGAAGGCGGCGAGCCGGTACAGCTCGCCGAACCTGCCTCGCAAGGGCGAAAGGCCGAACAGGTCGGGTGTCAGCAAGGCCTGGCCGAGCGCGACGAGGGCCCCGGCAAGCACGACACCCATCAGGACGCCGATCGCCATGATCACCTGCCGCGTGCCGAATCCGACAGCCCGCGCCACGAAGAAGATCGCGACGGCATCCAGGGTGAAGGCGATGCCGGCCACGGCCTGCACGACCGGCACGTGGTTGACCAGCGCCGAAAGGCCCGCCAGGCCGACGAAGAGGAGCGCGAGGGGAAACGCAGGGTGCCGGAAGGCACTCCACAGCGTTCCTCGCCGAGCCGCCTGGAGCAGGAGCGCCGCGCTGACCGCTGCGAGGAGCGCCTCGGGCAGGAGGTGGGCGAATGGCTCGGCACCCGGAGCGAGGAGGTCCGGGACGAGGAACCGATCGAGGATCGGGCTGAGCACGACGGCGACCAGCATGGCGCGGGGCCAGCGGAGGCTGGCGAGCGCGGCCAGGGCAACGACCAGGCCCTCGATCAGGATGAAGAGGGTGGTCGAAACGTGGGATGTGAGCACCGCTGCGAGTGCCAGCGCCACGATCCCGAGCGCCACCCACACTCCGGTGAGCACCGTGCCCCACCTTGGTTGTGCAATCTCCCTGGTCATGCCTGAACACCGAGCAGCTCGAGGACGCGGGACGCTCGCGAATCCCAGGAGTTCGCGACGGCCGCGGCGCGCGCCGCCTCCCCCCAGCTAGTCACCTGTTCCGCGGGCGCTTGCGCCATTGCGACGATGCCTTGCGCCAGTCCCGCGGCCGTGTCGGGCACGACGAGTCCGCATCGAGCACCTTGCACGATGGCCGCCGTCTCGATCGTGTCCGTCACGATCAGCGGGCGTCCATACCCCAGGTACTCCATGACCTTGATCGGCACCGCCAGGTCGTTGTATGGCGTCTTCCGGCGTGGCGTGATCGTCGCCAGGACCGAGGGGAGGAGCTCGTCGATCTCTCGACCCTCCGCGCGCACCACGCGGATCCAATGGGGCAGCTTCCCTCGAGGCTCCTCGCCGAGGCGCGAGACGCAGAGCAGCTCGAGTCCGGTGCCCGCGGCTCGAGCCTCCTCCATTGCCTGCATCAGGATCGGACCTCCATGCGCGTCGTACCGGAGGCCGCCGACGAAGAGGAGGGCGCGAGCGCGCGGGTCGACGGGAGGGGCGTCGGCGAGGCGGGCTCCGGGCGGGAGGAGCAGCGCGCGCTCGGCCCGACGATCGTCGCCCAGGACGGCGGCCGCAAGTCCGCGAGACGGAAAGACGACATGTGTCGAGACGCGCATCAGCGCTCGCGTGGCAGGGAGGAAGAGGGCGCGGGATGCGCGGCGCTTGAGAGTGGTCGCGGCGAAGTACTCAGGGAACAGCTGCTGCGCGTCGCGGACGTACGTCAGGACGGGGATTCCTCGTCTGTGGGCGAGGGCGAGGAAGAGCAGGTCGGCCGGTCCCGGCAGGGTCGTGGCATTCTCGACGTAGATCCCGGCCAGCCCGCGAAGCCGGCCCCTGGCGAGGTAGCGGGCCAACGCGACGCCGCGCGGCCCACGGGTGCCTGCCACGACCTCCAGCGCCACCCGTTTGCCCAGCGCCTCCCGCAGCTGGGTGATGCGCGTCGTGGCGCCCCACAGGCCGCGGTCGAGCGGGTACATCGAGAGCAGCAGCACCCTCGGCCTGTCACCCCCATGACCGGCACCGTCAGCCGTCATGACCCGGGAAGAGCAGGCGGGGGCCCACTGGCGGTGCCGCCGAGATACCAGCCCTGCAGGTTCGGGCCGAAGAGGCGCTGCATCTCCGCCCGCACCTGCTCGCGTCGCGGGATGAGCAGGTAGTTCACATCGGGGTTCGTGGGCGGGCCGGCGAAGTCGGGGTAGGAGAGGACGACCCGCCTGATCTCGGGCCCGGTCACAAGGGGCAGCAGGCTGGCAAGGTCGCCCGCGAGCGCGCGAGGAAAGTCGGTCTCGACCGCGTTGCCGACCGCCGTCAGGATGCTCGGCAGCCCGAAGATCAGGTCCGCTCGCGCGATCTTGGTGCGAAGCTCGAGCAGCACTCGCTGCTGACGGTCCGCGCGCTTGAAGTCGTTCTGGTATTGGCGGGTGCCGTCGGCAAGCTCGATCCAGCCCTTCCGGATCCGCGCGTAGGCGAGGGCGTGGGCTCCGTCGTATGACCCGCAGCCGGCGGGGAGGACGATGCCCGTTCCATGCCAGGTGGGACCACCGTACTCGGGGTCGACCATCTTGCCGTCGAGGCAGAGCGTCACGCCGCCGAGGGCGTCGATCAGGTCGGCGAAGCCTTGCAGGTCAACGCTCGCCTGGTACTCGATCGGGATCCCCAGGTAGAGGCCGATCGCCCGCTCCAGCGTGCGCAGGCCGCAGGTCTTCATGGCTGCCGGAAGGTCGGGACACCAGCGGGCGGGATCCGCCTGCGCTTCGGTCGAGAGCTGATTGATCTTGTTCGGGTACACGCCATTCCGATAGACGGAACGATCCGGGAGCGGCACGAAGCCGGTGTCGCGCGGCACCGAGATCATGACCGCCGTGCGCGCCACCGGGTCGATGCTCACGACCAGGATCGTGTCGGTGAGCGCCTCCGTGCGCCCCGGTCCCGAATCGATGCCGAGCAGCAGGAAGCTGATCCGCTGCGTGCCATTCCACCGGTAGGAGGACTGGTTGACCGGCCCGCCGCCAGGTGCGCCGGATGCGCCTGGGCGCTCGCCCGCGAACACGTTGCCGAGCGTGGCGTCCAGCCTGGTGATGAGCACCCCCGCCCAGGCGTGCATGCCGACGGTGGCCACGAGGAAGACTCCGATCAGCCCGACCCAGACCCCACGATGCGCCGTGTCGCCGCGGCGCAGGGAAGGGCGCGCGGTCAGGCCCGCCGCCCCGATGGCAGCCAGGCGCCAAGCCATCAGCCCGAAGTTGACGACGAGGGCTGCACGGAGGAAGCCAGCCGAGAGCAACTCGTTGCCGAGGCCGCCGATCCATCCCACCCTGATCGCTGCGAGCGGCACCACCAGGACGAGGACCGGTACGCCGAAGATGAGCGCCATCCGGCGAGCACCGACGTAGGCCTGCCCCAGGCCCGGGAAGAGGAAGGAGAGGAAGGCTGCCAGGCCGGCGTTGCGTGGCTGCGGCCGATCCGTGATGGGCACCTCGAAGCGATTGTTGTGCGGCGGGGCGGAGCCCCATGGTAGCAATAAGAGCCCCTAGGACCTTTGGATCATGTGGTGCGCCCGCGCCACGGAAGCTGGTTCCGGTGTGGTTAGTACCTTTGCGCGGTCGTCTGCCCAAACCCTAGACTAGCCACGAGGCGATCAGCGGCGCGTGCAGGCGCAATCCCGATGGCAAGCCAGGCGCCTGAGTGAGGAACGTGACACCCGAACTTACCTTCATCCTCGTCGCCGGCGGTGTCGCCGTGATCGTCGCCCTCGGGGCGTTGGTGGCGATCATCCGTGAGCGGAGGCAGGCAGGCGCCTCCCCGATCGCCGCCAACCCCGTCGAAGGAATCGGTTCGGACCTGGCCACGCCCTCCGCTCTCATCTCCCACGAAGGGGTGGTCCGCGTCGTCTGGTGGGTGGCGATCGCCGGCGTGATGGTGGGGATCGGGCTGACCGATGCGTTCCCGTCCAATCGGCCGGCGATCTTCGCGGTGGCTGGCGGTGCCGCCGGCCTGGTGGTCGTGCTCCACGAGCTCCTTCCGCGTCGCTGGCGTGGTCGTATCGCGATCGGCTTCGAGATCTTCGCTGCCCTCACGCTGGCGAGCGGCCTCGTCTGGCTCACCGGAGGCGCCGCCTCTCCCTTCGTCTTCACCTATCACCTCGTGGCGGTCGCAGCCGCCCTCACGCTCGGCAGCCGCCTTGCGATCGTCGTTGCGGCGGCCGCCTCGCTCGCGTACCTCGGCCAGCTCGCCCTCGCCAGCGTCGGCGGTGCGAACGACGAGCTGCTGCGCGTTGGGATCAACCTCGGCTCGCTCTGGCTGCTCGCGTACCTCGCCGGCGTCTACGCCAGCGCGGAGCGGCGGGTGCGCGCGCGGGTGCTGGAGCTCTCGCAGTCGGACCCCCTGACCGGCCTCTACAACCGCGGCCAGCTCTTCCCGAAGCTCGAGCAGGAGGTCCAGCGCACCCGACGCAGCGGCCGCGGCTTCTGCCTGCTGATGATCGACCTCGACGGGCTGAAGGCGATCAACGACTCGATGGGTCACCTCCGCGGCGACGAGGTGCTGCGCGCGGTCGGCCGCGTGATCGCCGGGTCGATCCGGGGAGTCGACGCCGCCTATCGCTACGGTGGCGACGAGTTCCTCATCCTGCTGCCGGAGACCGAGTTCGTCGGCGCCTACGTGGTCGCCGAGAAGATCCGCGAGGGGGTCGAGGAGATCGGTACCTCGCTCGCCAGCAACGAGGCGACGACGAGCGTCAGCATCGGCCTCGTCTCGCACCCCGAGGACGGCTGGTCGACCGAGGAGCTGATGATCGGCGCCGATCGGGCGATGTACCAGGCCAAGTCGCTCGGCAAGAACCAGATCAGCGGCAATCCCCGTCCGCGCCGCACGGCGCCGCGCCGCCTGCTCACCGCTCCCGAGGAGACGAGCCAGCCAACCCCGGCGGCTCCGGCTCCGGCGCCGGCCGCCGAGACGGCTGCCAAGACCGACGTCGCGACCGCAGTTGCCGCGGACCGTCCGGCGTCCAATGGGGCTGCCCGCCTCCCGCACGGCGATGACGAGCCGGATCCGGCCGACGTGCGTCGCAACATCGCATCGGCGCGCCGCAACATGGACTCGGACCGCCAGATCCGCCGCGCCATGGATGCCTTCCTGTCCAGCCCCTCGGCGCGACCCGGCGAGATCGAGTAGCTCAGGACTCCGTCAGGCCTGCCCCCACCGGGATGATCTCCCACCAGACGACGCCCGGCGCCAGGACGACCGGGGCGCCCGAATCTGCGTAGGTCCAGGTGGTTCCGTCCTTGGCGGTCGGCCGGGACCAGTGCAGCGCGATCGCTCGCCCCTCCGTGTAGAGCGTGCCGTCGCCGTGCCCGACCAGATGTTGGAGGCGACGAGGGTTGCCTCCCGGGTCGGGATCCCCATAGACGATCTGCTCGGTGACGCGCTGCACGACCACGTGGGCAGCGGTGACCGGCCGGCCGGTAACCTCGTCGACCACCGCCTTGCCGCCGTCCTGCCGGGCCCACACCGCGCCGGAGGCGTTCCAGGACCACCCAAAGCGCCAGGAGGCGGTCGTCCGGATCTCGATGGCATGGATCGGGCGCCCGGCCGGCACAACGGCCGCGACGTCGAAGGTGAACTGCGGACGCACCGGGCTGACCTTGGCGGCGAGCCTGTCGATCCCTCCACCGCCACCAAGGGCGGCGCGGAGCGCCTCAAGGTCGCCGTAGAGGTTGTGCGGCGCTCCGTACGACCCAGACCGATGGAACCAGGGCCATCCGCCGTTGATGCCGTTGAGGTACGGCATGCCCGCCGCGGAGAAGCGCTGCAGCGTCGGAGGGCTCCCTCCGAAGCCGACCGGGAGGACATGGAGGTCCTGCCACAGGTCGATCTCGTAATAGCGCCCGCTGCGGATCGGACCCGTCAGCCCTGCGGTGGCGTTGCAGAGGAAGATGGCGCTGAAGCGCGTCGTGTCGCCCTCGACCGGCGCCTCGACGACCATGTCTGCGTTCGACAGGTTGCGAGCCGGCCTCGCCAGCGGGTTATTGTCGATCTGGACTGCGATGGCCACCTTGCTGAGTCTTGCCGGGTCGGCGACCGGCAGCCCGTTCAGGGGGCAGGCGACGCCCGTCTCGGTTGGCGACGGAGTGACCGAGGGCGATGGGGATGTTGAGGGTGAGGACGATTCCGAAGCGGACGCCGTGGCCGAAGGGAGCGGATGGGGATTGGCCCGATGGCCGAACAGGACCCACGCGAGGGCCCCGATGGCGAGCACGGCGACTGCGGCTGCGGCCACGATCGGGACAGGGCCGATGCGTCGGAGACGATCCACTCCCAAGATCCTAGCCGGTCAAGCGGGCTCGAGCATGGCACCATGGTGGCGTGAAACCCCAGGCGCCACTCCCAGTTGGCCCCGCGCAGTCAGGTTTGCGCTCCTCGCTCGCCGCGTTCCTCTCGTTCCTCTTTCCCGGTCTCGGCCAGGCGTACAACCGCCAATCCAGGCTGGCCTGGCTGCTTGGGGCACCGATGCTGGTGCTGATTCTCGGCGCCGGTCTGGTGTGGGTTGCCAGCCCGTCGCACCTCTTGGCCAGGCTGTTCGACATCCGTTTTCTGGTCGGTCTGGTCATGCTCGATGCCATCGTGCTCGTGTGGCGCCTGGTGGGGGTCCTGCAGGCATACGGCCATGGCGCACGTCCGAGGATCCGCAGCGGCGCGACATGGGTGACGGGGCTGCTGGTGGTGGCGACGCTCGCCATGCACGCCCTCCCCGCCTACTACGCCGCCAAGGCGATCGACACGCTTGGCGCGGTTTCGCTTGGCGGCGGGCACGGTGGGCAGTTGGACGACGTCTTCCCCAGCGTTTCGGGCCCTCCGGAACCGTCGAGCCAACCGCAGGTCACCCCCGAGCAGCGGGTAAACATCCTGCTGGTGGGGACTGACAGCCTCCCTGGCCGTAGCACCGCCCTGACCGACACGATGCTCGTTGTCAGCATTGATCCCAAGGGCGGAGCCTCCGCGATGATCTCCGTCCCCAGGGACCTCTACGGCGTCCCGCTCCCCGACGGGACCCCGTACAACAACAAGCTGAACTCGCTGATGCCCTACGCCGCCAACCACAAGAAGGAATTCCCGCTGGGCGGGGTCGGCACCCTCAAGGCGACCATCGGCAAGCTGCTGGGAGTGCAGATCAATTACTTCGCGGCGGTCAACCTCCTCGGGTTCAAGCAGGTTGTCGATTCGATCGGCGGCGTCGATATCGTCGTCCAGCGCGCCGTTAACGACCCGACCTACGACAATGAATTCAACATCGTCACGGGCTTCTACCTGACGGCGGGGAAGCATCACATGAATGGGCACACCGCCCTCGCGTTCGTGCGTTCGCGAAAGGGAGCCGGTGACAGCGACTTCACGCGGGCCGATCGGCAGCAGCAGCTGCTCACTGCGATTCGCGCCAAGCTGACCGCCGGGAACCTGCTGCTCGCCCTGCCCGGCCTCCTCGACGCAGTGAAGAACACGATCGCCACCGACGTCCCCTCCGACCGGATCGCCGAACTCGCGCAGGCAGTCCAGGATGCCGACATGTCGCAGCTGCAGCGGATCGTTCTGCAGCCGCCGATCTACATGCACGCCAATCCGAATTCGAGTGCCGGGTACATCCTGGTCCCCGACCTCGAGGCGATTCACCGGATCGGCGAGCAGTTGCTGAGCGGGGTCGCTGCAACGCCCTCCCCCACCCCGTCGGCCAAGCCGTGATCGGGCAGGCCGACTGGTAGACTCGGCCGGTCATGCCCGGCTTCAGCACGCGCGCCATCAAAGCCGCCAGCCGCGTGCCGGATGCTCCCCAGGCGCCGATCAACGTCCCGATCTACCAGACCAGCACCTTCGAGGTGACGAGTGCTCTCGAGCTCGCCGAGCTCCTCGCCTTCGCGAGGCCGGGCCACTCGTACACGCGCTACTCGAACCCGACCCACGCCGCGCTCGAGGAGGCGCTCGCCGAGCTCGAGACCGCCGAGGCGTGCCACGTCACCGCCTCCGGGATGGCCGCGATGCACGGGATCGTGATGTCGTTCCTGCACTCGGGCGACGAGATGCTCATCCCGCATGCGGTGTACGGCGGGATGGTGGGCCTCTCCCGCACCATCCTGGCCCGCGCCGCGATCGGCGTTCGCGCCGTCGACACCAGCGACACCGACGCGGTGGCCTCCGCCATTCGGGAGCGGACCCGGCTGGTCTGGCTCGAGACGATCAGCAACCCCACCACCGCCATGGCCGATATTGCCGCCATCGCTCAGGCGGCCCACGCGCGAGGAGTTCCGGTGGCGGTCGACAACACGTTCGCCTCCCCGTACCTGTGTAACCCGCTGACCCTTGGGGCCGACGTGGTGATGCACTCCGCCACGAAGTACATCGGGGGCCACTCGGACCTGACCGGCGGCGCGATCCTGGGCAGTGCCGAGCGGGTCGCCGCCGCGCGGGAGATCGTGATCAACGCCGGTGGCAATGCCGCGCCGCTCGAGGCGTTCCTCGCCCTGCGCGGGCTCAAGACGCTCGGGATCCGGATGGACCGCCACAGCTCGAACGCGCTCGCCGTGGCGACCGCCCTGGAGCGAGCGCCCGGGGTCGACGCGCTTCGGTATCCGGGGCTCCCGTCCCATCCGCAGCACGCGCTCGCGGCGCGCACGCTGCGTGGCGGCATGGCCGGCGGGATGCTGGCGCTGGAGCTCTCCGGCGGCCGCGCGGCGGGCGAGCGGTTCCTGGACCTGATCAAGGTCGCGGTGCATGCCACCAGCCTGGGATCGGCCGAGACCCTGTGCAGCCACCCCGCCTCCTCTTCGCACAGGCAGCTGAGCGATGCGGCGCTGGCCGAGGCGGGGCTGAGCCCGGGAATGATCCGGGTCTCGATCGGCCTCGAGGACCCTGACGACCTGGTCGCGGACCTTGCGGCGGCAGCGGCGGGCGCCGCGGGATAGGTGCTCGCCCTTGTCGGATGGGGGAGCGGATGAGCAGCATCATCGACCTGTGGCGGGCGGTCGACCCGGAGGCGAGGCGCGTTTCCGGCACGGTGGAGGGGCTCCTCCAGGCCGCGCGAGGCGTGGTCCGCAGCAGAACGGCGGAACCGCACCTGCCCCCGCGGGTCGACGGAGAGCTGCTGGTCCTGGATGCCTCGCTGCTCGGCGACCGGCCGCTCGACGCCCTGCTGGCAGTGCTTGAGGCGGCCGAGCTGCGCCCGGCGGGGATCGTGCTGGCGGGCGCGCCCTCCGGCCTGCATCTCGAGCCGGCAGACGCGCCGATTCCGATCCTCGCCAGCGCGCGTGCCACCGGGCCGCTCACCGATCACCTGGCCGCCTACCTGCGGGACGAGGCGGGGCACCTCGACCGGCTGAGTGCCGAGCTGCGACTCGCCGCCGCCGAGGCGGCGCTCGCCGACCCGGACCCTGGCGCCGCCGCCGGGCTCATCGCGGGGCGCCTCCGTCGCGGCGTCGCGGTGATCGCCGACGGGGAGATCCGCGCCCTCCACGCGCGTCCTGCGGGTCGCGCCCTGGCCGCCCGCTTTGTGGCTGCCCACGCACGACTCTTGCATGCGGGCGCCCGCTCTGAAAGCTCCCGACGAACGCGCGATGGCCTCTGGCTGCTCGAGCGCCGCGTTCGCCCCGGGGCAGCCGTCTGGCTCTTCGACGACCTGCCCTTCGCGAGGGTCGACGAGGTCGCGGCCGATGCGCTCGGCGTGACCCTGCGGGCGCTGCTGCGTCGCGTGCAGCCGCCGCGTCCCGGTTCCCGTCCCCTGCAACGCCCCGCCGCCCCGCCTTCCCTCCCCGATGACCGCATCGGGGCTACGCTCCTGGCCGTGGCGCGCAGCAACGGGCGAATCGCCCCGGCGGCGCGCGCCCTCGGCGTCCACCGCAACACGGTCCTCTATCGGTTGCATGCCGCCCACGCCGAGCTGGGACTCGACCCGAGGCGTCCCGAGGACGCGCTGCGCATCCTCGCCGAGGCGGAGCATCAGCCCTCCTGATCGGGCAGTGAGCCCGTCCGGACGATCTGACGGAGCAAGCGGGGAGCCAATTCTCAGCGACGGAGAACAACCGCAGGGGAGACGGCGTTGGACCGCCCACAATCGGGCTAATTCTCACTGGACAAGTGGCATACCTGCGGCATCGCGCCGAAAGGCGACCGCAATTCCCCATACGCGCGACATAGGGCGCGGCTCGGCCAGGCACCGCTTGATCGACCCCAGCCCTGCGTCGACTTGTGCATACTGCACAAAGAAATCGAACCCTGGCCGCCCGGTTGCTACCTCCCCGTTCACCCGCTCCCCCGGTAGCCTCCGCTCGCGAACTCGCGCACCCCTTCGTCCTAAGGAGACCTCCATCCATGGCCACCAAGCAGCTCGCCGCCGCCCTGAAGCTCGCCGAGGAGCGCAACCTGCGCTTCGTCAGCCTCCAGTTCACAGACATCGTCGGCCAGGTGAAATCGGTCCAGGTCCCGATGCACCAGCTCGAGGAGGCCGTCGAGCACGGGAAGTGGTTCGACGGCAGCAGCATCGAGGGCTTTGCCCGCATCGCAGAGTCGGACATGTTCCTCGTCCCTGACCTGTCCACCTTCGCAGAGGTCCCCTGGGAGCCGGGCTTCGGTCCGGATGGCAAGCCGATCGCCACGGGCGCGGCGCGGGTCATCTGCGACGTCTTCACCCCGCACGGCGACCCGTTCCCCGGCGACCCGCGCTGGGTGCTGCGGCGCCAGCTCGAGAAGGCGAAGAAGCTCGGCTACATCCTCAACACGGGGCCCGAGCTGGAGTTCTTCCTGCTGAAGCGCAACGATCACGCCGTCGAGGCGCTGCCGCACGACGCGGCCGGCTACTTCGACCTCTCGAGCGACCTGGGGACCGATGTCCGCAAGGAGATGATGAACGACCTCGAGGCGCTCGGGATCAAGGTCGAGACGGCGCACCACGAGGTCGCCGTCGGCCAGCATGAGATCGACTTCGAGTACGCCGATGCCCTGCGCACCGCCGACAACGCGGTCACCTTCAAGACCACCCTGAAAGCCGTCGCGGCGCGCAACGGACTCTACGCAACCTTCATGCCGAAGCCGTTCTTCGGGATCAACGGCTCCGGGATGCACTGCCATCAGAGCCTGTGGGACATCAAGGCCGGCAAGAACGCCTTTGCCGACGCCAAGGATCCCTACGGGCTCTCGACCATGGCACGCAGCTACATCGCCGGGACGCTGGAGCACGCGCGCGGGATGATCGCGGTGCTCGCGCCGCTGGTGAACAGCTACAAGCGCCTCGTCCCGGGCTACGAGGCGCCGGTCTACATCGGCTGGGCGCGCATCAATCGCTCGGCGCTGATCCGGATCCCGCAGATCAGCAAGGGGCAGCTCAACAGCACGCGTATCGAACTGCGCTGCCCGGACCCTTCGTCGAATCCGTACCTGGCCTTCGCCTGCATGCTGGCCGCCGGCATGGACGGCATCGCTCGCAAGCTGACGCCGCCCGACCCGGTCGAGGAGAACCTCTACCACTTCGACGCGGCCAAGCTGGAGAGCCGAAAGATCCGCCAGCTGCCCGGCACGCTGCGCGAGGCGGTCGACGAGCTGGCGGCCGACGCGGTCATCGGGGAGGCGCTGGGGGAGCACGTGCTCGAGCGGTTCGTCGAAGCGAAGGTCGAGGAGTGGGACGAGTACCGGATGCAGGTCAGCAGCTGGGAGGTCAGCCGCTACCTGGAGGCCTTCTAGGGCACTCGGCGCCTTGATCTCCCCGGGGCTGAAATCGGACGGGCGAGCCCTCGCCCGGTGCTTCACCCGCTGCGGAGCCGACCCCACGACCGCTTGGCCGCCTCCAACAGCCCGACGCGACGGAGAGCTTCCCTGGCGATGGGCTTGGCTCGGGGGCGGATCCATGTTTCGGCCCAGGACAGGAGGTCAGCTGCGCGGCTCCAGGCAGTGATCGCACGAACTGGCACCGTCGCATTGGTGCGCTTGCGAGGCTTGGGCATCTCGGCGGCGGCGAGCAGCGTCGAGACGAATGATTCGTAGGTGTGCAGCCCAGAAGCGACCACATCCTGATAGGCCCGCTCGGCCATCTGTGTGGCTCGTTCCCCGTGCTCGATCTCTGCGAAAGCCTCGCTGAGGTTGCTGAAGTCCGAACGCAGCGGAACGTAGTGTGTCCAGGGCTGGAGAACCCCGTTGTACGAACCTTCGATCAGGATCTGCGGCGTCCGGGTCATGCACGCCTCGAGATGGCGCGGCGAGATGGCCCGCAAGTTGAACCTGCCGTCGAGGCCGGGGAAGCACGCGCGCTCGATCTCTTCGAACGGTGCTTCGGGATGCCCTGTCATGTAGCCGTTGACGCGCGCGCGAATCTGGCCATCCCGGTCGAGGATGCTCGCTCCTCCTTCCACGCCGATCGTGAACCGGCAACGCAGCAGGAACCGATACCAGGCATCGCCCAGCAGCGTGTCGGCCGGGTTCATCGAGATGTCGACGTGCAGGCCCCGACGGCGACCTTCTTCCGCGAACCGATCGGCAATCCAGCCTTTGAGCATCCCGTGCCGTCCGAGCCACGGCTCCGGAAGCCATGAGCGGTAGCCGATGTCGATGTCTCGCTCGTCGGCCCTGGCGGCGAGCTCGTCGACGCGGCGTACCGTCAGCGGCTCCAGGTAGCCGGTCAGCACGCGCCTCACGCCCACGCCACTCGACATCAGCGGGCCGTAGATGGTCTCCCACTCTTCGGGAGGCGCGCAGGTGAGCACGTGATCGACCTTGAACTCTCGCAGGAAGTCGACCAGCACATCCGTGCTGAGAAACTCGTCCTGGGGAATGGCGATCCGCGGGCAGGTCAGACCTTCGATCGCCCCCAGCCGCCCGGCGATCCGGAGCAGTGACCCCGGAAACCAGCGCGTCGCCAGGAGGGTCGTGTGAAAGACGACCAGGCCGACGTCGAGGCGGTGGATCCAGCTTGGAACAGGCCGGACCGCGAGATTGACGTAGATGCACGACCGACCGCTGTAGCGGCGGATCGAGTTGAGGTGATCGGCGATCGTCCGTCGCAGCGGCGCGCTGGCAGCGTAATACAGGACCAGGATCGAACCCATGAAGCGGGACGCTTAGCGGAGGGTCAAGGCGACGGCGCCTAGCGACCGCGGGCCATGAGCACGCTCGGCATGGTGCGCAGCAGGATGCGGAGGTCGAGCCAGAGCGTCCATCGGTCGATGTAGCTGAGGTCCAGCTCCACCCATCGGTCGAAGCTCGCCTCATTGCGGATCTCGACCTGCCACAGCCCAGTGATGCCCGGCTTCATGCTCAGCCGCCGTCGATGCCAGATGTCGTACTCGACGACCTCGGATGGGAGCGGTGGTCGCGGCCCGACCAGGCTCATCTCCCCCCGGAGCACGTTCCAGAACTGCGGCAGCTCGTCGATGCTCGTCCTTCGCAGGAACCCGCCCGTTCGACTGAGGCGGGGGTCGTCGGTCGCTTTGAAAGCCGCGCCGGACCGTTCGTTGAGGTGCGCGACCTCGGGCAGCCGCTCCTCGGCGTCGGGAGCCATGGTCCGGAACTTGATGATCGTGAAGCGTCGGCCGTGCAGGCCGACGCGGGTCTGCCGGAAGAGGACCGGCGAGCCGTCGCGCAGGCGAATGGAGAGGGCGGCACCGAGCATCACCGGACTGAGGACGATCAGCCCCACGGCAGCCCCGACGATGTCGATCAGGCGCTTGATGACCAGCCCCGCCTCGCGTCCCCCGTCGTAGACCAGCGAACGGATGAGGAGCCCCTCGAACTCTTCCTCGCGTGCATTCAGCAAACCGCCATCGTGAGGGTCGACCGGGATGCGGACCGTCTTCCCTTCACTTGCCGCCAGGCTGGCGACCGGCTCAAGGTAGCTGCTCATTTGCCGCGGGAGGCAGACCGCCACCTCGTCAACGACGTTGGTGTGGAAGATCCCCTCGATGCCGTCCAGGGCCCCCAGCACGGGTCGTGTGACCGGGAGGCTGACCTCGCCGGGCACCGACAAGTGTCCGATCACGCTGATCCCCAGGCCCCGGCGCGCCTCGACGAGGTCCGCGAAGTCCTGCGCAAGCCTTCCGGTCCCGACGACCAGCATGTAGCGAGCGTTGTGCCCTCGCCGCCGGACCTCGCTGAAGGCCAGGCGGAGCAGGCCTCTGCCGGCGAGGGTGACGACCGGTTGCACGGTGAAGAGGGTCAGCAGGAAGAGCCGGCTCACGTCCTGCTGCTTGAAGATGAAGAGGAGCGACAGGCTCACCGTCGCCACGAGGACCGTCGAGCGGGCGATGTCCTTCGCCTCGGTCCGCAGCTGCCATCGGGCGCGGAGCCGATACAGCCCGAAGAACCACATCGAGACCACCCAGCCGATGCCGAAGGCGATCGCGGCCATCCGAATGTCGATGCCGATGCGGGTCCAGATCCCCGTCCAGCCGCTGTTGCCGAACCGGATGAAGGAGACGAGCAGGAAGACCAGCACGGCCGTGACGCCATCGCCCACCATGAGGGTAAGACGCAACGTCATGAGGTGCCGACGGATCATCGTGTGGCGACCAACCCCCGAGGTACCGGTGCCGCGAGCACCCGCGGCAGGACATCACCGGCCACTCTAGGGACGCGATGACTGCTTTTCAACCCCTGCGAGCGATCGGCGGCCAACCGCCCCGCGCCGCGCACCGGTATGCTGCGCCCATGACTTCTCGAGCCCTGATCACTGGCATCACCGGCCAGGACGGCTCCTACCTCGCCGAGCTCCTCCTCGACAAGGGCTACGAGGTCCACGGGTTCATCCGGCGCTCGAGCCAGTTCAACACGGGTCGGATCGACCACCTCTACCACGATCCACACGAGGCACCGACCAGGCTCTTCCTGCACTACGCCGACCTGACCGACAGCTCCAGCCTCATCGGGCACCTGCACGCGATCAAACCCTCGGAGGTGTACAACCTCGGCGCCCAGAGCCATGTCAAGGTGAGCTTCGAGATGCCGGAGTTCACTGCCGAGACGGCGGCCATGGGGACGCTTCGCATGCTCGAGGCGGTGAGAACCGCCGACTGGCCGATCCGCTTCTATCAGGCTGGCAGCTCCGAGATGTACGGGAAGGTCGTGGAGACCCCACAGACTGAACGAACGCCACTCAATCCTCGTTCCCCATACGCGATATCGAAGGTCTTCGCGCACTTCATGACGATCGACTACCGGGAAGCGTACGGCCTCCACGCGTCGAACGGCATCCTCTTCAACCACGAGTCACCGCGCCGTGGCGGCACCTTCGTGACCAGAAAGGTGACCCGCGGGATCGCGGCCATCCTCGCGGGCAAGCAGGAGCACCTCTTCCTCGGCAACCTGGATGCGAAGCGAGATTGGGGCTACGCCGGGGAGTACGTGGAGGCCATGTGGCGGATGCTCCAGCAGCCAGAGCCGGACGACTACGTGATCGCCACTGGCGAGATGCACAGCGTTCGCGAGCTGTGCCAGGTCGCCTTCGGCCTGGTCGGGCTTGACTGGGAACGCTACGTGCGCGTCGACGAGCGCTATCTCCGCCCGACGGAGGTCGACGAGCTGTGCGGAGACGCATCGAAGGCGCGGGCCACGCTCGGCTGGGAGGCGGTGGTCCGCTTTCCCGAGCTCGTTCGGATCATGGTCGAGGCGGACCTCGCGGAGGCAGGCATTCGCGATGCCGTCGCGGCACCGGCGGACGGACGGTGACCGACTTCTGGCCGGGTCGCCGCGTGATGGTGACTGGCGGAGCCGGGTTTCTCGGCGGCGCGGTCGTGCGGCAGCTGGAACAGGCGGGTGCGACGCAGATCTTCGTCCCGCGGAGCCGCGACTACGACCTGAGGACGCGGGACGGCATCGGTCGAGCACTGGCCGACGGCCGCCCGGACCTCGTGATCCACCTGGCCGCCGTGGTCGGCGGCATCGGGGCGAACCGGGAGAATCCCGGCCGCTTCTTTTACGAGAACGCGATCATGGGCATCGAGCTCATGGAGCAGTCGCGCCTGGCAGGCGTCGGCAAGCTCGTTCAGATCGGGACCGTCTGCTCGTATCCCAAGTTCACGCCGGTGCCGTTCCGGGAAGAGGACCTCTGGAACGGCTACCCGGAGGAGACGAACGCGCCGTATGGCCTCGCCAAGAAGATGCTCCTCGTCCAGGGCCAGGCCTATCGGCAGCAATACGGTTTCGACGTGATCCACCTGATCCCGGTCAACCTGTATGGCCCCGGCGACAACTTCAATCCCTCGTCGTCGCACGTGATCCCCGCCCTGATCAAGAAGTGCGTCGACGCACGCGGGGCGGGCGAGGACCACATCGACGTGTGGGGCTCGGGGGCGGCCTCCCGCGAGTTCCTGTACGTGGAGGACGCGGCCGAGGGGATCGTCCTGGCAGCCGAGCGCTACGACGGTGCCGAGCCGGTGAACCTTGGTGTCGGGAACGAGATCACCATCCGCGACCTGGTGGGGCTGATCGTTCGCCTGACGCGGTTCGCCGGCGAGATCCACTGGGATCCGTCCAAGCCGGACGGCCAGCCGCGACGGGCACTTGACACCAGCCGCGCCCGAGAACGCTTCGGCTTTGTCGCGACGACCGCCTTCGAAGAGGGGCTCCGCCACACCATCGATTGGTACCAGCAACGCGCCGGGTGACCGCTCAGCGAGACGCGCCGAGCCGTTCCGCCGCGCACCGGGCTGGCGAACGGCGGACGCGGATCGCGTCGCTGGTGCACGGCGTTGGTGGCAAGGCGACCGGGGTCCGAAGGCTGATCCTCGA
>JBGQKH010000035.1:0-17917 GCA_041499395.1 Candidatus Limnocylindria bacterium
ACCTGCTCAAGCAGATCCGCGGCAGGGACCTGGTCACCGCCCTCGAGGCGGTCGGACGCGGCGACTCGCTCCTCGATCCTGCGGTCACCGAGCGCGTCCTCGAGCGGGTCCGGCGCATCGCGAACGGCGACGAACGCGACGAGCTGAGCGACCTCACCGCCCAGGAGCGCAAGATCCTGAAGCTGGTCGCCGAGGGCAAGACCAACAAGGAAATCGCGGCCGAGGTCTTCCTCTCCGACAAGACGGTGAAGAACTACGTCAGCAGCATCCTGTCGAAGCTCAACCTCCAGCGCCGCGCGCAGGCCGCCGCCTTCGTCGCGAAGCACCGGCTCGGAGACGATCGGAGCAGCTAGTCCCGGCCGATGCGCCCCAGGTGCGTGTCGCGGAAATCGGTCGGCAGCTTGAGACCATAGCCGAGGGCGCGGTCCATCCCGACGTGCGACAGCACGGCGGCGCCAGCGAGGATCAGCCAGCCGACGGAGAGCCACCAGCCCAGGCCGAGCAACGCAAGCGCGAGGACGAGGTGATGGACGGCGTTGTAGGTGATCGAGCCGATCCGCGGGCTGCGCAGGTACCCGACCATCGAGAGGTCCGGGACGAGCAGGGCCGGGATGAGCAGGAGCGCCGAGCCGCCATTGGCAAGCCAGAGGGCGACGCCGGTCAGGAAGATGGCCACCTGCTCGGCGCGCAGGATGAGCCCGATCGCCGGGCTCGTCCGCGAGCCGTTCATTCCCACTTGAAGAGGCGGACCGCAATGAGGAAGGCGATCGCCGCCCAGATCGCCATCCCGAGCAGATCCCCGGCGATGGCGCCGACACCCACGCCGTCATTCACGACGCTGCGCAGCGCGTGGTTGAGGTAGGTGAGCGGCAGGTAGTCGGTGATCGTGCGGAGGAAGGCCGGCATCGCGTCGCGCGAGAAGAAGACGCCCGAGAGGAAGGTCATCGGCAGGCTGACCAGGTTCGCCAGCGGCGCGGCCTGGTCCTCGTTCTTGGCCCATCCCGCGATGCCGAAGCCGATCGCCAGGAAGATGATCGAGCCGAGGAGCGAGATGCCGAGGAGCAGGACGATGCTCCCCACCAGGTGCAGCCCGAACCAGAGCCCCACGCCCAGGAGCACGAAGACCTGGGTCAGGCCGATGATCAGGCGGCTCGTGACCTGCGCCGCCAGGAAGTAGGCGGGGCTGGTCGGCGTCGCGAAGAGGCGGCGCAGCGCCCCGGTGCGCTTCAGCTGGACGAAGCCGAACGACACGGAGAAGAGGCCGAGCTGCATGAGGGTCAGCCCAAGGATGCCGGGCACCAGGAAGTCGATGTAGCCGAGGCTGCGCCCCGGCAGGTCCTGGACCGCCACGAGCGGACCCGCCCCGCCACCGGCGAGCATCTGCCCCACGATCGCGTTCAGGAGAAGGCCGCCGACGCGCGCCTGCTCGGGCTTCGACTGGTTGCCGTAGGCGACCAGTCCCGGTGAGCCGGCGGTCGGCACCTTCAGCTCGTAGCCGGCGGGAATCACGAGGACCAGGTCGCGATGCCCTTCCTTGAGCTGGGCCAGCTCCGCATCGTGCGTTCCAGGGTGCAGGTCGAAGGTGGTGACGTGACCCAGCGCGGTCACGAGAGCGTGGCTGCCGGTCGTGTTGGCCTCGTCGACGACCCCGAGCGTGACGGTCGTGCTGCCGCCGAAGTTCAGGACCCCGAAGATGAGCATGATCAGGAGCGGCACGAAGAGGCTGAAGAAGAGCGCCGCCCGATTGCGGACGAACATCTTGAAGCTGGCCACGAAGAGGGACCAGTAGACGACCCAGCGCATCGGCCTAGTCCTCCCGCAGGGTGTGGCCGGTCAGGTCGATGAAGACGTCCTCGAGGTTGGCGAGCCGCTCGACGCGCTCCTTCGTGAAGCCGCGTGCCAGCAGGGCGTCGATCAGGGCGAGCGGCTGGTCGAGCGCGACGATCTTCCCGCCGTCCATGATCGCCACTCGATCACAGAGCTCCTCGGCCTCCTCGAGGTAGTGCGTCGTCAGGACCACGGTGTGGCCGCGGTCCCTGATCTGCCGCACCAGGCCCCACAGGTGTCGCCGCGCCTGCGGATCGAGGCCCGTCGTCGGCTCGTCGAGGAAGAGCACCCGCGGGTCGTTGACGAGGGCGGCTGCGATGCTGAAGCGCTGCTTCTGCCCGCCGGAGAGGGTCCGCACCTGCGAGCGCGCCTTCTCGCTCAGCTCGACGTCCACGAGCAGCTCCTTCGCGTCGACGCGGCGGCCGTACAAGTGGCCGAAGAGCTCGAGCAGCTCGAGCAGGTTGAGCTCGTCGAAGAAGCTCGACGCCTGGAGCTGGATGCCGATGCGCGCCTTGACCCCGCGCGGGTCCTTCGCGACGTCGACCCCGTCCACGATCGCGGTGCCCGAGTCGATGGTGCGCATCCCCTCGATCATCTCGAGGGTCGTCGTCTTGCCCGCCCCGTTGGGGCCGAGGATGCCGAAGACCTCGCCCTCGGTGATCTCGAAGCTCACCCCGTCGACCGCCTGGAGGGTGCCGTACCGCTTGCGCAGGTCGTGGACCTGCACGATCGGCTTCGGGGCACCCTGGTGGTGAGGCGCATCGGTGGTGAGCCAGCTGGTCATGGGGGCGGAATGGTACCCAACGGAGCAAGGAGATGGCGGTAGAGCGCCACGGTCTGATCCGCGATCGACGACCAGGAGAACTGCTGCACCGCGCGTCGCCGTCCGGCCACGCCCATCGCCTCACGGCGCGCCGGGTCAGCCATCAGCGCGTTCACCGCATCGGCCAGGTCGCGGGCAAAGCGATCCGGGTCGACCGGGGTCATCGGCTCATCTGCCCTCAGCTCGACCGGCACGAGGACCCCCGTCTCGCCATCGACCACCACCTCGGGGATGCCCCCCACGGCGGCAGCCACCACCGGCCTGGCGCAGGCCATCGCCTCGAGGTTGATGATCCCGAACGGCTCGTAGACCGATGGACAGACGAAGACGGCAGCGTGGCTGTAGAACTGCCGGATCTCCTCGCGGCTGAGCATCTGCGGGATCCAGACGACGTTGGCCCGATCGCGCTGCGCCGCAGCGACCCCGGCCTCGACCTCGGCGGCAAGCGCGGGCGTGTCCGGCTGCCCGGCTGCGAGGACCACGCCGATCCCCGGGGCGAGGTGGCGGATCGCCCGCACCAGGTGCACGATCCCCTTCTGCCGCGTGATACGGCCCACGAAGAGGACGTAGGGAACGGCGGGATCCACGCCGTGCCGGGCGAGCGCATTCGTCGCCGGGTCGGGTGAGAAGAAGTCCGCGTCGATCCCGTTGTGGATGACGTGCACCCGCCCGGGCGCGACCTCGAAGTGGGCGAGCACGTCGTCGCGGGTGCCGTGGCTGACGGCGATCACGGCGTCCGCCGCCTCGAGGGCGGTCCGCTCCACCCAGCTCGACAGGTCATAGCCGCCCCCCAGCTGCTCACGCTTCCACGGGCGCAGCGGTTCTAGCGAGTGGACCGTGATCACGAGCGGGATGCCGTAGGCCCGCTGGACCAGGAGGCCGCCGAGGTGGCTGTACCAGGTGTGGCAGTGCACGAGGTCCGCGTCGGTGGGATCCGCGGCCATGGCAAGGTCCCGGCCGAAGGCGTCCCAGGCAGGACGGAGCCGCTCGTCGCCGCCGGGCAGCTCGGCACGCCGAGGATACCCGCGCACGCGCCAGCCATCCCCCGCCTCGTCCTGGTCGCCGAAGGCACGCACCTCGACCGCCATCCGGTCGCGCAGCTGGCGGGTCAGCTCGGCGACGTGCATCCCGGCTCCGCCGTACACGTTGGGCGGGTACTCGTTGGTGAGGATCAGCGCCTTCATCGGCGGTCAGGGTAGCGCGGGAGGCCGCGCGGCCGGATGCCGGGGTTGGCGCGTATACTCCCCTGTAGTATCCTGTGGGCACCGATGAGCACCGCCGCACCCGCCCCGATGATCGAGCTCACCCTCCCCGTGGCAGGCATGACCTGCGCCTCGTGCGTAACGCGCATCGAACGCTTCCTGAACCGCGCCGACGGCGTCGGCGAGGCAGTCGTCAACTTGGCCACCGAGCGCGCGACCGTGCGCTATGACCCGTCTCGCATCGATCGCGGCGGGATCGTGGCGGCGATCGAGGCGGCCGGCTACGAGGTGGCCGCCGCGCGGGCCGTCGAAGGGGCCGATGCGGCCGACGCCGAGGAGGCCGCGCGCGCCACCGAGCGGCGGGCGCTGCTGCGCGACGCGCTGCTGGCAACCGGAATCGGGCTGGCGATGATGGTGGTCGCCCTCTGGCCCGGCGGCGTCCCGTGGCCGATGGAGCGCGTCAACGTTTGGATGCTCGCCCCGGCGACGGTCGTGGAGTTCGTCTTTGGGCGTCGCTTCCTGGTCGCAGCCGCGAAGGGGCTGCGTCACGGCGACCTGACGATGGACACGCTCGTGTCCCTCGGGACGCTCGCCGCGTATGGCTACTCGCTGGCGATCACCCTCGTCGGATCCGCCACGGAGACCTACTTCGACAGCGCGGCGGTGATCATCGGCCTCGTGCTGCTCGGCCGATGGCTCGAGGCACGTGCCAAGGGCGAGGCGGCCGGAGCCGTGCGGGCGCTCCTCAAGCTGCGGCCGACGACGGCCCGGGTGCTCCGCGACGGGCGCGAGGCCGACCTGCCGATCGCCGAGGTGCGCGTCGGCGATCTCGTCCGCGTCCGCCCCGGGGAGCGGGTCCCCGTCGACGGCTCGCTGATCGACGGGAGCTCCGCGGTCGACGAATCGATGCTCACCGGCGAGTCGATGCCGGTCGACAAGCGCCCCGGCGACCAGGTGACGGGCGCCACGATGAACGCATCCGGCTCGTTCGTGATGCGGGCCGAGCGGGTCGGCCGCGACACGACGCTCGCGCAGATCGCGCGCCTCGTCGAGCGGGCCCAGGGATCGAAGGCGCCGATCCAGCGGGTCGTCGACCAGGTGACCGCCCGCTTCGTGCCGGTCGTCGTGCTCGTGGCTGCTGGCGCCTTCGCGCTCTGGATGCTGCTCGGGCCTGATCCGCGGCTGCCGTCGGCGCTCACCGCGGCGGTGGCGGTGCTGATCATCGCCTGCCCGTGCGCCATGGGACTCGCCACTCCGACGGCGATCATGGTGGGCACCGGCAAGGGAGCGGAGGCAGGCATCCTGGTCCGCGACGGGGCAGCGCTCGAGCAGGCGCAGCGGATCACCGCGGTGGTGCTCGACAAGACCGGGACCATCACCCGCGGCGAGCCGTCCGTGAGCGCGTTACGTCCCGCGGCCGGGACGACCGACGACGAGCTGCTGCGCCTCGCGGCCGCCGCGGAGCGAGGGAGCGAGCACCCGCTGGCAGAGGCGATCGTTCGCCTGGCGACGGAGCGTGGGGCGGAGGCGCAGGCCGTCACGGGCTTCGAGGCAATCCCCGGTGGAGGCGTGCGCGCCAGGGTCGAGGGTCGCAACGTGCTGATCGGCAGCGAGCGGCTGCTGGTCGAGCAGGGCGTCGCGGTTGGGGCGCTCGCGGACGAGGCCCGGCAGACCGCGGAGGCCGGCGACACGCCGGTCCTCGTCGCGGCCGATGGGCGGGCGATCGGGCTGATCGCCATTGCCGACACGCTCAAGCCCGCATCGGCGGAGGCGGTTCGTCGCCTCCAGGCCGCCGGACTGGCGGTGTGGATGATCACGGGCGACCGCGCTGCCGTCGCCCACGCCATCGGCGCGCAGGTCGGGATCGGTCCCGAGCGGATCCTGGCCGAGGTCCGTCCGGAGGAGAAAGCGGCACGCGTCGCCGAGCTCCAGGCCGCCGGCGCGGTGGTGGCAATGGTCGGCGACGGGATCAACGATGCGCCGGCGCTGGCCCAGGCCGACCTCGGGGTCGCCATCGGGACCGGGGCCGACGTCGCGGTCGAGGCGTCGGCGATCACCCTCGTCGGGGACGACCTCCGCTCGGTGCCGGCCGCCATCCGCCTCTCGCGTGCAACCATGCGTGTCATCCGCCAGAACCTCGGCTGGGCGTTTGGCTACAACCTGATCCTCATCCCGGTGGCTGCGGGCGCGATCTACCCGCTCACCGGCTGGCTCCTCTCCCCTGCCCTCGCGGCGGCGGCGATGGCGCTCTCGAGCGTCAGCGTCGTGACGAACTCGCTTCGCCTGCGAGGCTTTCGACCCACCTGACCTTCGAAAGGACGGATACGACCGATGGAGACGCTCGAGATGAACCCGACCGCGCACGATCCGGTCTGCGGCATGGCCGTCAACCCGGAGGTGGCGACCGCCGCCGGCCTGACCGCCGAGCACGACGGAACCAGCTACTACTTCTGCGGCCGCGGCTGCCTCCTCGAATTCGTCGACGACCCGAAGCGCTTCTTCGACCCCGACTACCACCCGCAGATGTAGCACCCTCCCCGCCCGGCTAGACTCCGGCGCGATGCCCCTCATCTCGACCGATGCGCTGACGAAGCGCTACGGCGCCTCCGTCATCGCGCTCGATGCCCTGACGCTCGACGTCGAGCCCGGCATCATCGGCCTGGTAGGCGCCAACGGCGCCGGCAAGAGCACCCTCCTGAAGATCCTGCTCGGCCTCCTCGCCCCCACCAGCGGGAGCGCGACGGTGATGGGCATGGACGTCGCCACCCGCGGGCCGGAGATCCGCCAGTACGTCGGCTACCTGCCCGAGCACGACTGCCTCCCGCCCGATGTCTCCGCGACCGACTTCGTGAGCCACATGGGCCGGATGGCCGGCCTCCCCGCCGCCGCGGCCCGCGAGCGAACGGCGGAGGTGCTGCGGCACGTGGGACTCTACGAGGAGCGCTACCGCCCGATCGGCGGCTACTCGACCGGCATGAAGCAGCGGGTCAAGCTGGCGCAGGCGATCGTCCACGACCCCAAGCTCCTCCTCCTCGACGAGCCGACCAACGGGCTCGACCCCGCGGGGCGCGACGAGATGCTCGACCTGGTGCATCGCACCGGCACCGAGTTCGGCATCGCGACCGTGGTGGCCAGCCACCTCCTCGGCGAGATCGAGCGGGTCTGCACCTTCCTGCTGGCGATCGACGCCGGCAAGCTGCTCCAGTCCGCCCCGATCTCGACCTTCGTGCAGCACACCGGGACGCTGGGGGTCGAGGTGGAGGACGGTGCGGATGCGCTCGCCGAGCGGCTCACCGCCGCCGGCCTCGTGGCAAAGGTGGACGGGCGGACCGTCCTGGTCGACTGCCCCGACGAGCGGCCGTACGACATCGTCCGTGACGTCATCGACGAGCTCGGCCTGGCGCTCACCCGGCTCGAGCAGCGACGTCACCGGCTCGAGGACCTGTTCCGCGCGGAGGGTCGTGCCGATGACGCGGCGTGAGGCTGCCGTCGCCCCGGCGGAGAGCGCGACCGGCGCGATCTACGACCTTGGCTACCAGGGCTATGACGGGCCGCGCCTCGGGCGGCGCGCGGCCTTCTGGACGCTCTTCTGGGCGAGCCTGCGGGCGGCCTTCGGGCTTGGACGGTCGGGGCGGGCCAAGATCGCGCCGTGGGGGCTGACCGCCATCATGGTGGTCCCCGCCGCGATCGCGGGCGCGATCCAGGCGATGGTGCCGAGTGCGCCGACGCCCTTCAACTACAACAACTACCTCTTCGAGCTGCAGCCGATCCTCACCCTCTTTGTGGCCGCGCAGGCCCCGGAGCTGGTGAGCAGCGACCAACGCAACCACGTCCTGTCGCTCTACTTCAGCCATGCCCTGGCGCGGACCGACTACGCCCTCGCCAAGCTCTCCGCCCTGGCGGCCGCGCTGTTCATCCTGACCCTTGCACCCCTGCTGGTGATCCTGCTCACCAGCATCCTCGTCTCGGCTGACCTGCCGGCCGCCATCGGCGACCAGGTCGGGAACCTGCCGCAGGTGCTCGGCTCTCCGGTCATCCACGCCGTCCCGCTCGCCGCGGTGAGCCTCGCGATCGCCTCGTGGACGCCGCGCCGCGCCTACGCCACCGGCGCGATCATCGCCCTCTTCCTGGTGAGCGCCGCGGTGGGCGGGATCCTGGCCGAGGCGGGACGCGGGCGCCTCTCCGAGGTCGCCCCGCTGATCAACCCGTTCGTGCTCCTCGACGGCACCCGAAACTGGCTCCTCGGCGCCGCAATCCCCGACTCGCCGGTGCGCGACGCGAACCTGGCGCTGCCCGTGTTCGGGGTGCTGACCCTGCTGATGGCGGCGCTCGGGATCGCCGCGGTGATGTGGCGCTACCGGCGGATCTCCGCATGACCGCGAGCGAGGCCGGGCCGGTGGCGGTGGAGCTCGCGAACGCCTCACGCTGGTACGGCAACGTGGTGGCGGTCAATGACATCAGCTTCCGCCTGGACGGGGGCGTGACCGGGCTGCTCGGCCCGAACGGGGCCGGCAAGTCGACGATCCTCCACATGGTCGCCGGCTTCCTCGCCCCGTCGTCGGGGAGCGTCACGGTCGACGGCTCGGCGTCGTGGCGGCATCCGGAGATGTACCGCCGCATCGGCCTCGTCCCGGAGCGCGAGGCGGTCTACTCGTTCCTCACGGGGCGCGAGTTCGTCGCCGCCAACGCACGGCTGCAGGGCATGGAGCCGGCGGCGGCCGCCGAAGCGGCGGCCCGAGCGATCGGCCTGGTGGAGCTGGACGACGCCGCCGACCGGTCGATCGGCACCTACTCGAAGGGGATGCGCCAGCGCGCCAAGGTCGCCGCGGCCCTCGTCCACGACCCGCCGATCCTGCTCCTCGACGAGCCGTTCAACGGGATGGACCCCCGCCAGCGGCTGCACATGATGGAGCTCCTGCACGCGATGGCCGCCGAGGGCCGCACGATCCTCTTCTCGTCGCACATCCTCGAAGAGGTCGAGCGCCTGGCGGGCCAGGTGCTCGTCATCGTCTCCGGTCGCCTCGCCGCGTCGGGCGACTTCCGCGAGATCCGCCGCCTGATGACCGATCGTCCCCACACCTTCACCGTCCGCTCCTCGGACGACCGCGGGCTGGCCTCGGCGCTGCTGGCGGAGCCGATGATCGCCGGCGCGGCGCTCGACGGCGGATTGCTCACCGTGCGCGCCACCGACTTCGGGGCCTTCAGCCGGGCCGTGAGCGGCATCGCGCGGCAGCACGGGATCTCGCTCCACGAGCTGCTCCCCACCGACGAGTCGCTCGAATCGGTCTTCAGCTACCTGGTCCGACGATGAACGGCGTCATCGCCTCGATCACGCTGCGCCAGCTCCTCTCCCGGCGGCGGACGCTGCTCCTGCTGCTGCTGGCCGGGATCCTGGTCCTGGTCGCCGTCGTGTTCCGCCTCGCCGGAGAAGAGGCGCGCGCCATGCGTTTCACCGCCGGGCTGCTCGGCAACCTGGGGGTGCGCACCCTGATGCCGCTCGTCGCGCTGCTCTTCGGCACTGGCGCGATCGGCTCGGAGATCGACGACGGGACCGCGATCTTCCTGCTGGCGAAGCCGATCAGCCGACGCACGGTGGTGATCACCAAGCTCGCTGTCGCGGCCGCATGCTCCGCCGCGCTCACCTGCGCGCCGATGCTGCTGGCGGGCGTGATCGGCGCGGGTGGCCTGGGCGACGGTCTCGTCCTGGGCATGGCGGCGGCGGCGGCGATCGGCTCGCTCCTCTACTGCGCGGTCTTCGTGGCGCTGAGCCTGATCACGAGCCGAGCGCTGATCTTCGGCCTCGCCTACGTCCTGATCTGGGAGGGCCTGCTGGCCGGCCTCTTCGCCGGGACTCGCACCTTCAGCCTCCGCCAGATCACGCTGGCGTTCGGACAGGAGCTGAGCGGTACGCCGAAGGAGCTGATCAACGCGCAGCTCGACCTGACCACGGCCGTGATCGTGGCGGTGGTGGTGCTGGTCGGCGCCACGCTCCTCGCCATTCGTCGGCTTGGAGCCTTCGAGATCTCGGGCGAGGCCGCCTAGGTCTCGATCAGGGGGAGGGCGCAGCCGCCGCGATGGCGGCGCGGATCCCGTCGCTGCTGAGCGACCCGCTGTAGAGGCGGCCGTTGATGAAGAGGGTCGGCGTGCCGTTGAGCCCCAGCCCGACCGCCGCCTGCCGGTCGACGTCGACCGCGGCCTTGACCTCGGCGGAGGCGTAGGCCGCCTCCCAGGCCGTGACGTCGAGCCCCAGGCCGGAGGCAAGGGTTCGGAAGAAGGCGTCGGCATCGGTGGCCGAGAGGTCCTTCCACTCGTTCTGACGAGCGTAGAGGGCCTCGGACATCTGCCAGAAGTGGCCCTGCCGATCGGCTGCGGCAGCCGCGCGCGCAGAGGCATCCGCGTTGCGGTGGATCGAATCGAGCGGGAAGTAGCGATAGACCAGGGTCGCGCCGTTGGACGAGGCGATGCCGGCCAGGATCGGGGCGATGACGGCGCAGCCGGGACATTCGTAATCGGCGAACTCGACCACCTCGACGCGGCCGGTTCCCAGGTGGGGATTCCCGGCCGGGGCAAGGCTCGAGCCGTTCGGCGAGCTGGACGGCGTTCCGGCGCTCGCGCCCAGGGCGAGCATCACGGCGACGACGAGCACGCCCCCGCTGCCGCCGAAGAGCGCCGTCCGCTCGAGGCTGCGACGCTCCCCCTCGACGGCCTGCGAGGCGTGCAGCCTCGCCCGCTTCGACTGGCTCGCGACGGGAGGCTCCTCCTCGCTGCGTGCGGGCGCGAGCGCGACCGCGGCCGCGAGGAGGACGAGGCTCGCTCCGGCCTGGACGAGGCACCAGGTGCAGAAGGCCCTGAGCACGAACGCCTCGAGCGCGGTGAGCGCCATCGAGGCGACGGCCCCGCCCAGCGAGAGGACCACCAGGGCGGTGCGCGGGGCGAGCCCGACAATCGCACCCGGGTTCACGGTGCGCAGCACGACCCAGGCCGCGGCCAGGTAGAAGACGAGGCCGATGAGCGGGGTCGGGATTCCCAGCGGATAGGCGAAGGCGCTGGCCCGGACCAGGTCGCAGCCGCTGCCGGTGAGGCAGACGCCGGGCTGCCCGGTGACATATTCGACGAGCAGGTAGGCCGATGCCGCCGCACCCACGATCGAGGCGAGGAGGGCGGTCGCGCGCCAGCGCGCGACCGCCATGCTGCGATGCATGTCCGGGCCAGTATCCACCGGCTCCCGGACGTGGCCGGAGTGCCGAAGGTACTGCCGCTCCGGGACCTACTGCCCACCGTTTCGTGAAACCACGGGGAGGCTCCGTGCCTCGTACCAGGCAAACCCCCGAGTGAGGCGACCATGTCCTACGTCATCGCGCAGCCGTGCGTCGACCAGAACGACCGCTCGTGCATCGAGGTCTGTCCGGTCGACTGCATCACCTCGGAGACCGGGGTCGATCGCAAGCTCTACGTCGATCCGGAGACGTGCATCGACTGCGGCGCGTGCGCCGACGCCTGCCCGAACGCGGCCATCTTTCGCAGTGATGACCTGCCGGCGGAGTGGGTCCCCTTCGCGAAGGTCGATGCGACGTGGTACCGCGATCCGCAAGCGGCGCGGGCCTCGGTCAACCAGCTGGTGCCGTCACCGGCCTGAGTCTTGCCGCGGATCGGCCCGGATGGGCTATAGTTGACATAACAACTACCAGCCCGGAGCCCGGATGCCAGCCGTCACCGCCGACCTGCTCACCCTCCCCCGACTCAGCCCGCTGCCGCCGAGCAGCACCTCCCGCCCGCTGCGCGGGCTGATCACCGCGATCCGGGCGCTCGAGGGGGAGGGCTTCCCGGTGCGCCGTCCCTTCCCGGGGATCGATCTCTCCCTGGTCGATCCGTTCATCCTGCTCGACCAGATGGGGGCGGTGGAATACGCGCCCGGTGAGGCGAAGGGGGCGCCCGACCACCCGCACCGTGGCTTCGAGACGGTCACCTACATGCTCGACGGCGTGCTCGAGCACCGCGACAGCATGGGCGGCGGCGGGAAGATCACCGACGGCGCCACGCAGTGGATGACCGCCGGCTCCGGCATCGTGCACTCCGAGATGCCACCCGAGTACCTCGTCCGCAGCGGCGGCCTCTTCCACGGCGTCCAGCTGTGGGTCAACCTGCCGGCGCACCTCAAGTGGAGCCCGCCGCGCTACCAGGACATCGTCCCCGACCGCGTGACGCTCATCACCAACACGGACGGCTCCGCCCTGGTGCGGATCATCGCCGGGGAGCTCGACGGGCACGCCGGGCCGGGTGTCACCTACACGCCGATCGCCTATGCCCACGCCACGCTGCACCCGGAGGCGCGTCTCGATGTCCCGTGGCGCACCGACTTCAACGCCCTCGTTTACGTACTGGCGGGGAGCGGCCGCGTCGGGGCGGAGCAGGCGCCGATCGTCGAGGGGCAGCTCGCCCTGCTCGGCCCAGGGGAGCACGTCTCGGTCAGCGCCGACCGGCAGCCAGCCGGACCGTCACCGACCCTCGAGATCCTCCTGCTGGGCGGACAGCCGATCCGCGAGCCGATCGCTCATTACGGCCCGTTCGTGATGAACACGCGGGCCGAGATCCTGCAGGCGGTCGCCGACTACCAGGCGGGGCGCATGGGGCAGATCCCGCCGGTGCACGGCCTCACGGCGGACTCGACCCCGTAGCGCGAGGGCGCTAGGCCTTCGGCTTCTTCGGCTTCTTCGGCTTGGGTGGTCGCTTTGGCGTCTTGTCGGCCACGAGTCACCTCCTGAGCGCGGAGTGTAAATCGTCGGTGCGCAGCGCGAAGCGTACCGTTGCAGGATGCATCCGTTCCGGTTTGCCGTCACCGCCAGCAACGCGAGCGACGGTGAGGCGTGGCGCGAGCTGGCGCGGCAGGCCGAGCGGATCGGCTATGCCTCGCTGCTGGTCCCCGACCATCTCGGCTCGCAACTGTCCCCGATCGCCGCGCTGGCCACCGCGGCGGCCGTCACGGATCGGCTCCGCATCGGCGGGTTTGTCTTCGCCAACGACTTCCGCCATCCGCTGATCCTCGCGCGGGAGGCGGCGACCCTGGACGTGCTCTCGAACGGGCGGCTCGAGCTCGGCCTGGGGGCTGGATGGAGGACCGCCGACTACCGCCAGCTCGGCTTCACCTACGACGCAGCGGGGCGGCGGATCGATCGCCTCGTGGAGGCGACGGACCTGGTGAAGCGGCTCCTGGCGGGCGAGACCGTGACGCACGCGGGGACCCACTACCGCCTCGGCGCGGCGCAGGTCCGACCGCGCCCGATCCAGCGGCCACATCCACCGATCCTGATGGGCGGCGGCGGCCCGAGGATCCTGAAGCTCGCGGCCCGCGTCGCCGACATCGTTGGCTTCATCCCGCAGTTCAGCCCGCGGGGCCGCCCGATCTGGACCGATGTCACCGAGTCCGCCCTCGAGCGGAAGGTGGCGATCGTGCGCGAGGCGGCAGGCGATCGCTTCGACCGGCTCGAGCTGAACCTCTTCATCGCCGATGCCGGCATGGTCGGCGGCCGGGCGCTGCCGCGATCGCTGCTCGCGGCGGCCAAGGCGGGCACCGCGGGCCTGGTCGGGAGCCCCTACCTGCTGTACGGAACGCTCTCGACGCTGCGTGACCTGCTCGATCGCCGGCGCGAGCGGACCGGGATCAGCTACTACGCCATTCGGCAGGGGGCGATGGAGGAGATGGCGCCACTGGTGGAGTCGCTCGCCGGTCGCTGAGCCGCGGGATCGGTTCCGAGGGCGCCGTGGTATCGTCGGAGAGCGCCCGGTACGCACCGGGCCGCTGCGGGCGGGAGTAGCTCAGTTGGCAGAGCGTCAGCCTTCCAAGCTGAATGTCGCGAGTTCGAACCTCGTCTCCCGCTCCAATCTTCACTTTCGTCGGTTCAGCCAGTACCCTCATGCTCCCAGCCACATGTGGGAGCGGCTCTTGGTGATCTGCTCGAACTGCGGAACAGAGAACGAGGCGCAGCGCAAGTTCTGTACCGAGTGCGCAACGCCACTGACCGCCCGATGCCCGAATTGCGGCACGGCCAACCCACCGGCCGCCAAGTTTTGTGGCGAGTGCGCCCAGCGGCTCTCGGCGGTGGCTCCAGCACCTGACCCGAGCTCGGCCCCCGTCGCGGAACGCCGCCTGGTCAGCATCCTCTTCGCAGACCTCGTCGGCTTTACCCCCTTTGCCGAGGAGCGCGATGCGGAAGATGTGCGCGACACGCTCACCCGATACTTCGACCTCGCCTCTGAGGTGATGACGCGCTACGGAGGGACGGTCGAGAAGTTCATCGGCGATGCGGTCATGGCCGTGTGGGGCACGCCGGTCGCGCATGAGGACGATGCGGAACGTGCCGTCCGGGCGGCTCTCGAGCTCGTCGACGCGGTGCGCAGCCTCGGTCCCACCATCCAGGCACGCGCCGGCGTATTGACCGGCGAAGCCGCAACAACGCTCGGCGCCACGAACCAGGGCATGGTCGCCGGCGACCTCGTCAACACCGCCGCACGCCTGCAATCGGTGGCACCACCCGGCGTCGTTCTTGTCGGCGAGGCGACGCAGCGCGCCGCCAGCCAGGCGATCGCGTTCGAAGAAGCCGGCGAGCAGACGCTGAAGGGCAAGGCCAGCCCGGTCGCGGCGTGGCGGGCTCTGCGAGTGGTCTCGGAGCGCGGGGGCCGCAACCGTAGCGAGGCGCTCGAGGCGCCCTTTGTGGGCCGCGACGAGGAATTCCGGCTGCTCAAGGACCTGTTCCATACGACGGGTCGCGAGCAGCGGACCCGACTGGTGTCGATCATCGGTCCGGCGGGGATCGGGAAGAGCCGGTTGGCGTGGGAATTTCTCAAGTACCTCGATGGGCTCGTCGAGAACGTCTGGTGGCATCACGGCCGGAGCCCCGCGTACGGTGAGGGGATCACCTTCTGGGCCGTAGGAGAGATGGTGCGTGCCCGATGTGGCCTGGCAGAGACCGACGCTGAGGCGATCACACGGACAAAGGTCGGAGAGGTCCTGGCGCAACACGTCACTGATCCTGGAGAGCGGCGCTGGATCGAGCCGGCCCTCCTCGCCTTGCTTGGGATCGGGTCAGCCGCGGGCTCCGAGCAGCTCTTTGCGGCCTGGCGCACCTTCTTCGAGCGCCTGAGCGGCTCTGGCAGCGTCGTGCTCGCTTTCGAGGATCTGCATTGGGCCGACAGCGGCACCCTGGATTTCGTCGACCACCTGCTGGAATGGAGCAAGAACCACCCGATCTTCGTCGTTACCCTGGCGCGTCCCGAGCTGCTCGAAAGGCGCCCGGACTGGGGAGCGGGCAAGCGCAACTTCGCCTCGGTCTACCTCGAGCCTCTCTCCGAGGCGGCCATGCGCTCTCTGCTTGGCGGGCTGGTGCCCGGCCTCCTCGAGCAGACGACCCGGGCGATCGTGACACGTGCCGACGGCATGCCGCTGTACGCCATCGAGACGATCCGCATGCTCGTCGCTGATGGCCGCCTGAAAGAGGAGGCGGGCGTGTACATCCCCGTCGGCGACCTCACCGCGCTCGCGGTGCCCGAAACCTTGACAGCGCTGATTGCATCGCGCCTGGACGGCCTGGATCCAACCGACCGCAGCCTGCTCCAGGATGCCGCCGTCCTCGGACAGAGCTTCACCCTCGAGGCACTGTCTGCCGTCAGTGGCGTGGACGTCGTTGACCTCGAACCTCGCCTGCGTGGCCTGGTGAGGCGCGAGCTGCTGAGCATCGAGGCTGATCCGCGGTCGCCCGAGCGGGGCCAGTACGTCTTCCTCCAGGCGCTGATTCGAGAGGTCGCCTACAACACGTTCGCCAAGAAGGATCGGAAAGCGCGTCACCTTGCCGCGGCCCGTTTCTTCGAGCAGCTCGGATCGGACGAGCTGGCCGGGGCCCTGGCTGGCCACTACCTGGCGGCACATGGAAATGCACCGGAGGGATCCGAGGCCGATGCCCTGGCCGCGCAGGCCCGCCTTGCGCTGAAGGGCGCGGCGGAGCGCGCGGCGTCCCTGGGCGCCCATGACCAGGCGGTTGCCTTCCTGGAGCAGGCGCTCAGCGTCACCACCGATCCAGCCGACGAGGCTGGGCTCCTCGAGCGCGCAGGCCAGTCGGCGACCGCGGCGGCCCGCTACAAGAGGGCGGAGGCCTTCCTGCGGCAGGCGCTGGAACTTCACCGAACGCGTGACGATCACCTTGGCGCCGCCCGCGCCACGGCCTCCCTGGGAACAGCGCTGATCGCCGGTCAACAGATCAAGGCAGCGCTCGAGGTCCTGTTGCCGGCATCGACAGAATTCTCAGACCTGTTCCCGGATCGTGCCGTCGTCGCGCTCGACAGTGCGCTCGCCTGGGCCTACGTCGAGAACGAGGAGCCCCGCCGGGGCATGGAGATCGCGGAGCGAGTCCTGGAGGCCGCAGAACATGGCGACCTGGTGGAAATCCTGGCGGCGACACTGGTGACAAAGGGAGGGGCACTCGGCGGTATCGGGCGCCGGCGCGAAGGGATCGGAGCCATCAGGGCGGGCGAGGAGCTCGCGCGCGACAACCGGTTGGATGAGGTGCTGTCGCGGGCTCTCGGCATCCGCGGCTTTCTCCAGGGCGACATCGACATGGTGGGTGCGCTGGACGCCTACCGGGAAGGCCTCGCCCTGGCTCGCCGAGTGGGCAACCGTGTGGGAGTGTTGCGCCTCGTCAACAACCTCGGCTATACCGCGTTCGTGACCGGCGACTGGGATGAGGCGCTCGAACATCTCGACGGTCAGCTGACCGAAGACCTCGAAGGCACGGACCGCATCGCGTTGCTGGGCAACTCGGTCGTTGTCCACGCGTGTCGCGGCGAGGACGTCGGCGAGCAGCTCACCGAACTCCGGCGCCTGCTCGACGAGGACCCGCTGCGCGCGACGGCCAGCGTCGATGACGCGGTCGGGAATGCGGCGATGGCGGATGGAAGGCTCCATGACGCGCGCAGCGCCTGGCGGCACATCGCAGATCAAGACGCAATCAATGCCCCGGAGTTCAACTATCGCGCCGCGCGACCCGCCCTGTGGGACGCGGACGTCACGGCGGCGCGAACCGATCTCGCCGCGCTTGACTCCACCGGCGTGCACGGAGCGGTGGTGGAGCTGCGTCGAATGACCATTCGCGCCGGCCTGGCAGCACTGGAAGGGCGGCCCGCCGATGCTCTCGCGCAGTACCGCGACGCACTTCGAGGGTGGCACGAACTCGGACTCGCCTGGGACGAGGCGCTGACCGGGATCGACATGACGACCCTCCTCGAGCCGTCCGAGCCTGAGGTCCGCACCGCTGCGGAGTCGACCCGCCAGATCCTCGTTCGGCTCGGCGCGAAGCCGTTCCTGCAGCGACTGGACGCGGCCGTGGGCCGCTCGACCTCGGCCCAACCATCCACCAGCGGGGCAGCGGAACCAACCGAAAGCCGGTCCGCGACGCCTTCGTGATGACTCGATAACTGGACACGATTGGCTCGGGCCTTTGAGCACGGTGCCACAACGCTCAGGCGTAGCGGCCTTCCAAGCTGAATGTCGCGAGTTCGAACCTCGCCTCCCGCTCCAACCATCCAGCACCCCCGCGCCCTCGGCGGCTCAGGCAGCCGCCAGTCGTGATACGCCACCGACACCTGACTGCGAGGCCCTGGGCTGGTGCCCCGGTGCACCACGGCCATATACTTTTCGTGGAGCGGGGTGTTACGGCCAGGAGGGGTCCAGGTTACGCTGGGAGCGCGGTCGAGCCGGTGGCGTTATCGGGTTGCGACGACTTTGCTCGTCGCAGCTTCGTTGTCGAGCCCCGTCGGACCCGTCGGCCTTGCCGCTGGTGCCACGACCACCTTGACCCCGATCGCCGACGCGAAGGTCGACGCATCGGCGCCAACCACGAACTACGGCAGCGCGGCGTTGAGAGTCGACGGCTCACCGATCGTGCGCAGCTACCTGAAGTTCGACGCCAGCTCGCTGAGTGGCACCCTGCAGGGCGCGACCCTGCGGATCTGGGCGACGAGTGCGCAGAGCCTGGGCTTCGACGTGTTCGCCGTCGGCGACTCGACCTGGACCGAGACC
>JBGQKH010000036.1:0-17784 GCA_041499395.1 Candidatus Limnocylindria bacterium
CAGGGCGGCGAGGTTGCCCCCGGAGGTCACCGTGATCGTGGTCGATGTACTGTTCTTCGACTTGGCCCACCAGCCGAAGAGGCTGTCGCCGTGGGTGTCGTTGAGGAGGTTGTTCACCATCGGGGTCCACGTGTTGCCCTGGGTGTCCGCGATGGAGACGCCCGTCGGATTCGCCGCCCCGATCGGCGCGAAGACGATCAGCAGGTCCCCAACGGTCGGGGTAATCGTGACCGCCGGATCGGCGGTGCCTGGATCGGCGATCGCCCCCTGGACATAGACGAAGGCCATGGGCTATGAGGCTCGCGATGAGAAGGAATGCGCGCCCCACACGACTACTCCGCGCCCCGGGACGTCATGCCCGCACCGTATCGGGCGGATGGCTCGAATTGCCACTGTTTTCGGCCTCCCACTCGTCGCGGAGGAGGCCGAAGAGGAGCCGATCGTAGAAGGCGTGGCCGATCTGGAAGCTCTCGAGCTGGCGCCCCTCGAGCCGGGAGCGGCCGTAACGGCCGTGGAGCGCCCCCAGGCTGTGCCCGTTGGAACTCAGGACCTCCGATTCGAGCTTGTGGATCGCGGGATCCGAGAAGAGGAAGGCGTAGATCGCATCGCGGATGTCGGGTCCGAGCCCCCGGCCCCGACATTCTACCCAGAGCCCCATCCCAAAGCTGACCGTGGTCGCGCTCGGCCAGGAGACGAAGAGGAGCCCGACCGGCCCATCGCCACAGGCTGGGCCGACTAGCTGGTGGTGGTCATCCCAGATCAGGAAGTACTTCTCGCCGGCACGCGGACGGGGCTGGCGCCACTCCGGGCCGAAGGCGAGGTCCGGGGGGTCGATCCCGCGGCAGGCCCGCTCCCAGGCCCGCGTCGCGTCGCCGAACTGGATCGGGAGGAAGCGGAAGCGGTCCTCCCTCATGGCGGGGGGGCCTTTGCGAGCTGGTCAGCGATGGTCATTGAGACCTCCGTGAAGGGACTCCGGAACTGGGTACGGTCGGCGACCTTCGTCCATCCCGCGCGCGCCATGACGGCTTGCGCCTTGGCGCTGGCCCAATTGTCGGCGGGGACGAACATCGAGGCGGTCTGGTAGCCCGCGGCCGCCATCCAGCGGACCCCGCCGAGGATGAGGGCATCCTGATGGGCATCGTCGCCGGCTGGCAGAAGCATGCTGACGGATGAGACCCCGGGGCGGCGCGGCCGGATGAGGCGCGCGTCCCGGAGCTCGCCGTCCACGGCGCCGAGGAGCAGCGTCGCGCGGTCGAGATGCCACCACTCCTCGAGCATGCGGTCCGTCAATGCTCGTCGGTCGGGCCGGTCCGCCCAGGCGCCGTCGAGGGCGGCGCGGACTGCCGGGAAGTCCTCGGCGGTCGCTTCCCAGACCCGCCGGCGGGCCGCCTCAATGGACCAGCCGGGAGCCACGCTGCGCCGAGTCGGCCAGCCCGTGAAGCGGCTCATGTCGAAGGGGAAGCTCAGATGCGTCGTCAGGGCATCGCGATCGACCTCCGCCGCGCCATAGTTGTCCTTGAGTGACTGAATCCAGTCCGGCCGATCCGAACGCGTCCGGGACTCTAGCGAGCGAAGTCCATGGCGCCGAAGCATCCGATAAACCGGCTGCTCCGCTTCACGCCAGAACCAGGCAGGCCGCTCGCGCGTATGGTGCACCGTCAGCGTGAAGATCCCGGTCGTGCTCTGGGGCTGCCGGACCACGATCTCGTGCTGGAGCGGGCGACCGTTGAACTCTAGGCAGAACTGGTAGGCGTCGCCGGTGGCGGTCCGTGCGGCAAGCTGTAGCCACGCGTGGGCCTCTGGGGGACTGCACTGGCAGTCAACCCCAGGGCAGGTGGCCGCATAGATCCCGGAATCGGTCAAGGCCTGCATGATCAGGTCGAAGTCGTCGGCGCCGAAGGGCCGGATCACCAGGCCTGGGACATCGGCGAAGGTCTGGACGTCGTTACCGTGGAAGCTCCCATGCGGGACGCCAGGACCCACTGCGCCAGCGTCGCGGAAGCGGGCGCGCAACGGGGCGAGTCGCCGCACGCGATCGAGCGCCTCTGGCCCGGAGTGCCCGAGGTGCCGGTATCGCTTCCAGGCTTCCCGGTCGTCATGGGGGACCGCCAGCTCGCCAGCGAGGAAGCGGAGGGCCTCCATGCGGGTCGCATTGTGGGTGTCCGCATCGATCGGGTGCTCGTTCTCGAACGTCGGGCGGGAGGTCTCGCTGGTGAGCCAGAGATAGGCCCAGCCATCCGCGTCGTAGCCGATGGCCTGGCGGCTCACGATTTGACCAGCGTCATCATCGTCGCCGTCCAAGTGCCCTTGGTATGATTCACGGTATTGCTCCGTTGGACAGTGAAGACAATGTCCTCTGATCCAAGGACATCAGTCGGATTTACGAAGTAGATGTCGAAGATGACCGGGATCTGCGCCCCCGCAGTGGTGCCGGATCCGCCGGCGCCGCCCTTACCCGCGCCGATGCCCTCATTTACGACTAGCGTGTAGGTAGCGAGGGGAATGCCGGTGATGCTGCCGCGCCGCATCCGGAAGGTGAGAGTCGTGTTCCCGCCGGTGTTGACGGAGACATACTCCGCTCCAACCGAGCCGTAGAACCAATAGCGGACCGTATCCTCTCTACTAGCCAGGAAGTGGATGGCTGGGAACGTGAGCACGAGTATTTCGGCCGTGGTGAAGGACGAGTCGTTACCGGTGCCAGCGGCGATGCCACCGCGAGCAACGGCCTCGCTCGCGACGAGAACGGTCGGCGCGGACGCGGTCGAGAACTCCCGCCGCGCCGTCACCGTCACGTTCTGGTCCGCGCCGTATTTCCAGAGGCTTTGGTCGACGAAGCCGAACCGCGTCAGCTGCAATCGCAGCAGGCCGGTTGCATCGCGGATTACGGGGTTCCGGATGAGCATGGCCTGGGTCGCGCTGGCGGCGGGCGTATCCATGGCCGTCGCCACGCCGATGATGGTCTTACCATTCCACGCGCTCGGGAGGACGATGCTCCGCGCGTACCATTGGCCGAGTGCGCGCGAGCCGACCATGCCGCTCGGCTTGGCGCTAAGGCCATTCTGGTCATTGCCGAAGTCCTCTGACCCGCGTCGGATGATCCGGTAGGAGATCGTGCCGGTCGGGGTCGTGCCCCACGTAGCGACCGTCGCGGTCTTGGTGGCGCCGACATAGCCCGTGACCGGCTCGGTCTGCCCGTTTGCGGCGGCCGTTCCATTGGAGAGGATCTCGATCCACATGTTGTTGTAGAAGGAGTCGGACCCGGAGGCCGCGGCGTTGAGCGTTAGCGTTGTGCCGGTTGCGGACACGGCATTCTCCGGCCAGCGTTCGATCGCGGCCAGATCGAGCGCCCCGACCGTGGCGTTCGCATCGATGCCGTCCCAGTACTCCTGATACTCGAGCACATCGCCGCTGGTCTGGATGTAGGCAAATTCCTGGGTCGCCTCGCGGTAGGATGTGCGCGGAGAGCTCCCGGTGAAGACGCCTTTGTGATAGTAGGCGAACGTCCCGGCTTCGATCCCCAGCAAGCGGTCGAGATTGGCGTCCGAGACCTGCGGCTGACCGTCGGAGACCGTGCCCTGCGAGGTCGGGGCGCCAACCGCCGGGATGGCCGCCACCCAGAGGAGGGTGAAGGTCATCTTCCCCTCGCCCCCATAGGCGTTGGTCCGGTCGAGGATCTCGAAGACCTCATTGGTGATCCCGCGTTGGCCGGTGCGGATGTTCGGCAAGCGGCTGTCGTTGACGTAGACCTGGTCGCCGACCTCGAGGTTGTGCTTGGAGTAGAAGCAGTCAAGGACGAGGATGTTCTGCGGCTCGGCGAACCGGTCGGTGACCTGGGTCGCGCGGGCGAGGGCCATCGCCGAGGCATTGAGGCTCGAGCGCCACCCCATCGCATTGATCTGGAGTGGGGTCGTCTTGCCGTACTTCCCGATGCTCTTCGTGAAGTCGGAATCCGTCCCGTGCAGGAACTCCTGGAAGGTACCGAAGATCCCCGCCGCCCCGGTCACGTTCCAGTCGTAATTGAACTGCACGTCGTTGATGATCTGGGCGTCGGCCGGCATCCAGGCGTAGCCGGTGATGACGTCCTGGTCGAGGGTGATCGTCGGCGTGGTCACTGCCACGCGGTACCGCTTGATCGAGAGCTGGCCGGTCTGGTTGATGACGGGGTAGCAGTTCATCGTCTGCATGAACTGCTGCTCGAGGAAGGCCTTGCCGTTCTGGTTGTTGACGATCGAGAACTGATACTGATCGCTCGCGAAGTCGCTGGTCCGGAGGGCCTCCCAGGTGGCGATGTCGATGAGGCTCGACGGGATAGTCAGCCCGTTGACCCGGTCGAGGACGTCGTACTTGCCATTCGTCCCGCCCTTCCGGAAGGCCAGGGCGCTGCCGCTCAGGATCGCGTTCTGGGCCGCCGTGAAATGCGTGTTGTCCGCCACCGTCGAGACGCGCGCCATCTCGCCGTCGGCGAAGCGGAGGACGTCCCCCACCGTGTAGGACGTGAAGGTGGTGCCGCTGCCGACGAAGGCGGCGCTGCCGGCGGTCTTCGTGACCGAGCCGGTCTCCGCGGAGAACCCGCCGCTCGAGAGGAGCACGGCAAGCGCCAGGTCGATGGGATTGCCGCAGAGCACGGTGGGCGCGGTCTGGCTGGCGGTCAGGAAGATCGTGCTGCGCCGCGGGCTGCGCTGCACGTCGGCCACCGTGATGAGCTGGGTGACCTTGTCCTGCCCGAGCGCGCGCCCGACCACCTCCATCTTCCAGTCGGACATGAACTGGTCTTCGGCGAGGCTCGCGTAGCCGCAGAAGAGCTGCACGCGCGTCCCGCGGCGGATCTGCTCGCCGTTCGAGACCCCGTCGAGATTGCTGTGGGCGGCCGCGCTCGTGCCGTCGACGCCGCGCGTGCACCCGGTGAAGCTCCGGAAGGTCTTGCCGATATACCGGACGCGCTCGCGGACCCCCGCGCTGAGAATCTCGACCGTCCCGATGTCCGGGTAGCCGGTCGTGTCCTCGTTCGTCAGGATCGTGGTCGTGGCGCTATCGTGGGCGCCATTCAGGGTCAGCGGCGGGTTCGAGAAGTACTTGAGCACCTGGCCGCTCTTGTCGAGGATCGCCAGCTGGAAGCCGCCGAGGGATGACCGGCCGAGCTCGGCCTCGACCGTCTGCGTGTTGCCCTTCATCCGGAGCAGCCAGGGCAGCTTCGGCTTCGTCGGCGTCATGATGTCGGACGCCGTCGAGAAGTCCACGGAGAAGGGAAACTCGGTCCCGGAGCCGTAGACCGAGGGCTGCGTGAACCGCAGGAAGTAGCGCGGCTGGACCTGGCGTTTCTGCCTTTCGACCGCGTAAGAAGTTGTTTCGGTTCGCACCGGCGATCCTGGGCTTCAGGAGGTCCCGAGCAGCGCGATGTCATAGGTGATCGTCCCGACCGCGCTGTTCTTGATTTGGAGAATGTCGCCCGTGGTCCCGGTGACGGCGTAGGCCGTCGCATCCGGCGCCACGAGCAGGAAGACTCCTTGCGGGCGGACGTTCACGATGTCGCTCGAGTTGGCCACCCAGTTGATGAACTGGTTGCTGGCCGCGCCGCCCACCTGGATCAGATTCGCCGCCCCGATCGCCGCGTTGTTGAAGATCGCGATGCCCTTGATGCGGGCGAAGGTGATCGCGTTCCCGCGGTAGTCGAGCAGGGAGCCCGCGAGGTCGAGGTTCTCGGATATCGTGCCGGCGAGCGACCGCCCCGCACTCGACCAGCGCTTGTCCGCCTGGTTGGCCCCCGTGCCGTTCGCGAAGGCGAGGACATGGTTGAACGACAGCAGGTCCTGCGGATTGGAGAAGGCGTTGATGTCCGTGAGAAGTGACTCGAGGAGGACCGCGCAGCGCCCGACCTGTTCGATGGCCATCGCTTCTAGCCTCCGTCCTGGCGGAAGGCGAGCTGCAGCTGCAGGGCGGTCGTGCCCCGCGACTCGGCTCCGGACATCCGCGCGGCGGTGAAGGGATTCGTGATGAGGATCGCCTTCGAGAAGTAGGTGTTGTAGTTGTCGTACTCGTACTGGCCCGCACAGCCGAAGTTCCGGTCGAGGATGAGCTGCCCCGGGCGCCCGTAGAGCCCCCAGCTCCGCCAGTAGTTCCGGGTCGCCGTCAGGAGGGCCGCGGTGAGCGGTTGGAAGACGATCGAGACGGTGACCTCGACGCGCTCGATGAGCGTCTCCTGCAGGCCGCTTGCGGAGAGATTCTGCCCACCGACAGGCGTCTCAGGAGGGATCGTCATCCGGTAGGCCGCGTCGTAATCGATGCGCCCACCGGGCCAGATGATCGAGGGATAGAAGAAGGTGGCGAGCATACGTTAGGGCCCCGCTCCGCCGCCGGGCCCACCCGGGCCGCCCGCGTCGCCGGGTGACGAGCTCGAACCTTCGCCGCCCGGCGTTCCGACGCTGGGATCGATCCAGGCGTCAGCGGGGAGGACAGGACCTGATCCGCCTTGCGGGGGCGCGAACTGGCCGCTCAGCCCCATCAGCGCGGGCGCCAGGATGATCGCCAGCGTCGGATTCGCCGCGAAGATCGCGGCGAGGACCGGGTTGGCGAGGAAGGGATTCTGGGCCCCGCCATATTGCGCGGCCAGCGCCTGCAGGCCGCTGATGTAGTGGCCGGGGGTGAGCGTCTGCTGCAGCTGCGTCTGCACGCTCTTGGTGACGATGCCGTAGGGGCTGTCCGTCGTCAGATTCTGATAGGCGCCGCCCTGATTCGGCAGCGTCGCGCTCAGCACGTCGTCCAAGGTGATCGGCGAGCCATCGGCGCGCTGGGTCGGCAGGCCCAGGGCCCGGAGCCCGGCGAGATTGGCCTCGGAGGTGAGCAGGCCTCCCGGCCCGTTGGGCTGCAGGAAGTCGGGGAGGAGGGCATTGCGGATGCCGGCCGGGCCGTAACCGAGCGCGACCCCGAGCGCGCCGCTCGGATCACCAGCCGTCGCCTGGATCTGCGTCCCCAGTCGGTCCGCCGCGTACAGCTTTGCATAGGCCAACGCCTGGAGGTACGGCGCCAGCTGGGCATTCAACGCATACGGGGTGCCGCCCTCTTGCTTCATGCCGCCCTTGAAGTAGACGTCGGAGGCGTTGTAGTTGGCGAGGGCTTCGTCGACGCTCGCCGCGGCCGCGCGCACCTGATCGGGCGTCGCGTTCGGATTGAGGATCGTGCTCAGGAGTGCCGGGGCGTTCGCGACGCCCTTGATGATGCCGGGCAGCGTGGCGTTCTGGAAGATGGTGAGCTTGCGCGCCTGGAATTTCGCCTCATCCGCCGCGTTGATCCCGTTGATGATGTCGACGATGCCCTTGATCAGCAGCACCGCCGCGATCGGCAGCGCGATCGCCCCGACTGCCGCGAGTGCTGCCGTGGCACCGGTGGCGGCGACGGCGCCAGTCTCGGCGCCCACCTCGACAGCTGTAGTCGTCGTCGCGCCGAAAATCGCATCGTAGAGGGCACCGGCCGCCTGCGTCAGCGTGGGCAGGACGTCTGAGGTCGCCACGTTGGCTGCTTGGAGCCCGCTGGCCACCGCGTTATAGACCTGAGCCACCCCGCTCAGGATCGAGACCGGGTCGCCCGTCCGCGCGCCCTGAACGAGACTCAGGATGCCGCCGATCCCACCCACCGCACTGCTCAGAGCCGACCCGAAACCTGCCTCGGTGCCAGGCGGGATATCTGCGGGCTCGTTCATCGTGGCAATCGATGAGCCCTGCGTTTCGAGAGAGGTCGCCGAGAGCGTGCCAGCCGCGCCGGTGAGGCTTTCGCCAGACGCCAGTTTCTGGATGGCAGCGAAAAGATCCTCGCCCGTATAACCGGCCGGCAGCAGCTGGTTCAGGAGCGAGGCCGGATCGGCGAGCTGGGCCGCGATCCCCAGGGTTAGGGCGCCGCCTCCCGCGAGGATCTCCGCCGTGGAGACCGGCGGCGTGGTGGCCGCTGGAGTGCCGGTGGTCACCGGGGCCGGCACGGGCGTGGTCGCGCCGGGCAGCCCGATCGTCGAGCGCGCGATCCGCGTGATCGACACGATCTGCCCGGTCGCTGGGTCGCTGATCGAGCTGGCGATGTCCTGGTCGGTGGCGACGCGCCCCAGCACGTCAAGCAGCAGCGCCGCCTGGTCGTCGCTGCTGAGCGCATTGAGGGCGAGCTGGTTCACCTCCACCGTGCCGCCAGCCTGGTCGATCTGACTGGCACGGCTCGCGGGTACGGTGGTGCGGCGGGTCAGTCCACCAGGCGTGACCGCGGTCTGGGTGATGCCGACCCCCTGCTCCGTCTGGTGGAACTGGTTGACCAGGTCGGTCGCCATGTCGGAGAGGGCCTTGCTGGTGGTCGCGTTGGGGCCCACCAGCGTGCTGGGGTCGACGCCGGCCTGGATGTTCGCCTTGAGGCTCCCCGGGTTCGCGATGAGGTCGGCGAGGGTCGCCGTCGGGAAGACCGAGTTGGGCGCGCCGATCGCCTTCGGCCCACTCGCCGTGTCGACCGTGACCGGGACGGCCGGGTTCGCCGTGCCGCCCGAATAGCCGGAGCCAAAGGCGGCGATCCGGCGATACAGGTCGGCCGGGTTGGTGGCACTGCTGGCCGAGCTCACGAGCGCCCCGCCCGCACCCGCCGCCCGCTCGATTTCGGCCGTCTGGCGGGCCTTGGCGGCCTGGGCATCGGCTTGCTGCTTCGCGAGCATGGCGAGGGTCGTCGTGACGGCCGCGCCAGCCAGGGCGCCCGTTCCGGCCCCCACACCGCCTGCGTCGAAGAGGTTGCCGACCGACCGCCCCAGGCTGGCGCCGGCCAGACCTCCTAGAACCCCGCTGGCCCCGACGTCGAAGCCGGTCTTCGCCCCGGTGGCCCCCAACGCCGTGAGACCCAGAGCCGCCGCGCCGCCCGCGATCGGGAGGGCCCGGCTGAGGAGGCTCGGACCAACGACCCCTGACGGGATACTCAGGCCGGGGAGTTCGCCGTTGCCCGTGGCCTGCGGGACGAACTGGCCCCCGGAGACCACCGCCTGGCCCCCCTGCAGGGCCCGGACTCCGGCTTCCCCTTGGGCGGCATAGGCCGTATTGAGCTCCGCGGCCGACAGCGGCCGGCCGGTGACGTTCACCACCAGGTTGGTGGGGGCGCCGGTGGGGGCGTTGGCCAGGCTCAAGAGTCCGCCTCCGCCACTCCCACTACCGAAAGGGCCGGACCCAGAGGTGTCACCTCCCGGGAGCAGCTGGCGGAACCCACTGAAGAGCTGCGCGACGATCTGCTTCGAGAAGTCGTCGGTCACCGCCCGCAGCATCGAGGTCAGGATCGACTTGAACAGCGGCGGGAGGTTCTTCAGCCGCTCCTCGAACGGGGAGAGCATCGAGTCGGACAGCGCGCGCTGAATATCGTCACCGACCTGCCTGGCCTCCTCCTGCATCCGAAGACCCGCCGCCCCGAATTGCTCCTCAACGTCGGTGAGGCCCCGGCGGAGCCCCGCGGTGGCGTCGGTCCGCTCGGCCTCGCGCTGAATGACCGCGTAGGCGTTCGCTTGGGCCTCGAGGAGCCGCAGTTCCTTCTCGCCCTTCGAGAGCCGCGTGTCCTCGAGGTCCGCCTGGGCATGGAGCGCGATCGACTCGAGCTCGCGCTGGGCGACTTCGGCCTGCGTCAGCCCGTAGAGGCGGGTGGCGATGTCCGCGCGCTTCGCGTCGAGCTCGAGCCCCTGCTGCTTGTACTCGAGGACCTTCTGCGCGACCTGCCCCTGCGCCTCCGCGCCGAAGACGGGGGCGTTGTAGTCGGAGACGGCGTTCTCGCCGAGCGTGGCGCCCTTGTTGCGCAGCAGTTCGATCTCGCGACTGAGGTCGCGCGCCTCGAGGCTCTGCAGGAGTTCGCGCACCTTTCCCTGTCCGGCCTCCCCGAAGAACTGGCCCTCGTAGTCGCTGACCGCGGCCGTCCCGCCCGGACGCTGGAAGAGACCCGCGTCCGCGATGTCCCGGCCCCTCTGGAACTGCGCCCCGGCGGCCGCGCGAAGGCGCGTCGCCGCCTCGGATTGGCCCGCAACGTCCAGATCGCGCGCCTGTCGCATGGCCTGGTCGAAGGCCTGCTGCAACGCTGGTTTCAGGAAGTCGAAGAGTCCGCGCTGGCTCGCCTCGAGCCGGAAGGTCTCCGCCGCCTGCTTCTCCGCGGCCTGCTGCATGAGGTTGGGGCCGCCGCTCATCTCGTTCTCGGCCCGGATCCGCTCACGGTCCTTCGCGAGCTGGTCGAGCTGCTGCTCCCGCGTGAGGTTGGGTGGAATCGCCATCGGCGGGGCGCCGCCCGTCAGGTCCTCGAACTGCGTCACGGCCCCGAAAAACACGCTCTGCTGCCGGAGTTCATCGATCTTCGCCAGGGCCTTGTCGGCCTCGATGGTGATCTTGGAGAGGTCGAACCCGGTCACTGCCCTCTGGTAATCCGACTGCGCGGTGATCGCGTCCCGGAAGGCGGTCACCAGTTTGCCGCCCACGACGCCCGCGACGCCGGCGGCCGCGAGCGCCAGGATGCCCATGCCGCTGCCCAGCATCGAGGCGCCCTGCACCACGAAGAGCAGCTGGCTCGCGGTCTGCCCCAGGGCCGGAGACAGCCCGGTCAAGAGCGGCCCCGTGAGCTCGCGCACGGCGCGGGTGGAATGCGTCATGGAGACGGTGTGGGCCTCCGTCGCCGCGGCGAGCCCGTCCGTCTTGCTGGTCAGATCACTGACCGTGTGGCCGTACTGGTCGAACAGCTGCAGCTTGTTCCGGACGTTGTCGAGCGTGGCGGAGGCGTTGTCGCGCGCCTCGATCGTGATCTCGAGCCGGCTAGGCGTGGCTCACCTCGGGCAACGGCGCGATGGTCTTCTGCTCATCGCTCAGCTGGACGTGGTAGTTGAAGAAGAACTCGCTCGCCGGCATGAGCCAGAGCTGCGAGGCGGGGATGCCCACCGCCGGCGCCAGGAGTCGCAAGAGCCGCTGGACGTGGACGGGCGGGACGCAGCCCCGAAAGGCGGCGAACTCGGCCGCGCGCTGGCGCGCGGAGCGCGCGGTGCGGACCGGAAGGCCTGGGATCTCGCGGAGCGCGGTCGCTTCCGTCGGAGCCAGGACGGGGCGAGGAAAGAAGCCGACCGCCTCGAGGTAGGCCTGCGTCGGGGGCCAGCTATCGTCGGCCATCTCGCGCACCCAGTCGAGCGTCAGCATCGGGGTGACGGTCACCCGCGCGAGGAGATGCTGCAGCCAGGCCGCTTCCGCCTGGCGGAGGTCGCGTGGCGTCGCCGCCTCGGCATGGGTGTCGGGGTAGCCCTGCCAGAACACGCAGGCCTCGACGTCCTGGACGAGGAGAGATGCGACGGTCCGCTCCTCGCCCAGGAGGATCGGGACCGAGAACTCAGACAGCACCGGCGGGCGCCTCGACCGCGACAGCGGCCGGCGGCGACGCCGCGGGAGTCCCCTCGATGAGACCGGACTTCGTCAGGATCGCCGAGAAGAGGATCTCGGCGGCGTCACCGAGCTGGCGCGCCTCGGCCACCGTGAAGCCGGGCCCCTTGGTGCAGGCGGCGATCACACGGAACGCGACGTCGTTGATGCGGGTTCGCCAGTGGACCTGCTCGTCGTCCGATTGGGCCCGGAGCCAGGTCGCCTCGGCCAGGCGGCGGGCCTTGCGCGCCTCGTCGCGCGCCGTGAGGTCTGCCTCGAGGGTCGGCGACTGCGGATCCGGCGCCGCCGGAATACCCGGCCACTCGTCGGCCGCCGCCGGGAGCAGGGGCCAGAGCGCCTCGTACTCCGCCCGGCCGATCTTGCGGAAGCGGACCGTGCCGAGCCCTTCGAGGTCGAGGGTAAAGGTGGTGAGCGCCTCGAAGCGCTCGCGGGTCAGAAAGCCGTTGATGCTGCCGTTCGCGTGCGGGTCCATCATCATGCCCTTTTTGGGCACATCCGAAACGAGTGCAGAGCTCGCTCTGCGGTCCTCAGCTGGCGACGAGGGTGTAGTCGCTGCCGGCCGTCAGGAGCGTCGCGCGAAAGGTGCTCGGCAGGGCCATGAGCCCATTCCGGATCGTCAACCCCTGCTTGACGAGCTGCATGATCCGGTCGGTGCCGTTCGCGCCGAACTTGAACAGGAGCCGATTGAAGGCGGTGTTGCCGATGTTGAAGGTGACGAAGCTCATCGGGCTGCCATCCCGGAGCATGGCCCACCAACCAGAGTTGGCCTCGAGGTCAGCCTCTGGATCGATCGTCAGGGTGGGGTTCCGGTCCATCCGGAGGCTGCCAGCCACGGCGCCGACCGAGTTGATCGAGTCGACGTACTGCACGGTCAGCCCCGCGTCGAATCCGAGGCTCCGGATGCGCGGGGAATAGCCCGAGCCGTCGTCCTGGATGAAGGCCGCGCCCTTGGTCACCGGCGGCGTGACGGAGGAGACGGTGCCGCTGACGAAGGTGATGTCCGCGTTGGAGTTGTCGAGGGCGCCCATAATGCGGAAGCCGACGCGCAGGCCCTCGCCCGCGACCGTCTGCATGCTGAGCGAGGACACCTGCGCGCCCAGCAACCGGCGGGAGAAGCCGCTCGCGCCCGACCCCATCGGGACGACGATGTAGGCCGTGTAGGTCGCATCCACCTCGCTCGGCTTGTAGGTCCACTTTGCGCCGCCGGAGGTGTCGAAGACCGCCGAGTGCCCGGAGGCCTGCAGGATCATGTCGATCTCGGGCTTGACCGAGGCCGAGTAGGTGACGCCCGCGCCGCGGAAGAACATCGAGCCCTCGATCATCCCGGTGAGCTTGCCGAGGATCGACGGCGCGCGGCCCATCAGGCCTGCGGTCATCTTGTTCTCGATCTCGTTCGGGTCCTGCGTGAAGGAGAGCGAGTCGGAGTCGACCGGGATGATGTCGCCCACCGTGTACGTGCCCGCCATGGGGTCCACGCCCGACGTGGACTCCGCGCGCATGACCAAATGGGCCTTGATGGACTTGGGGGCTGTCAGCGTCGCCATGTCATCCTCCCGGGGTTAGGCGGCCTTGCCGTCGACACCAGGCCCGCCAGAGCTCGCGATAGTGGGTCTCGACCGCCTGCGCGTAGCCCGAGCAGAGCGGGGAGGCGGCCATGCGGTGCTGCAGCGACGACCGGATCTGGCCGAGCTGGGCGGTGAACTTCGTGGCCAGCAGCACCGCCGCCTCGACGTACTCCGCCCGGGTCTCCGTGATGAAGGCTTTGAGGTTCAGCACCGAGCAGATCGAGGCGGACAGGCGCTCGGGCACGCGCTCGCCGATCAGGGTGACCGGCGGGACTCCCGCCCAGAGCCCCTCGAGCGCGGTGATGCCGCCCGAGTGCGGGAACGGATCCAGGGCCAGGTCGACGTCGTGGTACGACGCCAGATGCTGCACGTGGTCCGTGAAGCCCCGGAAGATGATCCGCAGCGGATCAACGCCGCGCTCTGCCATGGCGGCGAGTACCTGGTTCCGGATCTCGGGCCACTCGTAGGCCTTCTCCTTCAGGAGCAGCCGGCTGCCGGGCGTGCGGGCCAGGATCTCGGCCCAGGTCGCGAGCACCGTCGGCGTGACCTTGGCCCAGCGGTTGAAGCTCCCGAAGGTAAAGGTGCCGTTCGCGAGCGCCGGCAGGGGCCCGACCGGGTCGGTATACGGCATCGGCGCGAAGGGGACCACGCAGGGGAGATAGAGCAGGGGCTCGACGTAGCCGCGGGCGACGAGGTCCCTGGGGACGACGAACTCGTCGGCGAAGAAGCCGTCGAAGACCGGGAGCCCGGTGCCCGTCGCGTAGCCCCAGCCCGTCGCCTGCACCGGCGCGGGCCGCCGACAGAAGAGCTCGAGCCGGTTCCTGGCGGAGAACCCGGATAGGTCGATGAGGATGTCGATCCGGTCGTCGCGGATCTTCGCGGCCAAGGTCGGATCATCGAGCGGCGCCACGTCGTAGAACTCCGAGCCGTCGATGAAGTTCTCGGTCACGTTGTCGGGCTCGGTGTGGTTGTAGTAGCAGACCGGCTGGTAGCCCTCCGAGTGCCGGAGAACGACCGGGGCGAACGCGATCGCCGCCGAGTGCCGGCGGAAGTCCCCCGAGACGTACCCGATCCGCAGCGGGCGCTCCGGGTCCGGATCGTTCGCATGCCCGCGCCAGGTCGCGCGCAGCGGCGCCCCGAAGGCGCGCCACCAGGCCTTGCGCGCCTCGACCGCGGTCTCGAGCGTCGTCTCCGGCTGGTGGTCCAGCAGGAAGATCAGGTTGCCGACGAGCTTGGGCTCGCGATGGCCGAGCCGGATGGCGTGACGGTATTCCGCGATGGCCTCGACCTCGCGGCCCGTGAACATGTAGCAGGTGCCGAGGCCCGAGTGCAGCATGCCGCGCGAGCGGCCCAAGCGGCGCGCCTCGAGGAAGTGCTCGATCGCCCCCCGGTAGTCACCCGCGTTGTAGGCGTCGGCCGCGCGGTACTCCGCGGCCTCGCCGGCGGCGATCGCGAGCTGGCGCACGGGCGGGGCCGCCTGGGCTTGGGCCGTCTTCATGCGCCGATCGCTTTCGACTCGTAGAGGATCGCGGTGAGCCCCATGCGGAAACCGGCCTTGACGCCGTCCTCGTCGTAGTCGTCCTCGCCGTCGAAGGTCAGCTGCTCGCAGATGCCGCCGAGGGTCCAGTCCTTCATGAGCGTCGTGTAGACGTCGTCCCAGAGCCGCTCGAGCCAGGTCCCGGCCGGGACGTTCTGGGCCGTCTGCGCGTAGCCGTAGATGTCGATCAGGAAGCGATGCTCGACGCCGACCTGCGCGCCGACCGTCGTCCGTTCCTTGACCGAGGAGCCCGCCCGGCGCGTCACGAAGAGGGCGGGGAACTGGTTGACCTGCGCCTCGTCGAGATAGCCCCGCGTGACGATCGGGTCGTTGGGGTATTGGCCCCACGGCTGGCCGTCCGCGCCGGGGCGGTCGCCAGTCATGGTCGCCAAGAGCGCGACCATGGCGCCGAGGATCTGCTCACGAAGCGGTTCCGACATATCACGCCGCCAACCCGGGCAGAATGATCGAGCGGTTCGTCACCACCGCGCCGAGCTCCTGCTCGAAGATGCGCTCGAGGTCCGGGATCGCTTCCATGACCGCGGAGGAGAACCAGCGGCGCGGGCGCAGCGGCGGGATCGCGACCGACCGCGCGAAGATGACCTTGCCGCCGATCTCGAAGCGCAGCACCTTCTGCCGGATCCCTTGGCGCCGCTCACGCCGAGTGAGGGGGCCGGGAATCGTATGCGCCTTCGCCCCGGCCTCGAGGATCTGGCCGTAGAAGACGACGTTCTTCACGGTGGCGACGAACTGCTGGCCGCGGTCCCGGATGCTCACGCGCATGCCGCGGCGCAGCTTGCCGGTCCGCACCGCGACGAAACGCCCGGAGAGGTTCGCCTCCGCCCGTTCCTTGATGAGCCCCGCGGATCGGGTGAGGGCCTGACGGAGCGCGGCGCGGAGCTCGGGCTGGCCGGGGAACAGCTCGAGGCCCGACAACTTGACAGCGATCGTGATCATGCCGCCACCAGGAGGAGCCGGTAGGCCGCGAGGAGCGCCTGCGCCAGCCGCGGAATCGCGTTGTCGAGGATCGTGACCCCGCCCATCGGCGTGTTGACCTGCGCGACCTCGGCGAGCTGCCGCTGCTCATCGCGGTAGAGCTTCTGGACGATGTAGAGGCAGGCCCGCTGGAGGTCGTCCGGGATCGGTTTCAATCCCCCCGTGTAGGTCAGGAGCACGTTGTAGGGATTGCCCCACGAACAGACGTTCCAGCCGCTGGCCCGGTAGAGATGGTCCGGCGCGAAGAGGGCGCTCTCGGCGACCAGGGCGCCCACGAGGACGTCCTTCAGGCTCGGGTCGCCGTCCGCCTCGGTCCGCCAGACGGTCTGCGCGGTGCCGTCGACCGTGACGCTGACGGTCTGGGTCACGTCGATCGGGGTGCCCTTGACGAGCAGGATGGTGCTCGGCGGCCCGGGCAGCCGGAGATTGGTGAGCGTGCGCTGCCGCAGCACCCGGCCGGTCCAGCGTTCGCAGAGATCCGAGGCCGCGTTGATCGCCCGCTCGATCCGGGGATCCTCGGACGTGCCGGGGACGTTGAGAAACCCCTTCGCGGTCGGGAGATCGACCAGCGCGTTGGCGTCGAGGGACACGGATCAGGGCGCCTCGACGGTCCCCGCCGCGCCCGGCTCCGACTCGATGTGGGGCCTGGGCGCGTCCGGTTCGGCCCCGAGCTCGGCCGGGGCGAGCGCCCGCTCCGCATACCCGAACTGGATCATGTGCTCGCCCTGCACCTCGTCGACCTCTTGGATCTCGCCCGCCTGGTTGCCGCTGAGAATCCGGACTCGCATGGCGCGGCCTCCTCACGTGGAACGACGGGCTCGGGCGGAGTGCCCCGAGCCCGCCGCGCCGTTGACTACGATCAGATGATCGGGCTGGGCGGCGGCGTGTACCGAGCGCCGTCGGCGATGTACAGGATGGTCGCCAGCTGCGCGGTCGTGCCCACGTCGGCGAACTTGCCGCGGACGTAGGTGTAGCCGCCCTCCGAGTCCAGATCCTCGTCGTTGAACTCGACGAGCGCGATGACCTGCGTGGCCCCGGTCGTGCCGTCCATCGCCAGCGTGTTGCCGGAGGTCTGGGTGACCTTGGTGAAGGAGCCCGCCGTGGTCACGTCGGTCGCGCGCCGGACGTCGGCCCGCGTGAAGTTCAGCGCCTTGGCGGTGGTGAAGGTCAGGTCGGTGCCCTGCTCGATCGTCAGCGTGGCGGCCTCCGTGGCCGACCCCGCCGCCTTGATCACCAGGATGACCAGGTGATCGAAGTTCTTCATGTTGAAGCCCTTGCCGGTGATCGCGCCCGAGGCCAGGTCGACCGGCACGGCCCCGACGTTGAAGCCGAGCTCATCCGCGAAGTTCTTGATCATGGCGTCCTCTCTCCTCCTCCGGCCTTACCGCGCCGCCAGGGCGATGAACGGGCTGACCACGTTGGCGCCCTTGTAGGGGGTGAGGGTCGTCCGCCAGGTCGGCTGCCCGTTGATCCGGAAGACCCAGCGGAAGGTCTGCTCGTCGTTCAGGAACCGGACGTGCATCGAGGTGTCGTAGCGCAGGCCCTCGCCCTGCTTGGTGATGTAGACGTACTCGTTGAGGTTCACGAGCAGGATGTCGCCCACGGTGCCGAGGCCCTGCGACTGCTCGGTCTCGATGACCGGCTTGCCGAGCAGGAGGGAGTTCTGGTTGTTGGACAGCCCCCCCGGCGGGATCCAGACCGGCATCTGGCCGATGACCATCTTCGGGAGCTGGGTCATGACGTCAGGATGGATGAGCCAGACGCAGCCAGGCTTCAGGCGCGCGGGCATGCGCGCGTACATCTTCAGCACGTTGTCGATCAGGACGGTGGCGGCCACCTGGGTGGTCTCCGCCGCCTGCGTGACCAGCGCCGGCGAGTTGAGGATGCCGAGCATCTGGCCGGAGCCCGTGCCGTACAGGATGGCGGCGTCGATCTTGAAGGCGAACTCCGACTCGAAGGAGCCGCCGAGCAGCCCCTCGAGCGCGCTCGAGTCGCGGATCAGGCGCTCGGTCGCGTAGGCCAAGCCCATGATCTCTTCGAGCCGCAGCTCGCCCTTGCCGATCTTGGGCTGCTTGTTGGTCACGGTGGCCGCTTCCGCCTTCCAGAAGACCTGCACGCCGCCCCACCGCGAGCCGTCCACCCGGCTCGACTCGTCGATGTACGGGTACTCGAGGCCGTCGAAGTCCGCGCCGACCGGGATGTTGCGGCAGCGCGGCAGGAGCTGCGCCTGCTGGGTGGCCCGGTCGAGCATCGCGGTCGACCAGTCCTTCCGGACCAGGAAGCCCCCGTC
>JBGQKH010000037.1:0-17697 GCA_041499395.1 Candidatus Limnocylindria bacterium
AACCTCGGCGGCATCTCCAAGCCGATCAACTTCAGCCCCGAGGTGATCGGCAAGATCTTCACCGGCCAGATCAAGAACTGGAACGACCCGGCGATCGCCGCCGACAACGCCGGCATCAACTTCCCGAACCTGGCCATCACGGTCGCGCACCGCTCCGACGGCTCGGGCACGACCAACGCATTCACGACCTACCTCTGCAAGGTGAGCACCGACTGGAAGGCCAAGGTCAACCCCTGCAGCGGCAAGGAGGTCAGCTGGCCGGTGGGCCTCGGCGGCAAGGGCAATGCCGGCGTCACCTCGACCATCACCACCACGCCGGGCGCGGTCGGCTACATCGAGCTCTCGTACGCGATGCAGAACAACGTTCCCTTCGGCAACGTGAAGAACTCCTCCGGCAACTGGATCACCCCGTCGCTGGAGAGCACGGCGGCGGCGGCCAACCTGGCAAGCATCCCCCCGAGCCTCACCTTCGACGCATCGAACACCTCGGTGGCTGATGGGTACCCGATCACCGCGGCGACATGGATCCTCATGTACCAGCAGCAGGACAAGGTCAACCCCGACGAGAAGCAGGCGGACGCCGTGGTGCACTTCCTGCTCTGGGCGATTGACCAGGGCGGCACCGACGCCAACAACCTCGGCTATGCCACCCTGCCGGATGCCCTGAAGACGGCGGCCCTGAACCAGATCGCCACGATCACCTACAACGGCGTGCCGATCGTCAACACCCTCTACAAGTAGCCATCCTCCCCCTCGCGAGCGAGGCGGCGTCGCCTGACGCCGTCTCGCTCGTTCCCCATACACTGCTGAAGGAAGCATGACCGCAGAGACCGCGCCCGCTCCGGTCGACAGCCCGGGGGCGATCATCCGCCAGCGCCGCATCTCGCTCGGAGATCCGCTGCTCGGATGGGGCGTCCGCATCCTCTCCTGGATCGCCCTCGGGGCGATCGTCCTGATGCTGATCGACACCGCTCTGAACTCGGGCAAGCTGCTCGAGCACGAGTCCATCTGGGACTTCCTGACCGGCACCGTCTGGCAGCCGGCGAGCGTGATCTACGGCGCGCTGCCCTTCGTCTACGGGACGCTGGTGACCTCGATCCTGGCACTGCTCCTGGCGGTGCCGCTCGCGATGGGAGCGGCGCTTCTCGTCAACGAGTACCTGCCGCCACGAGTGGCCTCGCCGCTCGCATACGGCATCGAGCTGCTGGCCGCGGTGCCATCGGTCGTCTACGGGTTCTGGGGGATCCTCGTCCTGGTCCCCTTCCTGCGGCCGATCCAGCAGGCGATCGCGGCGTCACCGCTGGGGGCGATCCCGACCTTCAGCGGCCCCGTGGCCGGGCCGAGCTACCTCGCTGCGGGCGTGATCCTCGCGATCATGATCCTGCCGATCGTCACCTCCGTCGCCCGCGACGCCATGAACGCCACCCCGCGGCTCCAGCGAGAGGGCGCGCTGGCGCTCGGCGCGACGCACTGGGAGACGATCCGCCACGTGGTCCTTCCCTTCGCCCGTGGCGGCATCTTCGCCGGCGTGATCCTGGGCCTCTCGCGCGCCATCGGCGAGACGATCGCGGTCCTCTTCGTGATCGGCAACCAGCCCCAGATCAACGCCTCGATCTTCGCCCCGGGCTACAGCCTCCCCTCGGTCATCGCATCCGAGTTCGCGGAGGCGAACCAGCCCTTCCACCCGGAGGCGCTGATCGCCCTCGGAGTGGTCCTCTTCGTCATCTCCTTCGCCGTCAACCTGGCGGCCCGGAGGGTCGTGGGCCGCTTCGAAGCCAGGGCTGGAGGCGCGGATGTTCGCTGAGCAGGTCCTCCGCTCGACCGGCCGAGGCAGGCGCGGCAGGGAGCGCCTGGTGATGATCCTCTGCCTGCTGGCCGGGGCGATCTCGATCCTGCCGCTCGGCCTGGTCCTCTTCTACCTCCTGGTCGAGGGCCTCAAGGCCTGGAGCCCCGCCTTCCTGGTCTCCCCTCCCGGCGGCGGCATCACCACCACCGGCGGCGGCGCGGCTAACGCGATCGTGGGCACGCTGATGATGACCGGGCTCGGCCTGCTGATCGCCACCCCCACGGGGCTGGCGGTGGCGCTCTACACGGCCGAGTACCGAGAAGGGCGGCTCGCGATCATCGTGCGGACGGCCGTCGACCTGGTGGCCGGGATCCCGTCGATCGTGATCGGCCTTTTCGTCTACTCCGTGGTGGTGCTGACGATGCACCACTTCTCCGGGCTGGCGGGTGCCATCGCCCTGTCGCTGATCATGCTGCCGATCATCGCCCGCACCAGCGAGGAGATGTTCAAGATCGTCCCGAGGCGCATGCGCGAGGGGACGATGGCGCTGGCCATGCCACGCTGGCGCGCGATCACCTCGGTCTACATCCCGACCGTCGCGTCGGGGATCATGACCGGCATCGTGCTGGCCGTGTCGAGGGCAGTTGGCGAGACGGCGCCCCTCCTCTTCACCGCGCTGGGCAGCAGCTTCGTGGTCACCGACCTCAACCGCCCCATGTCGGCGCTGCCGCTCTATATGTTCCAGAACGCGCTGAATATCGGCTTCCCGGCGGCCCGCGAGCGTGCCTGGGCGGCCGCGCTGACCCTGGTCGCCATCGTGCTCGTCTTCAACGTGCTCGGACGCTGGTTGGCGAGCCGAACCGGAACCAGGCTGAAGTAGGCAGGTCATGAGCGTGGAGGAGCCCGAGATGGCCATGGCCGTGGAGCAGATCGCGATCCAGGTGCGGCCGCGGGTGGACCCGACTCCGGATCTGGACGCGGTGGGGCAGACTGTGCCCAGCATGGATGCCGCGATCGATGTCCAGCACCTCAACGCGTACTACGGGGCCAAGCAGGCCGTGCGCGACGTCACCTTCACCGCGCGGCAGCGCGCTGTGACGGCGATCATCGGCCCATCCGGGAGCGGCAAGTCGACCGTGCTCCGGTCGCTGAACCGGATGCTGGAGGTGGTCCCGTCGGCGCGGATCGAGGGCCAGATCCTCTTCCACGGGATCGACATCTACGGGCGCGAGATCGACCCCGCGGCCGTGCGACGCACGATCGGGATGGTCTTCCAGCAGCCGAACCCGTTCCCGACCATGTCGATCTACGACAACGTCGTCGCGGCGGCCCGCTTCAACGGGCTCGTGAAGGGTCGAGCCCAGAGCGACGAGCTGGTGGAGCGGAGCCTGCGCCAGGCGGCCCTCTGGGACGAGGTCAAGGACAGCCTCGCCAAGTCGGGCGCCTCGCTCTCCGGCGGGCAGCAGCAGCGGCTCTGCATCGCGCGGGCGCTAGCCGTCAACCCCGAGGCGATCCTGATGGACGAGCCATGCTCGGCGCTCGACCCGATCGCCACCCTGCAGATCGAGCAGCTCGCGCGCGACCTGGCCCAGTCCTACGCGATCCTGATCGTGACCCACAACATGCAGCAGGCGGCACGGGTCTCCGACGACACCGTCTTCATGAGCGTCGACGAGCAGCGCGCGGGCTACGTCGTTGAGATCGGACCGACCTCGCGGATCTTCACCAACCCGCTGAACAAGACGACCGAGGACTACATCACGGGGCGCTTCGGATGAGGACAGGAGACGAGCGATGACCGGTCCGACCCCCGCCGACAGTCGTGGCCCATCCGTCCGCCGCGGCTTCGAGGAGGCGCTGCAGACCGCCAAGGACGACACGCTGCGCCTCGGCGCGATGGTGGAGAACCAGCTCGAGCGGGCCGGACGGGCGCTGCGCGAGCGGGACGTCGACCTGGCCGATTCGGTCCGCTGGGACGATGCGCAGGTCAACGAGCTCCAGCGCTCGATCAACATGGAGATCACGACCGTGATCGCGACGCAGGGCCCGGTGGCGCGCGACGTTCGCGAGCTGCTCGCCCTCTACCACGCGGCGGCGGAGCTCGAGCGGATGGGTGACTATGCGGTGAGCATCGCCAAGCTGGCGCAGCAGCTGGCGGCCGAGCCTGAGATCCCGATCCTGCGCCAGATCCCGCTCATGGAGCAGCTCTGCCGCGAGCAGCTGCGGGCGGCGATGCGCGCGCTGGTTGACGTGAGCGAGGAGGCGGCCCGCGCCGTCTGCGCCCGCGACGACGAGATCGACCACCTCTACAACAGCGTCTACGAGGACAGCATGGCCCTCATGAGCGTGGCGCCCGACAAGGTGCGGCAGGCGACGCACATGCTCTTCGCCGCCCATCACCTCGAGCGCCTCGGCGACCGGGTCACCAACATCGGCGAGGACGTGGTCTTCCTGGTGACCGGGCAGATCGAGGACCTCAACCCATAGCCGGCGTGAAGCGACGGATCCTCGTCGTCGAGGACGACCTGACCCTGCGCCAGGTCCTCACCTTCAGCCTCGGCCAGGAGGGGTACGAAGTGGCCGGGGCGAGCGACGGGGAGGCGGGCCTTGCCGCTGCCCAGAGCGGCCGCTACGACCTGATCCTGCTCGACCTGATGCTCCCCTCGATGAGCGGCCTCGAGGTCCTCCGCGCGCTGCGCCGGGACGGCGCCTCGACCCCGGTGATCATCCTCAGCGCCAAGGCAGGGGAGGTCGACATGGTGGTCGGGCTCAAGATCGGGGCCGATGACTACGTCACCAAGCCGTTCAGCCGCCCCGAGCTGCTCGCCCGCATCGAGGCGGTCCTGCGCCGCCAGCGGCGAGAGGGCGGCCCGGAAGAGCCAGCGCCGGAGCACCTGACGATCGGCCCGCTAGGGCTCGACCTCGGACGTCGCCAGGTGACCATCTCCGGGCAGGCGGTGCACCTGACCACCAAGGAATTCGACCTGCTGGCCTACCTGGCGACGAACCCGGGCCGCATCTTCACGCGCGACGCACTGCTGTCGCGGATCTGGGGCTACGACTACGCCGGCGACGGGCGCACGGTCGACGTCCATGTCAGCTGGCTGCGCGGAAAGCTGCGGCGCGGTGACGGGCGGAACTGGTTCCGGACCGTGCGCGGCGTCGGCTATGCCTTCTCGCCACCGGCCGGCTGAGCGATGACCGAGCCGAGCCTCGAGGAGTCGGCCTTCGAGACGCTGCTGGGCCGTGCCGCCGGCGACCCGCTCCTGCTCCTCGTCGACCAACGGCTGCGGATCATGCGCGCCGGCCCCCAGGTTGCCGCCCTTGCGGAACGACAGCCCGTCGACCTGCCCGGCCTGAGCCTCATCGCCGCCTTCGGCTCGGCCGCGCTCGACGGGGTGGCACGGCGCGCGGCGACGACGCGAGAGGCGGCGAGCGGCGAGGCGCAGCTCGGCCAGCGGGGGCCGCGCACGTTCCAGGTCGATGCGGTGCCGGTGGGCAACGCGGCCCTGGTGCTGGCGCTCCACGACATCACCGCGCTGCGGCGCATCGAGCGCGTGCGGCGCGACTTCGTGGCCAACATCAGCCACGAGCTGCGGACCCCGCTCACCTCGATCAAGCTACTGGCCGAGACCCTCTCGGTGGCCGCCCCGGACGACCCCGACACCTTCCGCGACTTCGTCGACAAGATCGCCGTCGAGGCAGACCACCTCGCCCAGCTCGTCGACGAGCTGCTCGACCTGACGATGATCGAGTCGGGCGAGGTGCGCCTTGCGATCGAGTCGGTCGATCCGGCGGAGGTGGTGCGATCCGTGGCGGAGCGGATCGGCCCGGTGGCGGAACGGCGCCGCATCCGCGTCTCGGTGCTGGCCGGTGGCTCCGACCCGGAGGCTCGGGCCGCTGCGGATCCGGCGCGGCTCGGCCAGGCCCTGCTGAACCTGGCGCACAACGCGGTCAAGTACAGCCACCCCGGCGGCGAGGTGCGGATCGACTGGCAGCTCGCCGGCAACCGCATCCGGTTCGAGGTCGCCGACGACGGGATCGGCGTGCCGGCCGATCACCAGGCGCGGATCTTCGAGCGCTTCTACAAGGTCGATCGCTCCCGCACCCGCGGCGACGTTGACGACGGGCTGGTCACCGGCAGCGCCGGCCTCGGCCTCGCTATCGTGCGGCACATCGCGGAGGCGCATGGCGGGTCGGCGGGCGCCCGGAGCGTCGAGGGGGTCGGCTCGACCTTCTGGGTCGAGCTGCCCCGAGCCGCCTGAACCCGGGACGACCTGATATGGTTGTCGCGTCAACCATGAGCAGCACCGACCCGATCCCCTCCCCGCGTGACCCGCGCCTCGAGACGTGGCGCACCTTCCTGGTTGCGCATGCCCAGGTGCGCAGGCAGCTCGAGCGCGAGCTCCAGGCGGAGCAGTCGCTTGGCCTCGGCGAGTACGAGGTGCTGCTGCTGCTCGCCCGCGCCGACGATCGACGGCTGCGGATGAGCGACCTCGCGGATCGGCTCGGCCTGTCGCGGAGCGGCGTAACGCGCCTCGTCGACCGGCTCCAGGGCGACGAGCTGGTGCTGCGGGCGTCGTGCGACACGGACCGTCGCGGCTCGTGGGCGACGCTCACCGACGCCGGCCGCCAGCGCCTGCGGCGCGCCGCGCCGACCCATCTGCGTGGGGTCGGGGAGCACTTCCTGAACCGGATCCCGGCTGCCGAGCTGGCGTCCCTGCAGCGCACCCTCGACCGGGTCCTCGACCAGTCCTAGCTCCCCGGCGAGGCGCTCGCTCCCGGCAGCTCCCCGGCCGCCTCGGCCCGCAGGCTGCTCACCATCGACACTCGCGGGTCGCTCGGCGCGAGCTGCAGGAAGCGATCGAAGTTGCTGACCGCGGCGGCGTCCTGGCCCTGCCGGAAGGCGATCACGCCCCGGAAGAAGGGGATGTCCGGCTCCGACTCGCTGGCGATCGACGCGTAGGAATCGGTCGCGGCCCCCGCGTCCTTCCAGTCGGCAGCCGAGATGTAGGCGCTGACGAGGCGCCGATAAGCCGATCGGTTCTGCGGATCGACCGCGAGCAGCACCTGGAGCGCCACCGCGGCCCGCCGCAGGTCCTCGCTCGAGCTGCCGCCCAGGTAGGCATCGGCCAGGTCGGACAGGACCAGCGGGTCGCGGGGATGGGCGGCGAGGGCGGTCAGCAGGCGCTGGATGTCGGCCAGGCGGTGCGACTCGGCGGCCTGCGCGTCGGCGAGCACCTGGTCCACCACGGTCCGCTCGCCCAGGCCGTTCGGGCCGGGCAGGGCGAAGCCGACGAGCAGCGCGGCTGCCAGGCCGGCACCCAGCCACGCAGCGGCGCGGCGGCCGCTCGTCGTTGGCGCGGGAGCGGCGACCCGAGCCACGGGCGCGGTCAGCGTTTCCGCCGCGCGCTCCTCCGCCTCCGTGCGCTCGCGCTGGTACGCCGCGTCGTCGAGCGAGCCGGCGCGGCGGTCCGCCTCTACGTCGAGCAGCCCCTCCAGCGCAACCCGGTGGCGCAACGCGCGCGCCTCGGCCTCGGCCGTGGCGGCGTCCCCCTCGACGGCCGAAGCGCCGCGCAGCAGCGGCCAGCCAACGGCCGCCGCCGTCGCCACGGCGATCAGCGCGAAGAGGACCCACTGCGGCGCGTCAGGCATCGAGCTTCTCTACCTCCTCCCGGATCCGGTCGCGAATTCGGTCGCTGGCGGGCTCGATCGTTGGCGTGAGAACGGATCGGCCGCGCGCCAGCCACCAGGCGAGCAGTCCGGTCCCGAGCAGCACTGCTGCGGCGGGCAGCAGCCAGACGAGTGCGCTGCGTGGCTCGACCAGGATCCACTCCCCGTATCGGTCGACGAAGTGCTGGCGCACCTGCTCGGGCGATTGTCCGGACTCGAGCAGGGAGGTGATCTCTCGCCGGATCGCCGCCGCGGCCGCGGTCTGCGACTCGGCCACCGAGAGCGACTGGCAGTCTGGGCAGCGCAGCTCACCGGCGATCTGCGCGGCCTGCTCATCCTGCGTTAGCGACGCGGCCGGGCCGAGCGCGTCCACGAGGACGAGCGCCGCCAATGCCAGCAGTGCCGCCATCGCGATCGGCAGGGCGAGGCGTCTCACGGTGCGAGCCCCAGCGCGGCGAGCTGCGCTCGCATCTCGTCGGTCGTCAGCGGCCCCACGTGGCGGGCACGCACGATCCCGTTCGCGTCGACGAAGAAGGTCTCCGGCGGACCGGTGACGCCCAGGTCGATCGCGATCCGGCCGGAGGTGTCGAGCACGGTCGGCCAGCGTCCCTGCCCGTATCGGACCAGGAAGTTCCGCGCCCCGTCGGCGGTGTCCTGGTAGAGGATCCCCACCATCGCCAGGTCGTCCGGATGCGCGGCGCCGGTCGCCAGCAGGACCGGGTGCTCGTCGACACACGGCGGGCACCAGCTGGCCCAGAAGTTGATGACCGCCGGCCTGCCGCGCAGCGAGGCCGAGGAGAAGGTCGCCCCGTCGAGCGTCGTTCCGCTGAAGGCGGGCAAGGGCTTCCCGATGAGCGGCGAGGGGATGAGGCGCGGATCACGCCCCAGCCCGGTGAAGAGCAGCCAGCCGAGCGGCACGAGGACGATCGGCAGCGCCAGCCAGCGCAGGGACCGGAACGAGAGCGGTGACGTCATCGGTCAGGCCCCCGCCGCCAATGCCGCCTCGACCGCCAGCCGGCGCCGATCCGGCCAGATCGCGAAGAGCGCGCCGAGCGCCACGATCGCGCCGCCGACCCAGATCCACGACACGAGCGGGTTGATGAAGACGTGGAGGGCCACCGTCTTCGCCTTCGTGTCGTACGAGAGGAGGGTGACGTAGAGGTCCTCGCCCAGCGCCGAGCGGACGGCCGGCGTGGCGATGGCTGTCGCCGAGTTGGGGTAGTCGCGCAGGGCCGTCGCGATCGGCCCCGACTGGGGCCCGGCGAGGGTCAGCTCGGCGCGCGTCTCGGTCACGCGGACGTCGGAGGCGAGCGGCTCGACCACGAGCCGGTCGTAGGTGAGCGTGTAGGCGCCCAGGGTCAGCGTCCCGCCCTCGTGCAGGGTGGCGACCCTGTCGGTGCCAAGCGTCGCCGAGACGGCGATCGCCACCGACATGACGCAGATCCCCGCGTGGGCCAGGTAGCCCCCGTATCGGCGTCGATTGCGCGTTGCCAGCCGGACCACCGCCACCGGCAGCGACTCGTCCCGACCGCGGGCTCGGGAGCGGGCACCACGCAGTACCTCGTCACCCATCACCACCAGCACGAACGTGGCCAGCCCCAGGATCGCCAGCGGCGCGAGGCCATGCACGGCGAGCGCCCAGGCGACGACCACCACCGCCACCGCAGCCAAGATGGGGACCGCGAATCGCTCGCGCACCGTCGTCCACGAGGCGCCACCCCAGGGAAGCGCCGGACCGACGCCGGTCAGGAAGAGGAGCGCCACGAAGATCGGCGCGTTCACGAGGTTGAACCACGGAGCGCCGACCGTCGCCCGCGACCCGCTGGCGACCTCCACGATCACCGGGTAGAGGGTCCCGAAGAGGACCGCGAAGGTGATCCCCAGGAAGAGCACGTTGTTGAAGAGGAAGGCCGACTCGCGGCTCACCACCGCGCCCGGAGGACGCCGGTCACCCAGCTCCGGGAGGCGCCAGATCAGCAGGCCGAGCGCCACCCCCAGCGTGACGAGGATGGCTGCCGCGAACCAGAAGCCGATCCCCGACGTGGTGAAGGCATGCACGCTCACCACCACCCCCGAGCGGGTCAGGAATGTGCCGACCAGGGTCAGGGTGAAGGTCGCGATCACCAGGGCGTGGGTCCAGATGCGCAGGGTGCCGCGCCGCTCCGCGACCATTGAGGAGTGGATGAACGCGGTCGCGGTCAGCCACGGCAGGAGCGCCGCGTTCTCGACAGGGTCCCAGGCCCAGTAGCCGCCCCAGCCGAGGACGGCGTAGCTCCACCAGGCGCCGGCCACGATGCCCATCGTCAGGAGGATCCACGGCACCAGCGTCCAGCGTCGGACCACTGCCAGCCACTCCTCGTCGGTCCTGCGCGTGATGAGCGCCGCGATGCCGAACGCGAACGGGATCGCCATGCCGGTGTAGCCGAGGTAGAGAAGCGGCGGGTGGAGTCCCATGAAGGGGTGGTTCTGGAGCAGGGCGTTCGGGCCGTTGCCCTCGAGGCCTACCGGCGTCACGCGCACGAACGGGTCACCCGGCCAAGCCATGACGGCGAAGAAGAAGGCGGCACCCAGCGCCAGGGTGGCGCCGACCCAGGGCATCAGGGCGGGCAGCCGATTGCGGTACCGATACAGGACGAGGCTCGCCCAGCCGGTCGCCAGCAGGGTCCAGAACAGGATCGAGCCCTCGAGCGCGGCCCACAGCGAGATGACCGAGTAGAAGGGCGGCGTGGTGGTCGCGTTGTTGCGCGCCACGTAGAGGACGCTGAAGTCGTGGGTGAGCAGCGAGATGATCATGGCCAGGCAGGCGAGGGCCACCAGCGCGAAGGCACCGTACATGGCCCGCCGCGCGCTGACCAGGACGGCGCCATCGCCAGACCTCGCCCCGACGATGAAGGCGCCGGCGGCATAGAGGGTCGCCGCCAGGCCGATCACCATGGCGAGGTGGCCGAGGGTCGGGATCACGTTCCCGGCTTGAAGGCGTTGGTCGGCAGCGCGCCGTTTGTGGGAGCGACGTAGTTCTCGTCGTGCTTCACGATCACCTGCGATGCCTCGAAGACCCCGTTTGCGCCCAGCTCGCCCTCGACCACGGCGCCGATCCCCTCCCGGAACGAGCGAGTCGGGGCGGAGCTGGCGTGGACGATGATCTCGTGCTTGCCGTCGGTCAGGATGAAGCGCAGGTTCGGCGCCGCGCCGGCGATGCTCCCCACCTCGACCAGGCCACCGAGCCGGACGGTGTCACCCACCGCCGCCGGGCCGCGGGCGAGCAGCTCGGTCGGGGTGACGTAGTAGACGAGCGCGTTCCCGACGCTGCTCAGCGCGAGGTACCCGATCACCGCCACCACGATCGCCACGCCGAGCAGCACCCCCCATCGCCGCCCACGCGGCGGCAGGGGCGGCATGACCGGACGGGCCAGGGTCATCGGCGAGCGTCGGGGGGCGTGGCGTCGGGGGGCGTGGCGTCGGCGTCGCGGCGGAGCGCTTCCCGGGCCACCCGCAGCCGGCGCAGGAGCAGCGCGACGTAGACCACGATCCCGCCGAGGATCACCCCGTAGCCGGCGATGACGTAGCCGACGTCGGTCATCGGGCCGGCTCCGGCTCCGTGGACGGGCCCGTGCTGGTCGTCGCGGCGCCGCGTGCCGCGTTGATGCGGCTCATCCGCACGTCGTCTTCGATCTGCGACTCCAGCCGCGCGAGCTGATAGCGGCGGATCATCAGCCAGGTCCAGGTCAGGGTGAAGGCGGCGAGCATGCCGAGCAGCGCCGCCACGAACTGCAGTGGAGCCGACGGGTGGAGCACCTTCCCGGGATCCCCGATCGTGAACCCCTGGTGCAGGCCGCGCCACCAGACCACGCTGAAGTGGATGATCGGGATGTCGAGCCCGGCGATCAGGCCGACCACCGCGGCCCGCGAGGCGCGCCGGGCGGGGTCGTCGCTCAATCGGCGCAGGAGCAGGTAGCCCACCCCCAGCGCCAAAAGCAGTGCGGTGGTGGCGAGGCGCGGGTCCTCCCACTGCCAGAAGACGCCCCACACCGGCTTGCCCCACATCATCCCGCCCCAGATCGCGAACGCTGTGAAGAGGACCCCCACCTCCACCGCGGAGTGCGCGAGGGCGTCGAAGCGCAGGTCGCGGCGCCAGAGGTAGCCCAGCCCCGCGAGCGCGGCGAGGCCGAACGAGAGCTCGCCAAGCCAGGCCGATCCGACGTGGACGTACATGACGCGTTGCGCGTCGCCCTGATTGAGGTCGGCCGGCACCACGAAGAGTCCGAAGATTGCGGCCGCGATCACGGCGAGCAGCGCCACGGAGCCGACGACGCGGGTCTTCATCACTCCTCCAGCAGGAAGCCGTAGGTGCCGGCTCCGACGACGAGCATGATGACGTCGAATCCGGCAAGGAGCTGGAGCCAGGCCCACTGCTCCCCGAACGGGTCGCCGCCGAGCGCCGTGACGGTGACCTTGACCGCCGCAAGCAGCAGCGGCGCCACGATCGGCAGCATGAGGAGCGGCAGCATCACCTCCCGAGCGCGCATGCGCACCGTCAAGCCGGCGTAGGCCGTTCCCACCGCCGCGAAGCCGATGGCGCCGAGCACAACGGCCGCCAGGAGCGGCAGCCATCCGGCGCCGACCGGCACGGCGTAGAGGACCGCCACCACCGGGACGAGCAGCCCGCCCAGGACGAGCATGGCGGCCGCTCCGGCGAGCGCCTTGCCGGCATAGATCGCGCGGCGGTCGACCGGGTAGAGGGCCAGCTGCTCGAGCGCCCCGTCCTCCGCCTCGAGCTGGTGGAGGCGCGCCATGGTGAGCAGCCCGCCGAAGACGATCGCGAGCCAGAGGAGCCCCGGCACCGCCTGCGCGAGGCGCTGCGCATCGGGCCCCAGCGCGAAGCCGAAGAGGAGCAGCACGATCGCCGCGAAGAAGAGCGTGGAGCCGGCCGCCTGGCGGCCGCGCAGCTCGGAGGTGGCGTCCTTGCGGGCGATTGCCAGCGCGACGGCGAGGCCGCGACGGAGCTCGCTCATCGGTCCATCCCGGCGACCGCAACCCGGGGCCGCGCCGTGGCGCCGACCGGGCCGGGGCTGACCCCCGCGCCGCTCACCTCGGCGACGAGGCCGCCCTCCAGGCGCACCGTGCCGTCCGCCATCGAGGTGATCCGGTCGGCCTGGTGCGAGGCGACCATCACGGTCACGCCCGCCTCGTGCCACAGCCCGATGAGACGGTCGACCAGCTCCATTCCCTCCGCGTCGAGCGCTGCGTGGGGCTCATCCAACAGCAGGAGCGAGGGTCGAGCCACGAGCACGCGCGCCATGGCGAGCCGCTTGCGCATGCCGGCGGAGAAGGTGCGGACGCGCGCGACGGCTACCTGCGCCAGGCCCACCGTCTCGAGCGCCTCGCGGATCACCGGGTCGCCCTCGCGCTCGCCCCAGCCGAACATCGTCGCGGCGAAGCGCAGGTTCTCCAGCGCCGTCAGGTCGTCATAGTGGCCGGTCGCATGGGACAGGTAGACGGCGCGTCCCCGGATCATCTCAGGGTGCTCCTGCGCATCGATCCCGTCGATCGCCAGCGTCCCGTACGAGGGGCGAATGTCGGTGGCGCAGAGGCGCAGCAGGGTCGTCTTTCCGGCGCCGTTCGGGCCGAGGAGCGCCACGGTTCGGCCGATCTCGATGGTGAGCGAGACGCCCGCCAGTGCGGCGCTGCGACCAAAGAGGCGCGCCAGCTCGACGGTGGCAACCGCCGGTGGGATGGTCCCGAGCGTCCCGGCGAGCCGGGGCGCGACGTAGATGGTGGTCTGCGGCATGCTCGGTGGCGCGGGGCGGAATGGATGGAGGCTGAGTGTGCGGCTGTCGCAGAGGCGCGTCAAATCCTACGGATGCGCCCGTCGCTGCGACCCATCAATGGCCGGTCTCGGACCAGGTCAGGATCGGCACCTCGCCCCAACCCAGGTGCTTGACCAACTGTGGTTCGCCCCCGTCAACGGAGATGATCCACGCGTCGCTGCCGTTGCCGCTCGGTTGCAGCCCGCCGCCATTACCGTGCTGGACCCACTTGGTGGCGAACGAATTCCCGGTCACGAAGACAAGGCGGTCTCCGTCAGGGGACCAGCCGACGATGCCACAGGCGTCGGCGGTGAGCATCGCCGGCGGGGATCCGGCGCCTTCGAAGACGAGTAGCCGACGGCTATTCGGCGACAGGGGATCGATGATTGCAATCCGGCCGCCATCAGGCGACCAGGCAGGCCCGGGGGAACCGCAGCTGCTCAAGCTCGCGGGTAACGACACCTCCGGCAGCAGATCGCGAATAGTGCGCCCATGCAGGTCGACGATCAGTCCCCCGGCGAAGCCGAGCGTCTTGCCGTCGGGGGCCCAGCCGTTCGCCCACCCGGGGGGCAAGGTGCGTGAGATCACGTCCACCGACTGCGTCGAAACGCTGAGCAGGTAGAGCTGCGTGGCCGACCCTGGCGCCACGCAGGGATATTCGCAATTGGTCGTTTCGAACAGGATGTGCGATCCATCCGGCGACCACAGCATTCCGGTGAACATCGCAGTCCCGGAGACCTCCGCTCCGACGTCGATGGTCCGCGGCTCGGCGTGGGGTTGGTCGAGGTCGTAGATCCTCACCACGCTGGGCGTGGAGGTGCCGTACCAGGCCAGATGACGGCTGTCAGGCGACCAGGCGGCTCCGCCGCCGATGCCCTGCAAGGTGAGCACCGCCTTGTACGATCCGTCCGCTGCCCGCGGCGGGTAAGGATCGGTGCCGATCACAGCGTGCCGCCCGCCTGGCGCCATAGGCAGGGCCCATCGGCCATCGGGCGACAGCCCCAGTCCTCCCATCGGGGTTCCGGCGCGGACCTGCAATCCGGGCGGCATTGGCGGCGGTGCCGTCGCGATGGCAATCGCTGCCAAGGCGGCGAGCAGGAGGACCAGCATGAGCAGCTGCCACGCGGGTGACCACGCCTCGAAGAGCCGGGATCGACGCTGAGGCCGACCCTCGATCGCCCGCATGATGCCTGCCACGACGCCCGGATTCAGATCCATCGTCCGCTCGGTCAGGCGCCGGGTAATCACCTCATCGGTCAGTCGAACTTTGGAGCTCATGCCTCGGCCTCCAGGGCCCGCTCCAGCGCGCGCCGAGCGGTGTGCAAACGAGACTTCGCCGTGCCGACCGGCACGCCCGACCGGGCAGCGATCTCCGCGAGCGGCAGCTGGTGAAGGTGGTGGAGCACAAGGATCGAGCGGTCCGCAGCCCCCAGCCGCTCAAAGGCGGCGTTGAAGGCGGCACGATCCGCCACCTCGCTCTGCGAATCGGGGGTGCCCCGCTCGAAGGCTCCGAGGTCGACTTCGCGCGACCGACTGCGGCGTCGGAGCGAGTCCCGGCAACCGTTGAGGACAACCCGGTTGAGCCACGCATCGAACCTGGCGCTGTCGCGCAGGCGCGGGAGCTGGACCCACGCGGCGATGAATGCCTCCTGGGTCGCGTCGAGGGCGTCTGCCTCGTTGCCAAGGATCGCGCACGCGGTGCGAAAGACGCGGTCGACTCGACCCTCGACGAGCTGCTCGAAGGCGAGCCTGTCTCCTCGCGCGGCCAACTCCACCAGCGTGTCACTGGTGGACGAGCTGACCGCCGCGAGCACGGTCCTCAGAGGTGGCACGGCCGGTCGGCGGCGCGGTTCATCGACCTACTGACGATCGGCAGCGGGTCGGGGTTCATCGCCGAAGTGTACCGATGCCTAATGCAACACATTGCAACTAGCATGCCGCGCAACTAGACTGACGCCAATTCGCAGCGCATCCGAGAGTCTGCCGTCCCGATGGTCGCGAACGCGCTCAGCCTGCTCCGCATCGCCAGCCCGGTCCGCACGCGGATCATCCGCCTCTACGCGTTCCTGGTCGTTTTCAACCTGGTGGCCTGGGCGCTGGCCCTTGCGGTATCGGCCTCCTACCCGATCCTCCTCCCGACCGCCTTCCTGGCGTACACCTTCGGCCTGCGCCACGCGGTCGACGCCGATCACATCGCGGCGATCGACAACACCACCCGCAAGCTGATGCAGGACGGCCAGCGGCCGGTGGGGGTGGGCCTCTTCTTCTCGCTTGGCCACTCGACCATCGTGGTGGCCCTCTCGCTGCTGATTGCGCTCTCCGCCGGGGTGATCAGCGACATCCCGACCTTCCGCGAGATCGGCTCGCTGATCGGCACCAGCGTCTCCGCGATCTTCCTGCTGCTGATCGGGATCATCAACCTGATCGTCCTGATCGACATCTATCGAATGTTCCGCAGCGTGGCGCGCGGCGGCGCCTACAGCGAGGAAACGCTCGAGGAGTTCATGAGCCAGCGCGGCCTGCTGGCGCGCCTCTTCCGGCCGATGCTGCGCGTCATCCGCAAGAGCTGGCACATGTACCCGCTCGGCCTGCTCTTCGGCCTGGGCTTCGACACCGCCTCGGAGGTCGCACTGCTCGGCCTGGCGGCGGCCTCGGGCGCCAACCACGTGCCGATCATCTACATCATGGTGCTGCCGGCCCTGTTCGCCGCCGGCATGTCCCTGGTGGATGCGACCGATGGGGTCCTGATGCTGGGCGCCTACGGCTGGGCCTACATCAAGCCGATCCGCAAGCTCTACTACAACCTGAACATCACCCTGGTCTCAGTGCTGATCGCCTTCGCCATCGGCGGCGTCGAGGTGCTCTCGATCATCGCGGACCGATTCAAGCTCCGCGGCGGGCTGTGGGACCTGGTCGCCAACCTCGACTTCGGGCTTATCGGCGTGGCGATCATCGGCATCTTCGTCGTGAGCTGGACCGCCTCGACCCTCATCTACCGCTGGAAGGGCTACGACCACCTCCCGACCCAGGCGGCGGCCACGAGCGAGAGCCCGGGGAGCTAGGCGGGGCGACCCGGAACCCGCATCTCGACCTTGCCGCAGGATCCGCATGCGAAGAGCTCCAGCTTCAGCATGTTCTCGCCGAGCTCGGCCCACTCCCCGAAGAGCAGCTTCCAGCCGCCGGTCGTCCCGCCGACGCGGAACTCCTCGACCCCCATCGACTGGATCGTGGCCCCACATCGGAGGCACGCGTTCGGGTCGTGGCCGGGATCACCGGTTTCACCCATCGGTATGCACCCAGTACCGGGACCGTCGAGCCCGGGCGCGAGCCTCGTGCCTGGTCCGCCCCCACGATAGTCGCCCAGCGGCTGCTGCGACCGAGAAACCGGCTGCGGCTGGGCGTCGGGCTGTCAATCGCGGTCATGCGAGGCAGCGGGCGCCTCGAACCACCGGACATGCACGGTTCGCCGGTCGTACCGGTCAATAGCTGACTAGCGGGGACGCCCCGACCTCGATTGCGCGTGCCGGAGGCCGGTGCTATCGTCCGCCGCCTGATGATGGAGCCCGCCCCGCAACCGTCAGCGCCACGCCTCCCCCACCGCTCGCGGGCCGAGCGCCGCGCCGCCGCACAGCGTGCGGAGTGCGCCGCCACCACCGCACTCAACGTCCTGGGTCAGAAGTGGGTGATGCGCATCGTGCGGTCGCTGGGCGAGAAGACGCAGCGCTTCTGCGAGCTCCAGGACGCGCTCGGCGGTGCCAACTCCGCAACCCTCTCCCAGCGCCTCAAGCTGCTCGAGGACGAGGGGCTGATCGACCGCACCATGGTCTCCGAGGTGCCGCCCTGGGTCGAGTACTCCCTCACCGACAAGGGCGCCGACCTGCGCCGGGCCATCGCCCGCATCGACCGCTGGGCCGATCGCTGGGCGCCATCGCAGTGAGCCACGCCGTCGCCGAGGAGCGACCGGTCGAGCACGGTGACGCGCTCAACCAGATCCGCTCGGCGATCGCCGAGGCACCAGGGCCTGAGGGGGCCGCCCAGCGCGCCGTGGACCTGCTCCACGATCGATTCGCGCACTACGACTGGGTCGGCATCTACTGGGTCGACTCCAGCGGGGCCGAGCTGGTGCTGGGGCCATGGACCGGCCCCGAGGCGACCGAGCACGTCCGCATTCCGATCGGGGTGGGGATCTGCGGCGCAGCGGCGGCATCAGGCCAGACCGAGATCGTCGACGACGTGAACGACGATGACCGCTATCTCGCCTGCTTCACGACCACCCGCAGCGAGATCGTCGTCCCGATCTTCGCCGACGGGGCGGTGGTCGGCGAGATCGACATCGATGGGTCGGACCTCGCCGCCTACGACAGCACCGATGCCGTCTTCCTCGAGGAGATCGCCGCGCTCCTCGCCCCGCTGCGCCCGCGCGAGCCGTAG
>JBGQKH010000038.1:0-16916 GCA_041499395.1 Candidatus Limnocylindria bacterium
GGGGACGGTGTAGTTGTGAAACTCCACCCTCTCGACTGGCTTCTGCACGCCATCGCTGCGGCTGCGGCGCCAAGATGACAGCGGGCAATAGGCCGCAACCGAGGCTGGTGCTACTGTGCGGCTTGCCTGCATCAGGCAAGACGATGCTCGCGCGCGGGCTTGCCCACGCCTACGGCGCGGTGCGGCTCAACCCGGATGAGTGGGAGTCGGCGTTGGACGTTGATCCGTTCGACGAGGGCTTCCAAGCTAAGCTCGAAGCGGAATTCTGGGAACTCACGCAGCGGCTCCTCGTGCTGGGAACCTCGGTTGTGCTCGAATGGGGATTCTGGGCTCGCTCGGAGCGCGATGAGAAGCGCGAGGCCGCACGAGCCCTCGGCGTAGCGGTCGAACTCCGTTTCCTCGATGCACCCTATGACGAGTTGGTGGGGCGGGTCGTGGCTCGTCATGCCGCCGGAGGCATCGCCATCACCCAGAGTCACATGGAGCGGTATCGAGGCATCTTCCAGCCGCCGTCAGACGATGAGCTGGCCCTGTATGACCCCCCTCTCCCCGAGGGAGCGTCCTCGTAGCAAGGCTCGGGCGCTTCGGCCACCTTTCCGAGTAACGCGCCGCTGCCTGCTGCCGCGGCGCTCGTCGGTGCGCCACGTTCAGTGCCCGCGACGTGTGGGCTCGACGATCCGCTGTTCGAGTGCGCGGTCACTCATTGACCGGGGGACGACGCGCGACCCAGACCTGCTCGGCAGCGTACTGGGGCGGGCTGCCGTGGAAATCGGAGTACTCGGCGGCGACTTCGAAGCCGGAGACCTCGAGCAGGTAGCGCATCTCGAAGCGGTAGGTCCAGCGCATCCGCAGCGTCTCCTCCTCGCGGCGCAGCGCATTGCCTGCGTCGTCGAGCTCGGTGAATTCCCACACCTCGGTCATCAGCTGCTGGAGCGGTTCCGTCATGCGGTGGAGAACCTGTCTCGTGACTCGGTGCCCGGAGTCGGGGAGAACGACGGACCCGCGATCGGTGCTCGATGGAACGCCATCAAACGCAGCGCAAGCGTCGAGGAGCGGGTCAAACAGCTGCACCACCAGCACACCGCCCGGTCGCAGGTGTCGGTGGATCGTCGAGAGCACCGATCGCTGGTCGTCGGGCGTCAGCAGCAGCTGGAAGGTGCGGCCCGGCGCGATTGCAAGCCCGAACCGCGTTGGCAGGGCGAAGTCGCGCAAGTCCGCGTGGACGAGATCGACGCGGGGCTGCGCCGCCGGGGAGGCGAGCAAACGCTTGGTCTCGGATCGGGCGAGCATCGGGGCCGAGAGGTCGAGACTGGTGACCTCGAAGCCCGACTCGGCAAGCGGCCAGGCAACCCGCCCGGTGCCGCCACCGAGGTCGAGGACCGGGCCGCCCGATCTGCGCGCTTGATCGACGTAGAACTCGATGTCACCGGCGAGAACTGGGTGAACGGCCTGCGAGTCATACGACTCGACGTTCAAGCTGTTGCGCGCGTAAAACGTTCCATCAGTCATGTCGGGAGGCTAGCAGCCTAGTTGAGCAGCTCGGCGATCTCTTCGAGGGAGAAGGACCGTCGCCATCGGTTGACCGGCACCCCAATCGGTGCCACGCTACCTGCAACTGAACACTTCATCGCCTTCGGGGCGGGGTGAAAGTCCCCACCGGCGGTCGGCTCGCTGACGCGAGCCAGCCCGCGAACCCCATCGGGCCCGGACGCCGAGGAGCGGCGGTCGGGGCAAACCTGGCGGGGCCGACCTGACCCGGCGAGCGCGACGCTCGCAGGCAGACAGGGCCGACGGTCACAGTCCGGATGGGAGAAGGCGACCGCGAGGCGTTCTCCGACGCGTCGACAGACCGATGGCGCGCGCCTGCGCGCCTGAGAGAGTCGAGCTGGAGGCCGTTCCGCGGCCGAGCCCCGCGCGCGATGCCAGGCGTAGCGGGAGAAGAAGATGGCAGTCCAGGCGACGACAGGGAGCGGCCAGGCGCCGATGCCCGCCGCGCTGCCAGTACGCCTTATCGACGTCCGTGTTTCGTTCCCCGCCGCAGGCGAACCGCTCGTCGCGCTCGAGCGTATGAACCTCGACATCCCCGCGGGCAGCCTGACCGTGGTAATCGGTCCGAACGGGTGCGGCAAGAGCACCCTGCTCCGGGTCATTGCCGGGCTCGTGGCGCCGACCAGCGGTCGAGTCCAGTTGGGCGGCGAAGACCCACCAGGAGCCGGCGACGGACGCGTCGGCCTCGCCTTCCAGCAGCCGCGCCTGATGCCATGGCTCTCCACCGTTGACAACGTTGCCTTGCCGCTGGCGTTGGCCGGCATCCCGCTCGATGAGCGGCGCGAGCGGGCGATCGAGGCGCTCGGCCGTGTCGGCTTGGCGGAGGCAGCCGGCGTTCGGCCGTCGCAGCTCTCCGGCGGGATGGCCCAGCGAGCCGGCCTGGCTCGGGCGCTCATCACCGACCCGCCCATCCTGCTCCTGGACGAGCCGTTCAGCGCCCTCGACGCACTGACGCGGGAGGCCTTCGACGGGGAGCTGCAACGCCTCTGGATGGATCGGCCGCGGACCGTGGTCCTCGTCACCCATTCGGTGAGCGAGGCGATCCGCATGGCCGACCGGATCGTGGTCATGTCGGCACGACCGGGAAGTGTCGCGCGCGTCACTCCCGTGGATCTGTCGCGACCGCGTCCGGCAACGAGCGAGGCAACCGCGGCCATCGACGCCGAGGTTCGCGCGGCGCTCGCCGAGGTCCATCCCGCCGAGCTCACCCCCTGGACCGACCGATGAAGCGCCTCGCCGCCGCCGTCCTCTCGCTGGCCGCCTTCCTTGTCGCGTGGAAACTGGTCACCGTCGTGACCGGCACGCCCGCCTACATCCTCCCGGCCCCTGAGGTCGTGGCGGACCGGGCGCTCCGCGCCATCGGCTCCGGCATCCTCTGGGAGCACGCCGCGGTGACCCTGTCCGAGATCCTGCTCGGCTTTGCCGCGGGTGCCCTCGCCGCCATCGGCACCGGCATCGCGCTCGGCAAGAGCGTCGTGGTCGAGCGCGTCCTCTCCCCGTACATCGTGGCCGCGCAATCGGTCCCGATCCTCGCGCTCGCCCCGCTCCTCGACATCTGGTTCGGAGGCGGACTGCTGGCGCGGGTCCTGATCTGCGCCCTGATCGTCTTCTTCCCGATCGCCATCGCCACCATGGTCGGCATCCGCTCGGCCGACCCTCTCCTGGCTGAGATGCTCCGCTCCCTTGGCGCCAGCCCCGGTCAGCTCACCATGCGCCTCGAGATTCCATCGGCCCTGCCGGTGATCTTCGGTGGCCTGCGAGTGGGGGTGACGCTGGCCGTCATCGGCGCCGTCGTTGCCGAATGGGCCGGTGCCAGTAGCGGGCTCGGGATCCTCATCAACATCGCCAACCAGGGGCTCTTCGACACCCCGCTCATGTTCGTCGCGCTTGCCACCCTGGCCGTCATCGGCATCACCCTCCATGGCGTGGTGGTGGTCGCCGAGCGACGGCTGGTTCTCAGATGACCGAGAAAGGAAGACCGATGCGCCTGCGCCGATCCCCTCTGCTGCTCGTGGTGGTGCTGGCGTTGGCCGCCTGCGCGCCCGCTGCCTCGCCGTCGGTGGCGCAGCCACCGGTGATGAAGTCGGTGACCCTGCTGCTCAGCTACCAGCCGGACGTGCAGTTCGCCCCCTTCTACCTCGCCCAGCAGGCGGGCTACTACCGCGACGCGGGCCTGAACGTCACGATCCAGCACAAGAGCGAGTCCGACCTGATTCGCCTGGTGGCCGATGGCCAGGCGCAGTTTGGCGTGGCCGATGCCACGGACGTCATGATCAGCCGCACCGCCGGGATCCCGGTGAAGTACGTGTCGACCCTCTACCAGGCGTTCCCGGTCGCACTGATCGGCCCGAAGGGCAAGGTGCCGACCAATCCGGCCGACCTGGCCGGCAAGCGGATCGGGACACCGGGGAGGTACGGCTCATCGTGGGCCGCGCTGCTTGGCGTGCTGCAGGCAGGCGGCCTGACAGCGGCCGATGTCACGATCCGCGAGTACCCGCAGTTCAACCAGGTCGACGGCCTGCTCGCCGGCGACGTGGACCTGATCACCGGCTTCCGGACCAACGAGCCGCTCCGCCTGGCCGCGCAGGGGATGCAGGTCGACATGCTGAAGATCGACAAGGTTGCGCCATTGCCAGGGCCGGGGCTGATCGTCGGGGATGCGCTGCTCAACACGACCGATTCGCGCGTTGCTGAGTTCGCCGCGGCCACCCTGCAGGCCCAGCGGGCGATCGCCGCCAATCCGCAGCTCGGCCTGGACGCCGCGACGGTCGTCGTGCCGGCGATCGCCTCGGACAAGGCCACGGCGCTCGCCGTCCTGAAGGCCTCGATCGAGCTATGGCGCGGTTCGGGCGCGCAGCCGAGTGGAAGCATCAACCAGGCGGTCTGGTATTCCGGCTACGACACGATGCGCCGGCTCGGACTGATCGACGGGTCCGTGCCCCTCTCCGACATGACCTTCGACGTGCTGAGCGAGATCAGCGGGAGTCCGGCTCCCTCGTAGTGGCCGGGGCCTCGGTACGGGGCGGAGGGACGGCGTATCGGTCCAGCGCGGGCTCGTCCTGCGACTCCGCGCGCTCGGCCGCCTCGACCGTCTGCTCGAGCAGCATCATCGTGGTCACGGGGCCGACTCCTCCGGGAACCGGGGTGATCGCCGTCACCACCGGCCGCACCGCGGCGTAGTCGACGTCGCCGACGATCCCACTTGGGGTGGTGTTGATCCCGCAGTCGATCACGACGGCGGATCGGTTGACCATCTCCGGGCCCACGAGCGCGGGCACGCCAGCGGCGACCACGAGGATCTCGGCGCGCCGCGTCTCGCGGGCGAGGTTGCGCGTGCGCCGATGGCAGATCACGACCGTGGCGTCGGCGGCGGTCAGCAGCGCTGCTGCAGGACGTCCGACCACCGCCGAGCGACCGATGACCACCGCGCGGCGGCCGGCGATCGGGATCTGGTAGCTGCGCAGGATCGCCATCACCGCCAGGGCCGTGGCGGGCACGAAGGTGCGCTCGCCGCGCGCGATTCGCCCGGCGTTGAGCGGCGTGGCCCCGTCCACGTCCTTGGCCGGGTCGATCAGGGCGACCACCGCGTTCGTGTCGAGGTGGTGTGGGACCGGCTGCGCCACCACGATCCCGGCGATGCTCGGGTCCCGGTTCAGGGCGCCGATGCGCGCCGCCAGGTCGGAGAGGGCGACCCCCTCCGGCGGGTCGATCTCGAACGCCTCGACCCCCACGCTCCGTGCCGCGCGCCAGACGCTGTTGGCATAGACCGCCGATGGGCCGCGCGCGTCGAAGCGGATGATCGCCAGCCGCGGCGTCGCGCCGGTCCGCTCGTGGAGATCGGCGATGCGGTCCGACAGGTCGCGCCACAGGCGCGAGGCGACCGCGCGCCCGTCGAGGATGCGGCCGCTCATGCCGGCTCCAGCCTGGCGTCGACCGCGGCCAGCGCGGCCCGCTCCCGCTCCGTGGCCATCGCCTCCAGCCGGGCGATCTCGGCGGGCGCGGAGACGCGCAGCGGCTCGTCCTCGGGAAGGTAGGGGAGATTGATGCGAACGTTAAGGATCGCCCCGCGAAGGCCGGCCGCGGCGAGCTGCGCGGCCACCCCGGCGTCGCTCACCGCGTTGCGGTTGCCGATCGGCGCGATCTCCTCCGCCAGCTCGAGCACCTCCCCGGCGACGACCGCGGCTCGCATGGGGACGCGGGCCGCGTCGAGCATCGCGACATGAAGAGCTTGCGCCCGAGCCTCGCGTCCGGCCTCCGTCTCCTTCGGCATGCGTCGGGCCGTCACCACCGCGTCGTAGCCGACCGCATCCTCCTCGGCCAGTTCCAGGAGGAGGACCCTGCGGGCCTGTGCTTCGTCGCGGAGCCGGGAGATCGTCGCTTCGTGCTCGGCGTACGCGGGACGCCCGAGGGTCAGCTCCGCAACCATCGCCACCAGCCCCGCGCCCATGGCAGCCGCCAGGGCAGCGGCGCTCCCGCCGCCGGGGGCCGGGTCACTGCTCGCCAGCCGGTCCAGGAGCGCCGTGATGGTGAGTTCGGAGAGTCGGAGAGAATCGCTCATCGGCGAGCTACCTCGTGCCTGTTCGGGCGCCCGCACGGCGGCCGCGGCGAGAGCCTCGGCCTCGATTGTACGGGCTAGACTCGCAGCCGCATGAAGCACAGCGGCTGGCGCATCGCGCTCATCACCACCGTCCCGCCGGTGGCCGCGGCGCTGGTCCCGGTCCTGCGCCAGCTCGGCCACGATCCCGTCTCCATCGTCAGCGCCCGTCGCCGCCAGCCCGCGCCCGCCGGCCGCGAGCCGATGGGGGACGAGACGGCACCCGAGGGGCTCGACGTGCTGCTCGCCCACGACAAGTGGGCGGTTGAGCCGCTCCTGCGCTCATCGCGCCCCGACCTGGCGATCTGCTGGGGCTTTCCGTGGCGCATCCCGCAGGCCGCGCTCGACGTCCCGCGCCTCGGCTCGGTGAACTGCCACCCGGCGCTCCTACCCCGTCATCGCGGGCCGATCCCAATCGCCTGGGCGTTCCGCGACGGCGACGGGCAGTTCGGCGTGACCTGGCATCGCATGGACGAGCAGCTGGACACCGGCGCGATCCTGGCCCAGGCGACCGTCCCGATGCTCGACGACGACTTCAGCATCGAGGTGGTCGGGCCGCGGATCGGGACCGTGGCGATGGGCCTGCTGCCGACCGTGCTGGCCCGGATCGCGGCCGGCGACCCCGGCGATCCACAGCCGGCCGAGGGGGTCACCTGGGCCGGGCACTTCGGCGAGGACTACGCGACGGTCGACTGGTCGCAGCCCGCGCGGAGGATCCACGACCAGGTGCGGGCCTGGAGCTTCACCTTCGACCTGTCGCCGGTCGTCGGGCCGGTCGCCGAGCTCAACGGCCGTCGCGTCCGACTCGTTCGCACCTCGCTCACGGATTCCGGCGGCGACGCGACGCGCGTCGAGGCCGGTGACGGGCCGATCTGGGTGCTGGAGTCAGCCCCCCTGGGCTGATCCTCAGGCGGCCTCGTCCAGCGCGTCGACGAACCAGCGGCGGCGTCGCCCGTCGAACACGAGCGAGGCATGGCCGCCATCGGTCTCGACCAGGTAGGTGATGCGCGGACCCCGGTCTGCCGGGTAGGCAGCCGTCTCGTCGCGAATCGCGTCGAGCGACGTGACGGTCAGCTGCCGCCCCGCCACGAGGACGGTCGATGGTCGTGACCGTCGCCGATCCCAGTGCACGCGTGCCTCGGTCGGCGTGATCTTCGTGAGTGCCATGGTTTCCACTGCTCCTTCACGCCGCCTGCGCAGGGCACCGAACAGGCGTTCTAATGGATCCGGAGCATACGAACAGGTGTTCGATCTGTCAAGGGTCTTCGTCGACGGGAGCCTGCGGCTTCTCGCCGAAGTCGAATCGGCGCCGATCGCGATGCCCGATCAGCCTGGCCCGGGTGATCGCCTTGTCCCCGAACTTCTCGCGCACGGCGTCGATCGAGGCGGTGATGCGGTCCGTCTTGTCCGGGGCATCGAAGAGGGTCAGCTGCTGGACGTCCGTCAGGTTGATGGCCGTCAGGCCGATCAGGCGCACGGCGCGGTCGCGCACCAGCGTCTTGTGGAGCAGGGTGATGCCGGCGGCGTAGATCGGCTCTGATTCCCGGGTCTGGTGCGGCACCCCCATCTGCCTCGTGAGCGTCTCGAACCCCTCGTAGCGGAGCTTCAGCTGCACCGCACCCGCCGCCATGTGATGGGCGCGCAGGCGGCTCGCCACCGACTCGGCCAGGTCGAGGAGCGTGGCCTCCAGCCGGGCAGGATCGGTCACGTCGCGGTCGAAGGTCAGCTCGTGGCCAATGCTCTTGGGCGCCTGGCTCGGCACCACCGGCGACGGATCGATCCCTCGCGCGCGCAGCGCGAGGTCAGGTCCGTGCGTCCCGAACCGGCGGCGCAACGTCCCCTCCGCCAGGGCGGCGAGCTGCCCGATCGTCGTCACCCCATAGTCGGCGAGCGCCTGGCGCGACTGCGGCCCGACTCCCCACAGCCGGCTCACCGGCAGTGGCGCCAGAAACGCGGCCTCCTCGCCCGGCGGGACGACGACCAGCGCGTCGGGCTTGCGCAGGTCCGATGCCACCTTGGCGCACAGCTTGTTCGTCGCCACGCCCACGCTCGCCACGAGGCCGACCTCGTCGAGCACCCGCCGCTTGATGGCGCGGCCGATCGTCTCCGCGTCGCCAAATGCCTCCTGGCTCGAGGTCACGTCGAGGAACGCCTCGTCGAGGCTGATCGGCTCGATCAGCGGCGTGTACGAGGCGAAGATCCGCATCACCTGGCGGGAAAGGTCGCGGTAGCGCTCCGGGTGGCCGGGGACGAAGACGCCGGTGGGGCAGAGGCGGGCCGCGGTGCGGAGCGGCATCGCCGAGTGGACCCCGAACTTCCGTGCCTCGTACGAGGCGGCGCTCACCACGCCACGGGCGCCCGGATCCCCGCCCACGATCACGGGCCTGCCGCGCAGCGACGGATCGTCGAGCACCTCGACGCTGGCGTAGAAGGCGTCGAGATCGGCGTGCAGGATGGCGCGGGTCATGCCACCGGAAGATCCTAGGTCAGCTTGCGGATGACCCCGACCACCTTGCCCTGGATCTGTACCTCGGACGCGTAGATCGGCTCCATCTCCGCGTTCGCCGGCTGGAGCCGGATGCGGTCCTTCTCGCGGTAGAAGCGCTTGAGGGTCACCCCGTTGTCCTCGAGCAGCGCGACCACGATGTCGCCGTCGTGCGCGGATGCCTGGGGCTGGACCACGACGTAGTCGCCGTCGTCGATCAGGGCATCGATCATGGATTTGCCGCGCACGCGGAGGACGTAGGAGTCGTCCCTCGCCTGGAGGGAGCGTGGGACCTCGAGCGTCTCCGCGCCCTCCGCGTACGCTTCGATCGGCTGGCCGGCGGCGATCTCGCCGATCACCGGCAGGGCCAGGGTCTCGCGCTCGATCGGCATGCGGAACGGGGTCACGCGACTGCGCTCGACCGGGGCCGGGCGTCGGGCCGGCAGCCCCATCTCCGTCTCGCCGCGAACGGTGAGCCGCAGTGCTCGCGACGAGTGGGCGCCTCGCTCAAGCAGGCCGTCGCGCTCGAGAGCGGACAGGTGGTGATGCACGGCCGATGGCGAGGCGAGGCCCACGGCCTCGGCGATCTCGCGCACGCTCGGTGGATAGCCTCGCTCCGCGACGGTGCGGGCGATGCATTCGAGGATCTTCTTCCGACGCTCGGCGTCATGCCTGGTCATCGGCGGCTCCTTGTGCGGTGCAGGACGTGCCGCTCGACCATAGCAGAACAGGCGTTCTAATGTCAATCCGATCCGCGCGACGCCTCTGCTATCATCGCCACCCACCTCGACTGGAACCGGAGGCCCGCGTGAACATCTCCGGCCGATGGCGCTCCGTGCGCCTGGCGCGCCTGATCTGGAAGCTCCCGATGTACGCCCGCGTGATCTGGGGGCTCGTCCGCGATCCGCGAACGCCCCTCCCCCTCAAGGCGCTTCTCGGTGCAGGGCTGGCCTACCTGGTGATGCCGCTCGACGTGATCCCCGATGCGATCCCGATCCTGGGCCAGGCCGACGACCTGACGGTCCTGCTGCTGGTCCTCGACCTGTTCATCGCCAACGCCCCGGCGGATGTGCGCCGCGAGCACATGGAGCGCGCCCACAACGGGACCGCGGACCTGGACAAGGACCTCGCGCGGCTGCGATCGATCATGGGACGCCGCTACGACGCGATCCGCGACGCCCTTCCCGAGCTGCTGGAGCGCTATGGCGACCTGCGCGACCCGCGAGCCGTCAAGGGCCTGCTGGCGAAGGTTCGCGACGCGCGCATCCGCAAGGCCGACGCCGACCCGATCGCGGTCGCAGGCGACTCCGACGCGATCCCCGTCGACCTGGAGCTCGAGGCGGCCGGCGCCGAGGGCAGCCGCGACCTGCGGCTCAACTGAGACGAGACACGAAAGGAACCGGCTGACAGCATGAAGGTGATCCTCAAGCGCGACGTGAAGGGGCTCGGCCACGCCGGCGACGTCAAGGACGTCAAGAACGGCTACGCCCGCAACCTCCTCTTCCCGAGCGGCGCCGCGGCCCTGGCCGATGCCAACGCCCTCAAGAACTGGGAGCGGCACAAGGACGAGCGCGAGGCGCGCGAGGCGGGGATCCGCGGCGAGGCGGAGGCGATGGCCGCGCGCCTGCGCGAGCTGAAGCTCGAGGTGGCGGTCAAGGCCGGCGAGAAGAACCGTCTCTTCGGATCGGTCACCAACGTGCAGATCGCCGAGCTGATCGCGAAGGAGGGGATCGAGGTGGATCGCCATGCGATCCACCTGCGCGAGCCGATCAAGACCCTTGGCGACTACAAGGTCGACGTGAAGTTGATTCCGGGCGTCGATGCCGAGATGACCGTCAGCGTGGTGCCGCTCTAGCCCGCGACAGGCAAGCTGTCACGGCCGCGCCCGATCTTCGGGGCATGCGCGGCCAGGCGACACGCTTATCCACAGGAATCCGGCTGTCCACAAACCGCCGCCACATATCCACACCGCGGGGCGGTGGAGCCGGTAGGCAGCGGTCCACGGCTCGGGCACCATCGGTTCCGCCATGAGCATCGACAAGCTGGCGCCACAGGCGGTCGAGGCCGAGCAGAGCGTGCTCGGCTCGATCCTGATCGACCCGGAGGCGATCCTCAAGGTCGCCGACTTCCTGCACCCGCCCGACTTCTACCGCCAGCAGCACTCCGACATCTTCGAGTCGATGCTCGCCCTGCACGGCCAGCGCGAGCCGATCGACCTGGTGACGCTCGGCGACGAGCTGGCGCGGCGAGATCGACTCGAGCCGGTCGGCGGCCCCGCCTACCTGGCCAGCCTCATGAACATGGTGCCGACCGCGGTGCATGTCGAGCACTACGGGCGAATCGTCGAGCGCAAGGCGGTGCTCCGCAACCTGATCGGCGCCGCGGGCAAGATCGCCGCGGTCGGCTACGAGGAGGCGAACGACGCCGAGGCAGCGATCGACCGCGCGGAGGGGATCCTCTTCGAGATCAGCCAGCGCCGCACGATCGGCGGCTTCGAGTCGCTGGCCACGCTGCTGGGCCAGGCGTACGACCGCCTCGAGTACCTCCACGAACATCGTGGCCAGCTGATCGGCATCCCGAGCGGCCTCTCCCAGCTCGACGCGCTGCTCGGCGGCTTCCAGCCATCGGACCTGATCATCCTGGCCGCTCGCCCGAGCGTCGGAAAGACGAGCCTCGCCCTCAACATCGCGCAGCACGCCGCGGTCCACGAGGGGAAGAAGGTTGGCGTCTTCTCGCTCGAGATGAGCAAGGAGCAGCTCGCCCTGCGCCTCCTCTCCGCGGAGTCGGGGATCAACCCGCGCCCCCTGCAGAGCGGCTTCGTCGACGAGACCGACTGGTCGAAGATCGCCCAGGTGATGAACCTGATGCACGCCGCGCCGATGTGGATCGACGACTCGCCGGTGCTCACCGTGCTCGAGCTGCGCACCAAGGCCCGCCGCCTCGAGGCGGAGCAGCACGGCCTCGACCTGCTGATCGTCGACTACCTCCAGCTGATGCAGGGCAGCCTCTCGCAGCGCGAGCCGAACCGCGTCCAGGAGGTGAGCGAGATCAGCCGAGGCCTGAAGCAGCTCTCCAGGGAGCTGAAGGTGCCGGTGATCGCCCTCTCGCAGCTCTCCCGCGGCGTCGAGCAGCGTGGCTCTGCCGAGCCGCGCCTCTCCGACCTGAGGGAGTCGGGGAGCATCGAACAGGACGCCGACGTGGTGATCTTTCTGTACCGCGAGGCGGAGGGGATGCCGGAGGGCGACATCGAGACGATTCGCGCCAAGGTGGCCAAGCACCGCAACGGACCGATCGGCGAGATCAGCCTCCAGTTCCGCAAGACGAACACCCGCTTCTACACCATGGCTCCCCGCGAGACCGAAGCGGTGACCTACTAACCCTCTAGGCACGCTCTTGACCCGTGTGTATAGTCGGCCGCGGAACGTCCGGCCCAACGCTCGAACCCGAGTCCTGACCGATCCAGCGCGTCGTCGCCGAATCAGCCCGAGCCCGAGGGACAGCACCGTCCAGATCGGGCCAGGCGAGGAGGTTGGAGGGCTCCGTGTACGCCGACAAGACCATCACCTGCCGCGACTGCGGGATGGACTTCGTCTTCTCCGCCGGTGAGCAGCAGTTCTACGCCGAGAAGGGGCTCGTCAACGAGCCGCAGCGCTGCCCGAGCTGTCGAGCGGTGGCCAAGCAGAATCGAGCGCTGGGCATCAGCTCGGGAGGCGGCTCCGGCCAGCGTGAGATGCACGCTGCCGTCTGCGCGGAGTGCGGTGGGCAGGCGCTCGTGCCGTTCCTGCCGCGCAACGATCGTCCCGTCTACTGCAGCAGCTGCTTCGACAAGGTGCGCGCCATGCGGACCTGACGGGTCCGCCTCTCGAAGGTCCACACCGATGCGAACGCCGCCCGCCCAGGCGGCGTTCGCGTATTCTGCGACCCTCCCCGCAGCTGAGGTCACCGGCCGCCCATGTCCGTCATCGCCGTCGTCGGTGCCCAGTGGGGCGACGAGGGGAAGGGCAGGGTCGTCGACTACCTGGCCACCGACGCCGACCTGGTGATCCGTTACGGCGGCGGGAACAACGCCGGCCACACGGTCGTCAACCCTCACGGCCACTTCAAGCTGCACCTGATTCCTTCAGGGATCTTCTATCCCGGCACCCGTAACCTGCTCGGTGGTGGCGTCGTGATCAACCCGCCCGCCCTCGTCTCGGAGCTGGACGGGCTGGCCGCGGTGGGCTTCGACGGGGCGAACCTGTTCATCAGCGACCGCGCCCACCTGGTGATGCCCTACCACATCCTGCTCGACCAGCTCGAGGAGCGTGAGCGCGGGAGCGCCCGGATCGGGACGACCAGCCGCGGCATCGGCCCCGCCTACGTCGACAAGGTGGCGCGGCGCGGGATCCGCGTGGTCGACCTGATGGAGGCCGATGCCTTCCGCGCGCAGCTGGCCGTCGCCCTGCGGCGCGTTCGGCGCATCGTGGCGGGCTACTTCACAGCGGGCGGGGAGGGCGACGAGATGCGCTCCGCGATCAACGAGGCGACCGACGAGGAGCGGATCGCGGCCGACTACCTGGCGGCCGCCGAGCGGCTGCGACCGCACGTCGTCGACGGCCATGCGATGGTCGACGCGGCCCTCGTCGCCGGGGAGCGAGTCCTGCTGGAGGGGCAGCTCGGGACGATGCGCGACATCGACTGGGGCACCTATCCCTACGTGACCTCCTCCTCCCCGATCCCCGGTGGCGCGTCGATCGGGGCGGGGCTGCCGGCCGTGGCGATCGACCAGGTGATCGGGGTCGCGAAGGCCTACACCACGGCCGTCGGGGCCGGGCCGCTTCCGACGGAGCTGCTCGACGCCCCCGGCGAGGCGCTCCGCGAGCGGGGTGTGGAATACGGCACCTCGACCGGGCGGCCGCGGCGCTGCGGCTGGTACGACGCCGTGGCGGTGCGCTTCAGCGTCCGGCTGGCCGGCTACTCGAGCATCGCCCTGACCAAGCTCGACGTGCTCGACGGCTTCGAGGGGATCCGGGTCTGCGTCGCCTACCGCGACCCGAGCGACGGGAGCGAATGGACGACGGTGCCAGCCTCGACATCGGTCTACGAGCGGCTGGAGCCGATCTACCAGGACCTTCCCGGCTGGCAGGCCGATACGACCGGCTGCCGCGCCTTCAAGCAGCTCCCGGCCGCGGCACGCGGCTACGTCGAGCGGCTCGAGGAGCTGGCCGGCGTGCCGATCGGTCTCATCTCGGTGGGGCCGGAGCGTGCCCAGATGATCGTCCGCGCCAGCGGCTGACCTCGCGCCATGAGGGCCCCGGCACGAGCGGCGGCTGCGTTCCTGGTCGCCGCCTCGCTGCTCGCGGCGTGCGCCTCGAACATCGAACACCCCGTCCCCGGCGGGCCGTCGTTCGAGGACGCCGAGGTGCGCTTCGTGGCCCCGACCGGATGGCAGATTCAGGCGTCGACCTCGTTCTACGACGGCGGCGAGGGCCAGATCCGAACCTACCTGGCCAATCAGCCGCTCCATCCGGACTGTCCGACCGGCGGCTCCGTCATCGTCTGCGAATCGCCGCTCGATGGCGGTCTGCGATCCGGAGGAATGCTGGTCACCTGGCTAGCCAGCGCCTGCGTCGCGAAATCGTGCGAGCTGCCCGCCGCATCGCTCATCTCGATCGGCAACCGGCAGGGCGTCCGTGTCCCCATGACCGCGGGCTGCGAAGGGACCGGCTTCACCGAGCGTTCGGCCTACTACGTCACCGTCACCCCGCAGCGCGTCGACATCCTCTTCACCTGCGCGCGCGATCCGGACGACTCGACACGATCCGCGTTCCTCGGCTTCCTGGATGCCATCCATTGGCGGATTCCGTGACCGCTGCCGCCTATACTCGCCCGACACCCCGCGGAGGCCGTCGTTGATCGACCCGTCGACTCTCGCCCCTGACGCCATCTCGACGCGGCTGCGGCGCGCCTACGGCTTCGAGGAGGTGGCGCTCGTTCCGGGGGCGACGACCGTCGACCCGGCAGAGATCGACCTGACCACCGAGATCGGCGGGCGCAGGCTCGAGATCCCCTTCATTGCCGCGGCCATGGACGCCGTCGCTGATGCCGACTTCGCTGCCCGCATGAGCCGCCACGGCGGCCTCGCCTTCGTGAACCTCGAGGGCCTCTACACGCGCTACGAGGACGCCACCCCCGTCATCGAGCGGGTCGTCGCCGCGGCAACCAACCAGGAGGCTGCCGAGCTGCTGGCCGCGGCCTATGCCGCGCCGGTCCGCGACGAGCTGATCGCGGCAGTCATCACCCGCATCCGCGCCCAGGGCGGGACCGCCGCGGTCGCCACCACGCCCGCATCCGCGTGGCACCACGCCGAGGTGGCGGCCGAGGCCGGAGCGGAGCTCTTCCTGGTCCAGTCGCAGGTCTCGAGCGCGCGCCACATCTCGACCGGAGGCCGGGTCCTCTCCCTCGCCGACCTGACCGGCGCGCTGAAGATGCCGGTCCTGGTCGGCAACACCGTGAGCGGCGAAGCCGCCTACCAGCTGATGCAGCAGGGCGCGGCCGCCGTGCTCGTGGGCGTTGGCCCCGGGGCAGCATGCACGACGCGCGAGGTGCTGGGGATCGGCGTTCCGCAGGTGAGCGCCACGCTCGAGGTCGCGACCGCCCGCGACCGCTTCGAGCGCGAGACGGGCCGCTACGTCCCGGTCATCACCGACGGCGGCATGAGGACCGGCGGCGACATCGCCAAGGCGATCGCCAGCGGAGCCGATGCGGTGATGCTCGGCTCGCCCTTCGCTGCGGCACTCGAGGCCCCGGGGCGCGGCGTCAACTGGGGGATGGCCGCCCCCTCGCCGACGCTGCCGCGCGGGACCCGCATCAAGGTCGGCGCCCAGCTGCCGCTCGAGCAGATCCTCTTCGGGCCCGCGCACACCACCCACGGCACCCAGAACCTGGTCGGCGCGCTGCGCCAGTCGATGGCCGCACTCGGTGCGCGCACCATCCGGGAGATGCACGAGGTCGAGATGGTGATCGCCCCGTCGATCGCGACCGAGGGCAAGTCCTGGCAGCGGGCCGATAGAGCCGATCGATAGACGGATTGAAGGACGCGACCGAGGCGCAACCGGGCGAGGACGAGGCTGCGCCGCGCGAGCGGGGGCGCACCGTCCATGGCGAGGCCGCCAACGCCGGCCATCGGGTCCTCGCCCCGGACGACGCCGAGGTCGAGGCCTACCTCGAGCAGGCGCTCCACGCGCCGCCCCCGCAGCGGGACGGAGAGGCGCCATCCGAGCCCGACACGGTCGTCATCCTCGACTTCGGGAGCCAGTTCGCGCAGCTGATCGCGCGCCGCGTGCGGGAGCTGAACGTCTACTCGGAGCTCCTCCCGCACGACACGCCGTGGGCGGAGATCGCCAGGCGCCGGCCCAAGGCGATCATCCTGTCGGGCGGGCCTGCATCGGTCTTCGACCCCGGCGCCCCGGCCCCCGACCCGGCGATCTGGTCGGGTGGCGTCCCGGTCCTCGGCATCTGCTACGGCGTGCAGCTGATGGCGCACCAGCTCGGCGGCGAAGTGGCGTCGAGCACGAAGCGGGAGTACGGCCCCGCCTCGGTGCAGATCATCAGTGGGGACGGCCTCTTCAATGGCCTCGAGCCGATCCAGCCGGTCTGGATGAGCCACGGCGATCGGATCGTCCGCCCACCGACCGGCTTCGTCACGACCGCGCAGACCGAGACGAGCGCCTTCGCCGGCCTCGCGGATCCTGCCCGCAGCCTGTACGGGATCCAGTTCCACCCCGAGGTGGTCCACACCCCCGCCGGTCGCGAGATCCTGCGCAACTTCGTGATCGGGATCGCCGGCGCGCGCCCTTCCTGGACGCCGGCCAACTTCGTCGAGACGACGGTGGCGGAGATCCGCGCCCGCGTCGGCGACGGAAAGGTGATCTGCGCCCTCTCCGGTGGGGTCGACTCGGCGGTGGCCGCGACGCTCGTGCATCGGGCCATCGGCGACCAGCTGACCTGCATCTACGTCGACCACGGCCTGATGCGGAAGCGCGAATCAGAGCTGCTCCGCGCGACCTTCGCCGAGCACTTCGGGATGAAGCTGATCATGGTCGATGCCCGGGACCGATTCCTCCGCCGTCTCGAGGACGTCGAGGATCCCGAGGAGAAGCGCCGCATCATCGGCGACGAGTTCATCCGCGTCTTCGAGGAGGAGGCCGCCAAGCTCGGGCAGATCGACTTCCTGACGCAGGGGACCCTCTATCCCGACGTCATCGAGTCGAAGACCGCCGAGACGAAGGCGGCGGCCAAGATCAAGAC
>JBGQKH010000039.1:0-16372 GCA_041499395.1 Candidatus Limnocylindria bacterium
GGGCAGCGCATCGGGCCCTCCAGCACCTGACGGAGCGCCTCATGACCCTGGAGGGCTGGCTCCCCGCCGGGGCGTGGGCCGAGTCGGCATGGCATACCTACCAGCCGAAGGCGATGCGCCTCGTGGTCCGGAACGCCGACGTGGATCAGCCGGAGAGCAGCGCCCCAGGCAACCAGCTCGTCGACTGGCCGGGCAGCTCGGACCCGGCGACGTTCGGTGACCCCACTTCATCGTCCGATCAGCGCTGCGGCGTGGTCAGCGGACAGGAGGCGATCGCCTGGTAGGCGGACCTCTCGGCCGCGAATCAGCTGACTCGCTTCGTGAAGGGCGGCCACCGCTACCAGGTGACCGTGCGCCTCCTCCTTCCGGATGAGCCGCTCGCCTGCCCCGGCGCCCCCGCCTGACCCACATCGCATCGCGCGCCCGAACGGAAGGGACGCACCGCGAGGGGGGTGCGCCATGGCATGGGCATCGGTACAATACGCCGCGCGTGCCGCCTCCCCGGTGGCGTGCCCCGGGTAGGGAACGAGTCGGACGCGGAGCCTCGAGCAGTCCCGCGTCACCGTCCACGTTGAGGAGCCTCGAGACGAGCTGATGTCACGACCGATGGCCCGATCGCGGATTCGGGTCCTCCCTCGCGCCGGAGCCCTGCTCGCGCTGCTCGCCCTCACCACGGCCTGCGGGATGATCCCCGCCGCGCCGCACACGACCCAGGCCAAAGAGGTCTTCTGGCTCTACAACGTCGTGCTGGTGATGGGCGCCCTCGTCTTCGTCGGAGTCGAGGGCTTCATCGTCTACTCGATCGTCCGCTATCGGCGCCGTGATGATCGGCTGCCAACCCAGCTGCACGGCAACAACGTGGTTGAGCTGGTCTGGACCGCGATCCCGACGGTGATCGTGCTGGTCCTCTTCGCCCTCTCGACGATCACCCTCAACTCGATCTCTGCCCACGAGGACCCCGGCGTGCAGATCACCGTCGAGGGCAAGCAGTGGGCCTGGTCGTTCCACTACCAGGACTCGGACAATGACCCGACCAACGACGTGGTCGTGAGCGGCGGGTCGCTGGCGCCGCCGGTGATGGTGGTCCCGGTGGGTGAGCCGATCCTGCTCACCCTCGTCTCGCACGACGTGATCCACTCCTTCTACGTGCCCGCCTTCCTCGTGAAGCGCGACGTGATCCCGACCGGCGATCGGCCTCCGAACACCCTCGAGTTCACGGTCAGCGAGGTGGGCATCTACTCCGGGCAGTGCGCCGAGTTCTGCGGCGACCTCCACGCGCGGATGACCTTCAAGGTGCAGGCTATGACGCCGGCCGACTACCGGGCCTGGTTCGCGGCCGCACAGTCCGGGCAGACGCCGGCCCCGTCGGTGGCGCCCACCGCCCAGGTGTTGAAGCTCTCGGCGAAGGGCAACGCCTTCGGCACGCAGACCCTGGAGGCGAAGGCCGGCGCGGCCTTCAAGATCGACTTCAACAACCAGGACAACATCGACCACAACGTGGTCATCAGCGACGCCAACGGGATCCGCTTCCGCGGCGACTACTTCAAGGGGCCCGGGACGAAGACCTACACGGTCGGCGCCCTGCCCGCCGGCCAGTACACCTTCGTCTGCGAGATCCACCCGACGACCATGTCCGGCACCCTGACCGTCAAGTAAGCGCGAGGCGAGCGAAGAAGCGATGGCAACCACGACGCTGAGCCCCACCACCCAGGGCTACCGCCGCTCCTGGGTGATGGAGTGGCTCACGACGGTCGACCACAAGAAGATCGGGATCCTCTACATCGTCAACTCGTTCCTCTTCTTCTTCGCCGCCGGCATCCTGGCGCTCCTGGTGCGCTCCGAGCTGGCCGTGCCGGGGCTCCAGTTCCTCGACGAGCGGACCTACAACCAGGCCTTCACGATGCACGGGACGATCATGATCTTCCTGTTCGTGGTGCCGGTCCTCTCCGGCTTCGCGAACTACATCGTGCCGCTCCAGATCGGCGCGCCGGACATGGCCTTCCCGCGGATCAACGCGCTGAGCTTCTGGTTCCTGCCGCTCGGCGGGCTGCTGATCTTCTCCGGCTACCTCTTCGGCGGGGCGGCCGCGGAGGGCTGGACCCTGTACACGCCGTTGAGCAACAGCACCTACGCGAGCGGGGTGGGGACCGACCTGTGGCTGATCGGGCTGCTCCTGGTGGGGACCGCCTCGATCCTGGGATCGGTCAACTTCATCGCCACCATCTTCAAGATGCGGGCACCGGGGATGACCCTCTTCCGGATGCCGATCCTTGTCTGGACGGTGCTCGTCACCGCCACCCTGATCCTGCTCGCCACCCCGGTCCTGGCGGCCGGCATGATCGCCCTCTTCATCGACCGCAACTACGGCGGCAGCTTCTTCGACCCGAACAACGGCGGCAACCCGGTGCTCTGGCAGCACCTCTTCTGGTTCTTCGGCCACCCAGAGGTCTACATCGTCATCCTGCCGGCGATGGGGGTGGTGAGCGAGATCCTGCCGGTCTTCACCCGGCGGCCGCTCTTCGGCTACCGCGCCTTCATCTTCGCCACGATCGCCATCGGCCTCCTCTCGTTCAGCGTCTGGGCGCACCACATGTTTGCCACCGGCCAGGTGCTGCTGCCCTTCTTCAGCTTCATGACCGCGCTCATCGCCGTGCCGACCGGGGTCAAGATGTTCAACTGGCTGGCCACCCTGTGGCGCGGGTCGATCATGTTCGCGACGCCGATGCTCTTCGCCCTCGGGTTCCTCTCGATGTTCCTGATCGGCGGCATCAGCGGCGTGATGCTGGCCGAGCCGCCCATCGATTTCCACCTCACCGACACCTACTTCGTGGTCGCCCACCTGCACTACGTCTTCTTCGGCGGCAGCGTCTTTGGCGTCTTCGCGGCGACCTACTACTGGTTCCCCAAGATGAGCGGCCGCCGCCTCAACGAGCGGCTCGGCAAGGTGCACTTCTGGCTCACCTTCATCGGCTTCAACCTCGCCTTCTTCCCGATGCACATCCTGGGGATCCAGGGCATGCCACGGCGCATCGCCGACTACTCGCCCGATGCGGGCTGGACCCTCCTGAACTTCATCTCGACGATCGGGGCGTTCACGATCGCCGTCAGCATCCTGCCGTTCCTGGTCAACGTGGTGGCGACGCTCATCAACGGCGAGCGAGTCGGCGACGACCCGTGGGAGGGGAACACGCTCGAGTGGGCGACCAGCTCCCCGCCGCCGCCCTACAACTTCGACAAGCTCCCGCCGATCCGCAGTGAGCGGCCGGTCTTCGACCTGCGCCACCGCCACGACGCCGAGCACCTCGCCGCCGAGACCGCGGTCGTGGAAGGGGGCCAGCCGTGAGCGCCGAGGCACCCGTGCTGCACGGCCACGAGCCGGCGGCGACGCGTCGCCGCGAGGCGGGGATGCCGACCCCGCTGGTCGGCATGCTCCTCTTCATCGCCAGCGAGGTGATGTTCTTCGGCGGCCTCTTTGCCACCTACTTCAACGCCCGCGCCATCCACACCGGCGTGTGGGGCCCGCCGGCGCCGGCGGAGGCACTGAACGTCTTCCCGATCGCGCTGCCGATCACCATCATCCTGATCGCGTCGAGCTTCACGATGCAGTTCGGGGTGTGGGCCATCCGGCGCGGCGACCAGCGGGCGATGCGCAACTGGACGCTGCTCACCCTGGCGCTCGGCGTGACCTTCCTGATCGGGCAGATCTACGACTACACCCAGCTTGGCTTCGGGATCAGCGACGGCGCCTTCGGGACCGTCTTCTACACGCTCACCGGCTTCCACGGCGCGCACGTCTTCGGAGGGGCGGTGGGGCTCACCATCCTTTCGGCGCGCGCCTCGCAGGGGCAGTTCAGCAAGCAGAACCACGTGGCGGTCGAGGCGATCAGCTTCTACTGGCACTTCGTCGACGTGGTCTGGATCGCCCTCTTCAGCACCCTGTACTTCCTGCGCTAGGAGGCCGATCGAGTGAACGACACCGCCTTCGGCTACCTGCTCCTGGCGGGCGGCATCGGCCTCGTGCTGGTCGTCGTCTACGTGGTCACCAGCCACATCACCGTCTCGACCAAGCGGGCAAAGCCGCCGCGCGGGGTGCACCTCCCCAACCCAAGCGCGCTGCCGGTCATCCTCGCCGTGGGCGGGGCGATGCTCGGTGCGGGGCTGGCGTTCCGCTCGCACAACCAGCTTGCCAACCCGTTCCTCGCCATCCCGGGGCTGCTCGTCTTCCTGTACGCGGTGGTGGCGTGGGTGCGCGCCGCTGGCCGGGAGTGGGATGAGACCGAGCACGGCCCGCACGACGACGCCGCGGGCCACTGAGCAACCGATGACAGCCACCACCGGCGAGCCGGTCACGGGACAGGGCCAGGGCGCGCCCGCACGGCTGCCGCGCGCCTGGTACGTGACCGCCGCCGTGCTGCCGCTCCTCCTGCTCAGCGCGTGGGGACTCACCCTCCTCACACGGCCGGCGACGGCCGCGGGCCTCGCCCTCGTCGGGGAGCCGGCGCCCAACTTCGCGCTCACCGACCTGCACGGCAACCTCGTCCAGCTGTCGAGCCTGCGCGGGCGCCCGGTGATCGTCCACTTCTGGGCGAGCTGGTGCGGCCCGTGCGTCGAGGAGTTTCCGATCCTGCTCAGGGCGTCCGCCGCGCACCGGGGCGACGACCTGGCGATCGTGGGGATCGTCTACAACGACAGCTCCGCGGCGGCGGGGGCCTTCATGACGCGGATGGGCGCCACCTGGCCGGCGACGGTCGACCCCGGCGGCGGGGTGGCGACGCGATACGGCATCATCGGCCCGCCCGATACCTTCTTCGTCGATCGGAGCGGCGTGATCGTTGGCCGCCAGATCGGGCAGCTAAGCGCCGCGGACCTCCAGCATGGCCTGTCCCGGATCCTGGGCAAGGAGTGAGCGAGATGGAACCGAACCTGCCCGCGGCGCGAGCGACGACGCACGAGGAGCACGGGCTCGTCCTCGACACGACCCACGATCTGCACGGCGATCACGTCGATCCGCAGCAGCAGGTGACCGAGCAGAGCGTGCGCGTCGCGCTCCTCCCGCTGGCGATCGTGGCGCTGCTGGTGCTCACCTTCGTGGCCGCCGCGTGGACCTTCCTCGCCGCGCTGCCGCACGCCTGAGCGCGGTGGCGCAGCGGGCCTAGTTCACCGCCGGGTAGCGCCGCACCACGTAGTCATCGAGGATCTCCAGGAAGCGCGGCACGATGTCGTCGCCGCGGAGGGTGGTGCGCAGCTGTCCGTCGACGAAGACCGGCGCCACCGGCTCCTCGAAGGTGCCGGGCAGGCTGATCCCGATGTCGGCGTGCTTGCTCTCGCCGGGGCCGTTCACCACGCAGCCCATCACCGCCACCTTCAGCTCCTCGACGCCGGGGTGCGCCTCGCGCCAGATCGGCATCTGCGCGGTCAGGTAGGCGCCGATGTCGCGCGCCATCTCCTGGAAGAATGTCGAGGTGGTGCGGCCGCAGCCCGGACAGGCGCTCACCTGCGGGGTGAAGCTGCGCAGCCCAAGCGACTGAAGCACCTGCTGAGCGATCTGCACCTCCTCGGTCCGATCGCCGCCGGGCGACGGGGTGAGGCTGACACGGATCGTGTCGCCGATCCCGCGCTGGAGGAGGACCGCCAGCCCGGCGGTCGACGAGATGATCCCCCGCGAGCCCATCCCCGCCTCGGTCAGGCCCAGGTGCAGCGGGTAGTCGCAGCGAACGGCGAGTCGGGTGTAGACCTCGACCAGGTCCTGCACCCCGCTCACCTTCGCCGAGATGATGATCCGGTCGTGTCCAAGGCCCGTCTCCTCGGCCAGCGTGGCGGAGCGGAGCGCCGACTCGAGCATCGCGTCGATCATCACGTCGCGTGAGTCGCGCGGCTCCGGCAGGAGGGCGTTGGCGTCCATCAGCTCGGTGAGCAGCTGCTGGTCGAGCGATCCCCAGTTGACGCCGATCCGGACCGGCTTGCCGTTGGCGATCGCCACCTCGACGATGGCGCGGAACTGCTCGTCGTGGCGCTTGGTGCCCACGTTCCCCGGGTTGATGCGGTATTTGGCCAGGGCTGCGGCGCAGGCGGGGTACTTCGTCAGGAGCAGGTGCCCGTTGTAGTGGAAGTCGCCGATGATCGGCACGCCCACGCCAAGCCGGTCCAGCTTCTCGCGAATGACCGGCACGGCCTCGGCCGCAGCGTCGTTATTGACGGTGACGCGCACCAGCTCCGAGCCAGCGTGGGCGAGCTGCGCGACCTGGATGGCGGTGGCGTCGGCGTCGGCAGTGTCGGTGTTGGTCATCGACTGGACCACGATCGGGTGGGATGAGCCGATGAGCACCCCGCCGACATCCACGCTGACGGTCGCGCGACGTTCGATCACGAGGCGCATCGTATCGGTTCGGGAGAGCCTCGTCTCCGCGCGACCATTTGCGTGCTTGCGCAAGTAAGATACACTAGACTGCGATTGACATGACTGCCACCCTTCCGCCCACCACGGGCGCCCCCACCCCCTCGACCGACATGCGCCACCACAAGCTCGCCATCATCGGCTCCGGACCGGCCGGGCTGACCGCCGCCATCTACGCGGCGCGCGCGAACCTGGAGCCGATGGTCTTCGCAGGCAACACTCCGCTCGGCCAGCTCATGATCACCTCCGACGTAGAGAACTACCCCGGGTTCCCCGGCGGGATCCAGGGCCCCGAGCTGATGCAGCTCTTCCGCGACCAGGCGGAACGCTTCGGCAGCACCCTGCTCGACAAGGACGTCACCCGGGTCGACTTCAGCCAGCGGCCGTTGCGCCTGTGGGTCGGCGACGACGAATACCAGGCCGATTCTGTGATCGTCGCGACCGGCGCCTCCGCCATCTGGCTCGGCCTTCCATCCGAGACGGAGTTCCGCGGTCGCGGGGTGAGCGCCTGCGCAACCTGCGACGGCTTCTTCTTCCGCGAGCGCGAGATCGCGGTGGTGGGCGGCGGCGATACCGCCCTGGAGGAGGCCCTCTTCTTGACCCGCTTCGCTTCCAAGGTGACGATGCTGGTGCGGCGCGACGCATTCCGCGGCAGCAAGATCATGCAGGACCGCGCCTTCGCGCACCCCAAGATCGAGGTGCGCTGGAACACCGAGGTGACCGACGTGCACGGCGACATGACGGTCAAGGAGCTCGCCCTGCGCGACACCGTGACTGGCGAGACCTCCACGCTTGCCGTGCAGGGGCTCTTCATCGCCATCGGCTACAAGCCGAACACCGCCCTCTTCGAGGGCCAGCTGGACCTGGATGCGCGCGGCTACTGCGTGGTTGAAGCTGGCACTCGGACCAAGATCGACGGCGTCTTCGTGGCGGGCGACGTGCACGACCACCTCTACCGTCAGGCGGTCACCGCTGCTGGCGACGGCTGCCGGGCCGCCATCGACGCCGAGCGCTGGCTCGAGTCGGTCGGCGAGGTCGAGGCCTCCACCGCCACCAACTGGTAGCCCCTGACTAGGCCAGCAGCTCCGCTGCCAGCTCGGGGGTGACCCCCTCGCGGCGACCCTCTGCGAGGTGTTGGAGCGTCGCCCGCCAGCGGGAATCCGCCGCAAAGGCGATCCCCACCTCGCGCCGACCGGCCTCCACGTCGCCGCCGGTGGCCAGCTCCACGCCCTTCCAAAAGCAGAGCTCGTAGGCGTCGGGGGAGAGCTGGCGGGCCTCCGCGTAGCGGTCGGATGCGGACTTGCCGGCCTTCGCCTCGTCACCAGCGTCATCGAGCAGGTTGTAGGCCAGCTGCATCGTCACGATCCGGCGCAGCTCGGGGACCGGATCCGGGTGGTCTTCGATCCGCATGTCGAGGAGCCGCCCGCGCCAGGCCGCCTGTTGCGGCTCCGCGGAGACCACCATGATCGCGGCCGACTGGCGGCCGCGGACGTCGCCACCCTCTCGCTCGGCGGCCTCCATGGCGCGCAGCAGCCGCTCGATGAAGGGCGCGCCCTCGGCCAGCCCTGACCGATACGCATCGGCCATTGCCGGCCAGCAGGTGTCGCGCTCGAGCAGGTTGCCCTGCACCGTGAAGCCCTCCCCGACGATGTGGCCGCAGGCGAGGATGCATTCGCTGCCGGTATGCGCGGCGGCGTTGCCGTTCGCATCCACCACGCCCAGCTGGCGCACCTGCGGGTTTTCGTCGCTGGCGACGAGGGCTGCAACCACCTCGGCGGCCGAGCGTCCGGCGCGCAGCAGCTCCAGGCCGATCGGCCCGAACGAGACATTGACCGATGCCTGCGTCGCGACCGCCCCGACTCCCGCTTCCAGCCACGGCACGACCGGCCCGACCCCGAGGTAGTGGGACTGGACGGCGACCCCGAAGCGGCCGGTCTCTGGGTCGCGCGCGACGATGCTGTAGGTCATGCGCGCAGGGTAGCCGCCGCGGCGATCTCGAGCCAGCCATCGGCGCCCGGCTCGACCGTTAGCGCGCGGACGACGCAGCTGTCGAGCGCCTCGCGATACGGGGCAAGTAGCGCGGCGACCTGTGATGGGTCGACGGGCGCCACGCCCGGCACGCCTCGCTTGGTCGTGTCCTGCGCGTCGAGGAGGCGGGTGTAGGGTCGCGGGCGCTGGCGGTAGCGCTCACCCTCGGCCTTCAGGCGCGCCGGCGCATCGGGGCCGATCGCGACGCGGACGTAGCCGGCCACGCGGGGCGGAGGCCTGCCGGCGGTGGCTGCCCCGGCGCCGATCCGCTCGCGCGACCAGGCGATCCGATCCGGGTAGGACCAGTTCAGCAGGACGACGTCGGCAATCTCGCCGCCCAGCGCGCACATTCGGGGGCCCAGGGCTGCGATCGCCAGCCGGACGTCGGGGAGGAGCCGGCGCAGCTCCGTGACGGCGTCGCTCACCGTGGACAGCGACGAGCCCGAGCCCGTGCCGACTCCCAACACGAGTCGCGCGTGGGGGATTTCCAGCCGCTCGACCTCGACGGTGATCTCAGCGACGCCTCGTTCGGAGAGCGGCGCCACGCCCAGGCACAGGTCGAGGCGGCTGCTCGCAGCTGCCGTGGCGGCGAGCGTCGCGAGGCCCGAGCCGAGCCTCCCGTCGTTGGCCCACAGCTCGTCGTAGCCGAGCGCCTCGAGCCCGGCGGCGAGGCGCGCCACGCCGACCCCGGCAGGGTCACGCTGCGCCGTGATGCCGAATCCGAGGTGGCGCTCCACGCCGGGGATGATGACAGGCGGTCGTAGACTCATGGCGTGAAGGCGTTCATCGTCGATCTCGCCAACCGGGCCGGGAGCGTCGCCTCCGTGTGCGAGGCGCTGGCTGCGGCAGGCGTCAACATCGGTGGGATCGCGGGCGCCGCCGCCGGCTCGGCCGGCTCGTTCGCCTTCACCGTCGAGGATGAGGCTGGCGCGCGGGCCGTCCTCGACGCGCACGGCTCGATCTATCGCGAGGTCGGGCTGGTGGTCGCCAGCCTCGAGCATCGGCCGGGAAGCCTGGCGGCCGCGGCGCGGCGCATCGCCGATGCCGGGGTCAACGTCGAGACGATGTTCGCCATCGGCATGGATGACGGGAAGGTCCTCGTCGCGTTCGGGGCGAGCGACGTCGTCGCCGCGCGCGCCGCGCTGGGGGAGCTGGCGGCCGGCTAGTCCGCAGCCGGGCGCGGCCCGAGCGTCACCCTCGCGAGCCCGGGAAGATCGGTCACGAAGCCCCACAGCCCGAGCACGGCGAGCTGCTTCATCCGGTCGGGGTCGTTCACGACGTAGCAGCCGACCAGCCGGCCATAGGCTCGTGCCAGGGTGATGAGCGGGCCGGGATCCAGGCCCAGGTCCACCTCCCAGGGGTGGATGGCGGCGTACCCGTGCTCCACCGCGAAGGTGAGTGCCGGCTCGGCCGACTGGAACGGGACGAGCAGGTAGCCGACAGGCAGCTCGGGATCGAGGCGGTGGGCCTCGTCGATCGTTCGCTCGTCGAAGCTGATGACCGTCACCGCGTTCGCGGCCCGCACCTTGGAGCCGCGGAGCGCCTCGACCGTGGCGGCGGTCGACTCGGGCGCCTTGATCTCGACGACCAGCCCGATTCCCTCCGGCAGCCACTCGAGCACCTCGGGGAGGGTAGGCACCCGCAGCTTCTTGCCGCGGAACGGGAACGAGGCATCGGGACCTTCGAAGTGATACCCGGCATCGGCCCTGCGGATCTGGGCCATCGTCTTCGCTGCAACGGGACCGGCCAGGTTCGTCGTGCGGTCGAGCGTCTCGTCGTGGATCACCGCCAGCTTCCCGTCCTTGGTGAGATGGACGTCGAGCTCGATCGCATCGGCGCCCATCTCGACCGCCTGCTGGTAGGCGAGCATCGTGTTCTCGGGAGCGTCCCCGGAGGCCCCGCGGTGCGCGACGACGAGCGTCATGGCGTCTCTCCGGGCGGCACGATGGCCGGCTCGATGGGCGTGCCGAGCTCGGCCTCCTCGTCAAGATGCACGACCCCCTCGGGGACGCGCCGGACGATGAGGAAGCCGATCACCATCAGCACCAGGAGCGAGAGGATCGCGATCTGGTAGGCGGCCTTGCCCAGCGGGCCGAGGAGCAGGCCCACGATGGTGCCGTAGGCGATCGGCCCGACCACCGCGCTGAACTTCCCGGCCAGCCCATACAAGCCGAGCATCTCGCCGACCTGCTCCGGCGGCGCGAGGCGCAGCAGCAGCAGGCGGTCGGTGACTGCCACGCCCCCCAGGCCCGAGCCGAGCACGGCTCCGGCGAGGAGGAACGGGATCTTGTCGAGGACCAGGCCCAGCACCAGCAGGCCTCCGGTCCACGAGATGAGGACCCAGAGGAGCGTCCGCTTGGGGCCGATCCGATCGGTCAGCCAGCCCCAGCCGAACGAGGCAAGCACCGCCACCACCGTGAGCAGCAGCAGGATGTTGAGCGCCTCCGACGAGGTGAAGCCGATCGCCTGGGTGGCGAACGCGCTCATCACCACGATCGCGGTGTTGACCGGGTCCGAGTAGAAGAAGCGCCCGACGATGAAGCGGAGCAGCCCGGGGGTCTGCCGGGCGTGGGCGATCGTCGCCTCGAGCTGGCTCCAGGAGCGGAGCGCATCGCCAACGCGGAACGGCAGGCGACGCTGCGAGCGCTCGTGGACGCGCAGGAAGATCGGCGCCGCGAAGATGGCGAAGAGCGAGCCGACCAGCACGAAGCTGGCCACGGTCGAATCGCCGTTGCCATCGGTGGTGAGCTTGAAGAGGAGCCCGGAGACGATCGTGCCGAGGTAGCCGAGCGCAACCCCCACTCCGGAGAGCCGGCCGCGCGTCTCCGGCCGGGCCACCTCCGGCAGCAGCGCGTCGTAATAGATGAGCGCCGCCTGGTAGCCGAAGTTGGCGATCGCGAAGATGAAGAGGCCGATCCCCACGTTGACCACGCCGATCACCAGGGTCGGCACGATGGTGAGGACCGTGAAGACGAGGAGGTACGGCTTCCGGCTGCCGGTCCGGTCGCTCATGGCGCCGAGCACCGGCGAGACGGCCGCGTTGATCAGCACCGAGATGCTGACCGCGAAGGTGAACCAGAACTGGCCGCCCGCCTCGCCCAGGTAGCGGATCGCCCAGAGGCTCATCGCGTAGCTGACGATGGCGAAGCTGAAGATCGTGTTGGCGAAGTCGTAGAGGGCCCAGGAGAGCCCTTCGACGGCGCTGCCGGAGCGGGTCAGGCCCCCGAGCCCGCGCCACCAGGTGGCCGGCGCGAGGCGGTTCACGAGGCCGCCGGGGGGCGCTTCACGCGCGGATCATAGCGAGCCTGTACCCTTCGCCTGCCAGATCCCGAGCGTCGTGACCCGAGGTGACTCGTTGAGCCTGCCCCCCACCACCCCCGCCACGGAAGGGCACGTCCGGGAGCTTCATCCGACCGGCATCTTCGCCGCCGTCGGGCGTTTCGACTACCGATTCCGCCGCATCCTGCCGATCGTCGGCCTGGCGCTGATGATCGGCGTCAACGTCTGGGCCTCCACCTCCGGCGGGACGCTGATCCAGGGCGGCTGGGTGATCGCCGGGTCGCAGGAGCAGCAGGCCGCCGCGCTCATCACGAACCGCTTCGGGAACGACGCAACGTTGATGCTGGTCGTCTACCAGGATCCGAAGGGCCACGCGGACTCGGCCGACTTCCAGGCGACGGTCGTGGCCAGCCTCGTGAAGGTTGCCAAGGACCCCGCGGTGAGCAGCATCCAGACGTACGGGGCGACGCACCTGCCGTCTCTCCTGAGCAGCGACGGGACCACGACCCTGGCGGTCGTCACGCTCAAGAAGGCGGTCGAGAGCGCGGTCAACGATGCCGGGCGCCTGGCCGATGAGGTCGTGCGGCCCGCCGGCATGCAGCTGTGGGTCACCGGCGTCCCGCAGGTCTACCACGAGTTCAACGCCAAGATCGAATCCGACCTCTTCACGGCGGAGGCGATCAGCCTGCCGATCGCCCTGCTCATCCTCCTCGCGGTCTTCGGCACGCTGGTTGGCGCCGCCCTGCCGCTCGTCATCGCCGGCTTCGCGATGCCGACCGCCTTCGCCGCGATCAAGCTCCTCGCCGCGGTCACCGACATGAGCATCTTCGTCACGAACATCGCCACGATGATCGGGCTGGCGCTGGCGATCGACTACTCGCTCTTCATGGTCAGCCGCTTCCGCGAGGAGCTGCGCCACCACGACGTGGAGATCGCCCTCGAGCGAATGATGGGAAGCGTCGGCAGGGCGGTGGCGGTCTCGGGGATCGCGGTTGCGGTGGGCCTCTCCGCCCTCGTCGTCTTCGACGCCGCTGCCCTGCGCAGCATGGGGCTCGGCGGCATCGTCACGGTCGTCTCGACGCTCCTCTTCGGGCTGACGGTGCTTCCCGCCCTCCTCGCTCTGTTGGGCCAGCGCGTCAACCGGCTACGCGTCCCGCTGCCGCGCTTCCTGCAGCTCATCGAGGACGACCCAGAGGCCGCTGACCGGCGCCAGGGACGCGGGGTCTGGGCGTGGATCGCGGCGCGCGTCATGCGTCGCCCGGTCCTCGTGGCGATCCCGGTGCTCGCCGTGCTGCTGCTGGCCGGCTCCCCGTTCCTCGGGATCCAGCTCTCGACCGGGCAGAACCTCAGCGACCTGCCGGCGATCCCGTCGCGGATCGGCTTCCAGGTGCTCACCGACAAGTTCCCCGGCGGCGAGAGCGACCCGATCACCGCGGTCGTCAACTGGCCAGGGCAGAACTTCGGTGGCGCGCTCCCCGCCGATCGGCAGGCGGACCTTGCCGCATACGAGCAGCGCATCAACAGACTCGGCCTGGTGACGCAGGTGCAGAGCGTCCTGACCCCGCCGCCCGGCATCGACGCCACGACCTACGCCACGCTCCTTGCCCTGCCGCCCGACCAGCGGCCGCAGGCCAGCGGCACCGGTCTGGCCGATTACATCGCCACCTGGCTGGCGCGCGACACGGTCAAGGTGCGCGTCTTCTCGAGCGCCGTGCCCGATTCCGACCAGGGGCGGGCGCTGGTGGCGAAGGTCCGCGACGTGACGCCGCCACCCGGGGCACAGGTCCTCACCGGCGGCCTGCCGTCTCGCTCGGCCGACTTCATGGCCAGCTTCGACGCATCGGTCCCGATCGCGGTGCTGATCGTGGTGATGGTCACCGGTGGCGTCCTGTTCCTCACCTTCGGATCGGTCTTCCTGCCGGTCAAGGCGGTGCTGATGAGCCTGATCAGCGTGAGCGCCAGCTTTGGGGCGCTGGTCTGGATCTTCCAGCAGGGGCACCTCAGCGGGCTGCTGGGGTTCGACACCTCGCACACCATCGGCGCCTGGCAGCCGATCATCATGTTCGCCATCCTGTTCGGCCTCTCGATGGACTACGAGGTGCTGCTCATTTCGCGGATCCGGGAGCGCTACCTGGCGACCCGCAACAACACGCGGGCCGTGGCCGAGGGGATCGGCCTCACAGGCGGGATCATCACCGGCGCGGCACTGATCATGGTCGCCGTCTTCGCCGCGTTCGGGATGTCGAGCATCACCTCGATCAAGTCGCTCGGCATCACCATGTCGCTGGCCGTGCTGATCGACGCCACCATCGTCCGCGGCCTGCTCGTCCCCGCCTTCATGCGGGTCATGGGCCGCATCAACTGGTGGGCCCCGGCCTGGATGCAGCGGGCCGTCTCGCGGCTGGGCCTCTACGAGCTGGGCTAGGCGCAGCGTGACGGACGGCCGACGCGAGCGGCTCGAGCAGCTCACAGACCGATGGCGCGCCCGCCACGAGGCGCGCGTCGCGCAAGGCCCGCGACCGGCGGCCGACGCCGAGCGCGAGGCACGGGCGCTGGCCTTCTTCCCGTGGCAGAGCGAGACGCCCGCCGAGTACGCGGCGCGCTACGGCGCGGCGATGACCGGCTACACCTACGACGCGTACACCTACTCCGATCCCCGTCTCGAGGCCTGGCTCGGCGAGCTGGGCGAGATCCTTCGCCAGCGCGGGCGGCGCTGCTGATGGCGCCCGCCTGGGCGCGCGAGCTGGTGCGCGAGGTCTGCTCGGGAGCGGGGCTCCCGCAGCCTGCCCTCGGCTGGCGCCGCTCTCCGCGCGCCACCTCGACCGGCCTCACTCGCGTCCGCGACGGGACGATCTCGGTCACGGCCGGGACCGATGAGATGGACCAGCGGGTCACCCTCCTCCACGAGCTGGCGCACTGGCTCGGTCCGCGGCCGCATCGCCGGCGCGGGCGGGTCGTGTACCACGATGCCGGGTTCTTCGGGATCGCGTTCGAGCTGTATCGGCGGCATGGCATCCCGGACGCGGAGGCGCTCGAGCGCGAGGGCGGACGCCACCCGAGCGCGCTCCGCCACGCGCGGGAGATGGGCGTTCCCGGCGCCGACGCCGCGTGGCAGGCGCACCGCGAGGCGCTCCGCGACCGCGCCAAGCGGCAGCACGAGCCTCGTGTCCTCGTGGCCGAGCACACCGTGCGCCTCGTGCGCGACGGCCGCTGGACGCGCTGCGCTGTGTGCGGCGTGCGGATCGTCGGCCCGACGCTGAAGCGGCTGCGGCGTCGCTCCGGGCGCCACGTCACCCTCGCCGTGGGCTAGGGTTTCCCGGTGGAGCCCGCCCTTCCGCTCAGCGGCATCCGCGTGCTCGACTGCGCACGCGTCTACGCCGGGCCGATCGCCAGCATGATCCTGGGTGACCTGGGCGCCGAGATCTGGAAGGTCGAGCCGCCCGACGGCGACGAGACGCGGGGCTGGGGCCCTCCCTACTGGGGCGACCCGGCGGACCGCCGCAGCGCCTACTTCGCGTCGGTCAACCGCAACAAGCGCAGCCTCGCCGTCAACCTCAAGACCGATGGCGGCCGCGCCGTGCTCGACCGCCTGGCCGCGCACGCCGACCTGCTCCTCCACAACTACCAGCCGACAGTCGCGGCGAAGCTCGGCCTCGGCGACGAGCGGCTGCGCGCGGAGTTCCCGCACCTGGTGGTCTCCACCCTGGCCGGCTTCCCGGGCAGCGGTGCCGCGGCCGAGCGCCCCGCCTACGACCTCGTGGCGCAGGCGGTGAGCGGCCTCATGTCGGTCACCGGCGAGCCGGCCGGCGAACCGATGAAGGTCGGCGTGGCGCTGCTCGACCTGACCGCCGGATTGCAGGCGGCGATCGGTGCGCTGGCCGGGCTGCTCGCACGGGAACGCGGACGCGAGGGCGCCGCGCACCTATCCGTCAGCCTGATCGAGGCCGGCGTCACGAGCCTCACGAACGTGCTCGGCTACTACCTGGCGACCGGCGAGGAGCCGCGGCGCTGGGGGACCGGGCACCCGGACATCGTCCCGTACCAGGTCTTCGCGGCGCGCGACGGGCACCTCGTCGTGGCGGTCGGCAACGACTCGCAGTTCCGGCACCTGCTCGCCGCCCTGGGCCTCCCCTTCGACCCGCGCTTCGCGACGAACACCGATCGCCTTGCGCGCCGGGACGAGCTGGTTCCGCTGCTCGCCTCGCGGATCGCCGGGCGCGGCCGCGACGAGCTGGTGAGCGCCCTGAGCGCGGCGGACGTGCCCTCCGGGCCGGTCAACACGGTGAGCGAGGCGCTCGCCGCCATGGAGGCGGCCCACGACGGGGCCTGGACGCAGTCGCTCGACGGGATGCGCCTCGCGCCTGACCCGATCCGCGTCGACGGCGCGCGGCTGCCCCTGTCGGCCGCGCCGCCGCGCCTCGGCGACGGGACTGATGCCGTCCTGGAGGAGGTTGGCTTCAGCCGCGCGGAGATCGCGGAGCTGCGGGCAGCCGGCGCGATCGGCTAGGCGGCTCCGCCGTCAGCGAACGCCGAAGCCCTGCGCCCAGAGCCACTCGCGTTCGGTGATGCCGGCGGCGTGGATGGCGGCCGCTTGGGTGCGCCCCACGTAGCGATAGTGCCACGGCTCGTAGCTGTAGCAGGTCACGGCGCTCTCGCCCTTCGGGTAGCTCA
>JBGQKH010000040.1:0-16329 GCA_041499395.1 Candidatus Limnocylindria bacterium
CTGTTGGACGCGTGGGAGCCGGCCACGGCAATCGACCTGGGTTCGGGCGGCGGCCTGCCTGCAATCCCGCTCGCCCTCGCCCGGCCGGGGATGGCCTGGACGCTGGTCGACTCGGTCGGCAGGAAGGCCGCCGCGCTCCGTGACTTCGTCGAGGCGCTCGGGATTCGCAACATCACGGTCGTCGCCGATCGGGCGGAGGCGCTCGGGCGGGATCCCGTCCACCGCGAGCGGTACGGCGTGGTTACGGCGCGTGCCTGCGCCGCACTCCCGGTGCTGGTAGAGCTGGCCCTGCCCTTCCTGTCGATCGGCGGCTCGCTGATGGCCTGGAAGGGGCCGGCGGGCGAGCCGGACGACGAGGTTCGACGCGGGCGCGTCGCGGCCGGTCAGCTCGGCGGCGGTCGGCTCGAGACCGTCGGCACCGGGCTCCCGTCGCTGGGTGGACATCGGTTCGTCGTCGTGCCGAAGGAGCGGCCCATCCCGGCGGCCTACCCACGACGCCCGGGGGAGCCGGGTCGCCGGCCGCTCGGCTGACCATCGGTATACTCCGACCCCCATGCGCCTCGCGGTCCTGTCGGACATCCATGCCAATCTCGCTGCCCTCGAGGCCGTCTGTGGCGACCTGCCCCCGGTCGACGAGGTGTGGGCGCTGGGCGACATCGTCGGGTACGGGCCGCAGCCGAACGAGGTGATCCGCCGCCTCCAGGAGCTCGGCGCTCGGGCGGTGATGGGCAACCATGACGGGGCGGCGATCGGCACCGTCGACGCCTCCTGGTTCAACCCCGATGCGAATGCGGCGATCCGGTGGACCGCCACCGTCCTCGACGAGAACTCCCGCGCCTATCTCGCGGCCCTCCCGGAGGTCCGACGCGACGGCGAGCTGACCGCCGTCCACGGCTCCCCTCGCGAGCCGATCTGGGAGTACATCACCGACGCCTCGATCGCGGCTGCCAACCTCTCCGCCTTCGAGACCCGGCACTGCCTCCACGGCCACACCCACCTGCCGGTGATCTACCGCGCCGACGGAATCCACATGACGGTGATCCCCGCGACGCCCGCCGCGCCCATCACGCTCGATGCGCGCCGGGCGCTCATCAACCCGGGGAGCGTCGGACAGCCGCGCGACGGCAACCCCGACGCCTCGTACCTGGTGCTCGATGCCGATGCTGGGCTGGCCGAGTTCCGCCGGGTTCGCTACGAGATCGGGGTCACGCAGCGGCTGATGCGCGAGGTGGGCCTGCCGCGCTGGCTCGTCGAGCGTCTCTCGATCGGGCGCTGAGGGGTGCCCGGCCGCCGTAGGATATCGGTCGCATGATCTTCGGCCGCCGAGAGAAGCGCCCACCCCTCCTCAGCTACGACCGCATCCTGGTGCCGTTGGCCGGCACCGAGGCCGATGACGCAGCGCTGCGCCTGACCGCCATCCTGCTCGCGGGGACCGTGGGGCAGGCCTTTCTGCTCCACGTGATCGAGATCCCCTTCGAGCGGCAGCTCGATGCGCAGGACCCGGAGGCGGTCGCCTTCGCCGACGAGGCACTGAGCCGTGCCGAGGCGTTCCTGAACGAGCACGAGGTGCGGGTCGAGACAGGGATCGCCCAGGCGCGAGCTGCCGGGGCCGCCATCGTGGACGACGCCGTCGAGCGGCGCGCCGAGCTGATCGTGATGGGGCTACGCTATAAGAAGCGCTTCGGTGGAGGGTGGGATGCGGGGCGCACCGTCCCGTACGTCATGCGCAACTCGACGGCGCCGGTCTGGTGCCTGCGAGCCGAGACTGAGGAGCTGGCACACACGCCATGAGGGTGATCATCATCGGATGCGGACGGGTCGGCGCGCGGGCCGCCGCAGAGCTTGACCAGCGCGGCGACCACGTCACGGTGATCGACGTGGATCAGCGCGCCTTCAATCGCCTGCCGGGCACCTTCGGCGGAGTCACCGTGCGCGGCAGCGGGAGCGACGAGGACGTCCTGCGCGGCGCCGGCGCCGACCTTGCCGACCTGCTCATGGCGCTCACGGAGGGGGACAATCGCAACGCGCTCACGGCCCAGCTCGGGAAGCACATCTTCGGGATCCCCCGGGTCATCGCGAAGATCAACGACCCGCTGCGGGCCGAGGCCTATCGCACGCTGGGCCTCGAGACGATCTGCCGCACCGTCATCCTGGCGGACGCGCTGGTGGTCGCCGCGACGCAGGGAGCCGAGGCGACGGCCGGCGCCGTCGAGCCGCCGACGGCCGAGCCCCGGCAGGGGGTGCCGCCGGCCGGATCGCGCGCCGCGCAGGCAGCCGCGGCTGCCATGCAGGCCGCTGGCCAAGGCAACGAGGCGAGCTGATGTACGTGGTCGTGATCGGTGGCGGGAACGTCGGCTACTACCTCACCAAGGAGCTGCTGGCAGCCGGCCACGAGGTCGTCATGATCGAGAAGGACCCGGGCCGCGCCCGAACCATCGCCGACGAGCTGGGGAGCATCGTGATCCCCAACGACGGCTGCGAAGGGCGCTACCAGGCCGAGGCTGGCATGGGCCGCGCAGACGTCGTGGCGGCGGTGACGGGCGACGACGAGGACAACCTGGTGGCCTGCCAGGTGGCCAAGATGCGCTTCAACGTGCCGCGCGCCATCGCGCGCGTCAACAACCCCAAGAACGAGGCGCTCTTCCGGCGCCTCGCCATCGACGAGACGGTCAGCCCGACCAGGAGCATCCTCGGCGCGATCGAGCACGAGATCCCGATCCACGACCTGCTGCACCTGGCAGACCTCGAGGGAGGCGGGGTGCAGATCGTCGAGGCCCAGCTCGACGCCAGCTCCCCCGTCATCGGCAAGGGATTGCGCGAGCTCGAGCTCCCCGAGGGAAGCACGGTGGCGGTGATCGTGCGGGATCAGCGGGCCATTGCTCTCCGGCCGGACACGACGCTGCGAGCCGGCGACAAGCTGCTGGCGATCACGTCGTCCGAGCGTGAGGCGGAGCTGCGGAGCCTGCTCATCGGGGAGTAAGGTGGACCTTCAGCATCATTGACAACCCTATTGATAGGGTTTATGGTACCGGCCCGTGAGCTCCGTACGCGATCCGCTGCGACCCCGCTACTTCATCAGCATCGCCGCTGAGCTCGCCCAGGTCCATCCCCGCACGCTGCGCATCTACGAGGAGGAGGGGCTCCTCTGTCCGCATCGGCGCAACAACCTCCGGCTCTACTCGGAGGCCGATCTCCGGCGGGTGCGTATCATCCGCTTTCTTACCCGACGCCAGGGGGTCAACCTGGCGGGCGTCAAGGTCATCCTGCAGCTCGAGGCGCTTGGCAAGATCCGCGTCTATGACCTGTTCGATGCAGATGATGTCGAGCGATACGTCGAGGAGGACGAGCCACAGCAGGTGAGCGCCTCGACTGAAGGGACACGAACCAACGACCATGGATGACACGAACGCCGAGCCCAACGTGGAGCCCACCGCCGAGCCTGAGGTCGAGCAGATCCAGGTGCTCCCGCTGGTCGCCCTGCGCGACACGGTGATCTTCCCGGAGATGATCGTCCCGCTGCAGGTCGGCCGCGACCGCAGCGTCAAGGCGCTCGACCGCGCGGTTCGCACCTCGCAGCCGGTTGCCCTCATCACGCAGCGCAGCAACGAGACCGAGGAGGTCAACTCGGTCGACGAGCTCTACTCGATCGGCACGCTGGCGAAGATCGCCCAGGTGATCCGCCTCCAGGACGGCACCATCCGCGCCATCGTCCAGGGGCAGCGGCGGATTCGCCTGCTCGACCTGGTACAGACGGAGCCGCACCTCGAGGCGCGCGTTGAGCTGATCGAGGAGAGCCACGAGAAGAGCCTCGAGATCGAGGCGCTGATGGCATCCATCCAGGGGCAGATCGAGCAGTACGTCAGCTCGGGCGCATCGGTCCCGCCGGAGGTCGCCGTCGCCGCCCGAAACATCACCGATGGCGGACTGCTGGCCGACATGGCGGCCTACAGCCCGGACATGAGCACCGAGCTGCGCCAGCAGCTGCTCGAGACGATCGACGTGGCCGAGCGGCTGCGGATCGTGGGGCAGTTCCTCGCCAAGCAGATCGAGGTGCTCGAGCTGAAGGGCCGGATCCAGAGCGAGGTCAAGTCCGAGATGGACAAGACCCAGCGCGAGTACATCCTGCGCGAGCAGCTCAAGGCGATCCAGAAGGAGCTCGGCGAGGACGATCCCGCCGTCGCGGAGGCCGGGGAGCTGAAGCGCAAGGTCGAGGAGTCGGCGATGCCCGACGAGGTCAAGGAGAAGGCGCTCAAGGAGGTCGACCGACTCAGCCGCATCCCCAGCGCTTCGCCGGAGCAGGGCGTCATCCGCACCTACGTCGACTGGCTCGTGAGCCTGCCGTGGGGCATCCAGACCGATGACAACCTGGACCTCGACGAATCGGAGAAGGTCCTCAACGAGGATCACTACGGCCTCGAGAAGCCCAAGGAGCGGATCCTCGAGTACATGGCGGTGCGCAAGCTCGCCGAGAAGATCCGCAGCCCGATCCTCCTCTTCGTCGGCCCTCCCGGCGTCGGCAAGACGAGCCTCGGCAAGAGCATCGCGCGAGCGATGGGTCGCAAGTTCGTGCGGATGAGCCTCGGCGGCATCCACGACGAGGCGGAGATCCGCGGCCACCGCCGCACCTACATCGGGGCGCTCCCCGGCCGGATCATCCAGAGCATCAAGACGGCCGGATCGGCCAACCCGGTGTTCATGCTCGACGAGATCGACAAGGTGGGGATGGACTTCCGCGGCGATCCGTCATCGGCGCTGCTCGAGGTGCTCGATCCGGAGCAGAACAACTCCTTCCAGGACAACTACCTGGAGGTGCCGTTCGACCTGTCGCGTGTCCTCTTCATCGCGACCGCGAACATGGTCGACACCATTCCGCCGGCCCTCCGCGACCGGATGGAGATCATCCAGCTGCCCGGCTACACGCAGCTCGAGCGGCTGCGGATCGCGCAGCGCTTCCTGATGCCGAAGCAGCTCGAGAACCACGGCCTGACCGCCGAGCAGCTCGAGATCACCGAGCCGGCGCTGGTGCGCCTCATCCAGGCCTTCACCCACGAGGCGGGGGTCCGGAACATGGAGCGCGAGATCGCCAACATCGCGCGGAAGGTGGCCCGCAAGGTCGCCGCCGACGCATCGGTCAAGGTCGTCGTCACGCCGGAGTCCCTGGAGGACTACCTGGGCCCGTCCCGCTTCGACTACGGGGAGCTGGATGACGAGGACCAGGTCGGGATGGCCACCGGGCTGGTGGTCAGCGACGCCGGTGGCGACATCGTGCAGGTCGAGGCGACGAAGATGGACGGGAAGGACGAGTTCATCCTCACCGGTCAGCTTGGCGACGTGATGAAGGAGTCCGCCAGAGCCGGGATGTCGTACATCCGGGCCCGGACGAAGGAGCTGGGGATCGACCCTGCCGTCTTCGAGAAGCAGACCCTGCACATCCACGTTCCGGCCGGGGCGACCCCAAAGGACGGCCCCTCGGCCGGGGTCACGATGGCCACCGCCATGGCCTCGCTCCTCACCGGGCGACCGGTGCGGCGCGACCTGGCGATGACCGGAGAGATCACCCTGCGGGGCCGCGTGCTGCCGATCGGCGGGCTGAAGAGCAAGCTGCTGGCAGCCCACCTCGCGGGCGTCAAGACGGTCCTCATCCCCAAGCGGAACGAGAAGGACCTCGCCGAGGTGCCCGAGGAGGTCCGGACCCAGCTGCGGCTGGTGCCGGTCGAGACGATGGACCAGGTGCTGGCCGAGGCGCTGATCGATGCGCCCCGGCCCGCCGCGCGGATCAAGGCGGAGCGCGCTGCGCGGCAGCAGCGGGTCACGCCACGGGCCGCGCGCGCCCCGCGGCGACCGCGTCCCGCGCCCAAGGCTCCGGTCCCCGCAACGCCCGAGCTCCCGGTCGAGCAGCCCCCGGTGGGGGGCGTCTGATCGGGCAACCCTGAAGGGGGCGGTCCATGGAGTACAAGGACTACTACGCGGTCCTTGGCGTTCCGAAGACGGCGACATCGGCCGAGATCAAGAGGGCCTATCGACGCCTCGCGCGCGAGCTGCATCCGGACCGCAACCCAGGCAACCCGGACGCGGAGCGACGCTTCAAGGAAGCGAACGAAGCGAACGCCGTCCTCTCCGACCCCGATCAGCGTCGCAGATACGACGAGCTGGGGGCGAACTGGCAGGCGTATGAGGGCGCCGGCTTCCCCGGCGGCGCGACCGACTGGGCGGGCTTCGGGGGCGCTCCCGGGGGGATGCGCTGGGAGACGCGCCAGGTCAACGCGGAGGACCTGGGCGGCTTCAGCGAGTTCTTTCGCGCCTTCTTCGGCGGGGGCAGCACCCCGCGCGGGGGCGGCGCTGGACCCAGCCAGTTCGAGCAGGTCTTCGACTTCGGCAACCTGGAGGACGCCGCTCCGCGAGCAGTGAGCCGGCCGGCGGAGGCGCACGCCACCGCCGAGGTGACCCTGGCCGAGGTCGCTCGCGGCGCCGAGCGGATGGTGGGCGTGGACGGCCGTCGGCTCCAGGTCGCCATCCCGGCGGGAGTCGCCGATGGAGCGAAGATCCGGCTGCGCGGTGCCCTCAAGGGGCCGGGGGGCGCCGGCGACGTCGTCATCACCGTCCGCATGCTTCCCGACCCGCGCTTCGAGCGGCGCGGCGCGGACCTCGTCACCGAGGTCCCGCTCACCCTGGCTGAGGCGCTCCTCGGCGCGGAGGTGCCCGTTCCCACGCCCACGGGCAGCGTCAAGCTGCGGGTCCGCCCCAACACGCAGAACGGGCAGGAGATCCACGTCGCGGGCCGCGGTCTCCCGCGCAGGGGACGTGGTGCGGAGGCGCGTGGCGACCTGATCGTGCGGGTCCGAGTGCTCCTGCCTACCCTGGACGAGGAGGCCCGCGACGAGCTCGCGAAGGTCCTCGGCAAGCACCCGCAGGCCGATCCCCGCCGCGAGGGAAGGGTCCAGTAGATGCGGACCGAGCGCTTCACGACACGTGCCTCCGAGGCCATCGCTGCGGCGCAGCAGCTCGCCGAGGGCGAGGGCAACCCGGAGCTCACCGCGCTTCACCTGCTCCTCTCGCTGGTCGACCAGCCGGAGGGCGTGGTCCCGGCCACGATCGAACGCCTCGGCAAGGATCCGGCCGCGCTGGCCGCAGCTGTCCGAAGTGAGCTGGCGAAGCTGCCGAAGGTGAGCGGCGGGGCGCAGCTGACCCTGGGCGCGGACGCGCGGCGCATCCTGTCCGTCGCGCATCCGCTCGCCGAGCGCATGCGCGACGACTACGTCTCGACAGAGCACCTGCTGCTGGCCATCATCGAGGATGCGTCGGGCAACGGCGCCCGGCGCATCCTGCGTGCGCAGGGCATCGAGGCGGCATCGGTCCTGGAGGCGCTCACCAGCATTCGAGGAAACCAGCGCGTGACGAGCGAGAACCCCGAGGCGACCTACGAGGCGCTCGAGAAGTACGGCCGCGACCTGACCGATGCGGCCCGGAAGGGGCTGCTCGACCCGGTGATCGGCCGCGACGAGGAGATCCGGCGCGTCATCCAGGTGCTCAGCCGACGGACCAAGAACAACCCGGTCCTGATCGGCGAGCCGGGGGTCGGCAAGACCGCGATCGCCGAGGGCCTTGCCCAGCGGATCGTGCGCGGCGACGTGCCAGAAGGCCTGCGCGACAAGCGCGTGGTGGCGCTCGACCTGGGCGCCATGGTGGCCGGGGCGAAGTACCGGGGCGAATTCGAGGAGCGGCTCAAGGCGGTGCTCAAGGAGATCGCCGCGGCCGAGGGGCAGATCATCCTGTTCATCGACGAGCTGCACACCGTGGTGGGGGCCGGGGCCGCAGAGGGGGCGATGGATGCCGCCAATCTGCTTAAGCCGATGCTCGCCCGCGGGGAGCTGCACGCCATCGGCGCCACCACCCTCGACGAGTACCGCAAGAACATCGAAAAGGATGCGGCCCTGGAGCGTCGCTTCCAGCCGATCGTCGTCGACCAGCCATCGGTCGAGGACACGATCAGCATCCTGCGCGGCCTGCGCGAACGCTACGAGGTGCACCACGGCGTCCGCATCACCGACTCCGCGCTCGTGGCAGCCGCGGTCCTCTCGAACCGCTACATCAGCGAGCGCTTCCTCCCGGACAAGGCGATCGACCTCGTCGACGAGGCCGCGTCGAAGCTCCGGATGGAGATGGACTCGATGCCGGCGGAGCTGGACGAGGTCGAGCGGCGCCGGATGCAGCTCGAGATCGAGCGCGAGGCGCTGCGAAAGGAGAAGGACGCGGCCAGCAAGGCTCGCCTCGAGGCGCTCGAGAAGGAGCTCGCCGACCTGCGCGAGCGCGGCAACGCGATGAAGGCGTCCTGGGAGCGCGAGAAGGAGGTGGTGGCCGGCATTCGGGAGACCCGGGAGCAGCTCGAGAAGCTCACCCCGGAGATTGAGGCCGCCGAGCGCGCCGCCGACTACGCGAAGGCAGCGGAGCTGAAGTACGGCCGCGCCAACGAGCTGAGCAAGCGGCTGGTGGAGCAAGAGCAGCGACTTCGTGAGCTCAAGGCGTCGGGCTCGCTGCTGCTCAAGGAGGAGGTCGACGCCGACGACGTCGCCGATGTCGTGAGCCGATGGACCGGGATCCCTGTGAGCCGCCTGATGGAGGGCGAGACGGAGAAGCTGCTCCACATGGAGGACAGGCTGCACGAGCGGCTGATCGGGCAGGACGAGGCGGTCACCGCCATCAGCGACGCGATCCGCCGTGCCCGCGCCGGGCTGAAGGACCCCAAGCGGCCGATCGGCTCATTCATCTTCCTCGGCCCCACGGGGGTCGGGAAGACGGAGCTGGCCCGCGCGCTCGCCGCGTTCCTGTTCGACGACGAGAGCGCACTCGTCCGGATCGACATGAGCGAGTACATGGAGAAGTTCGCGGTCTCACGTCTGGTTGGCGCCCCGCCCGGCTACGTCGGCTACGAGGAGGGCGGGCAGCTCACCGAGGCGGTTCGCCGCCGCCCGTACCAGGTCGTCCTCTTCGACGAGATCGAGAAGGCCCATCCTGACGTCTTCAACGTCCTGCTCCAGCTCCTCGACGACGGCCGCCTGACCGACGCCCAGGGACGCACCGTCAACTTCAAGAACACCGTCGTGATCATGACCAGCAACATCGGGTCGACCGCGCTCATCGAGGCTGCCGAAGCCGGACCCGATGCCTTCGCCGCCGCCGCCGAGCGCGTCCGTGCCTCGCTGCGCGATCACTTCCGCCCCGAGTTCCTGAACCGGATCGACGAGATCATCGTGTTCCAGCCGCTCTCCGAGGTGCAGCTGATGGAGATCGTGCGTCTCCTCCTCGAGGCGGTGGAGCGCCAGCTGGCCGAGTCGCGGATCTCCGTGGAGGTGAGCGACACGGCCAGAGCGTTCATCGCGCGCGAGGGGTACGACCCGCAATACGGGGCGCGCCCGCTGCGGCGCGCCATCCAACGCCTTGTCGAGAACCCCCTGGCGAAGCGGCTCCTCGCCGGGGAGTTCACCGCCGGCGACACGGTCCGGATCGACGAGCGCGAAGGCAGCCTAGCCTTCGAGAAGGTGGCCGCGCCTGCGCCTGCGGGGGCCACCGCCTAGCGCCATGCAGGTCGAGCGGCGGCAGTCGACCGGCGTCGTCGAGCAGATGCTCGCAGTCCTGCTCCCGCTTGCGATGCTCTCCTTGGCATACGCACTGTGGGCCATCAGCGACCGGCTCCTCTACATCGGTACTCTCGATCGGGCGGCGTTTGGTTGGATGGTGGTGATGCCCGTTGCTTGGGCGACGCCTGGCGTTGCAGGACTGGTGTGGTCACGCCTTTCCCGTGAGAGACGCCTTCTGGCGGCCTTCGTCGTTGGTGGGTCTGTAGCGATCGTGTCGGGCGTGCTGCTGGCGAATGGCATCGATCAAGTCGGTTGCGCGCCTGTCACTTCATGGACGGACGACCTGCCGAGGTCGCTGGCGGTTGGCGTTGTGGTCGGAGCGGGTCCCTCACTCGGCGCCTTCGTCGCCGCGTCGGTCGCACTCCGCACGGCGGGCCTGAGGCGCGTCGTGGCAACGTTCGCCACCGGCGCGGTCATCGGCTTCGTTGGGCTGTTCGCGGCCATCCTTGCCTACGTCCTCTTCTTTCCCGCCCTTCTCTGCGCCACCATCCCCAACTAGACCTCCGGCTCGAGTCGACCTGTCCCTTCGACATTTATATTGACAGTGGTCGATATACTCCGGAAGTGAGGAACACCAACCCGGAGGTCGAGCTCCTGCAGGCGATCGCCGATCCCGTTCGGCTCGAGATCGTGCGGATGCTCGCCGCCGCCCCGGGATCGGTCTGCGCCTGCGACTTCACCGATTGCTGCACCGTCAGCCAGCCGACCGTCAGCCATCATCTCAAGGTCCTGCGTGAGGCCGGAGTCGTCACCACCGAGCGACTCGGCACCTACGTCTACTACGACCTCGCCCCCGACTTCGGCCGCCGCTGGGCGGGGATCGGCGCCAGCCTGGCCGGCCTGGTCAACGTGGGTTGAACGAACGACGGAAAGGAGGACAAGCCATGACGCATCAGTGCGACTGCCCGTGCGACTCGGACTGCACCTGTAACTGCTGCTAGAACGCGCGGCCGGGGTGCACCCCGGCCCCAGGAGATCCCGATGACCGAACAGATCCACGAAGCCGTGCGCGAGCACTACGCCCATTCCGCGCTCAAGGTCCTCGAGCAGGGCGCGGCCGCCAGCTGCTGCGATGACGCGTGCTGCACCGACGGAAGCGTCGGGCCGGACCTCTACTCCGCCCTCGAGCGCGACGAGCTGCCAAGCGCGGCGGTGATGGCGTCGCTCGGCTGTGGCAACCCGCTCGCCGTGGCCGACCTCCACCCCGGCGAGCGCGTCCTTGACCTGGGGTCGGGCGGTGGCATCGACGTGCTTCTCTCGGCCCGACGGGTGGGGCCCAGCGGCCGCGCCATCGGCCTCGACATGACCGACGAGATGCTGACCCTCGCCCGACGCAACGCGACCGAGGCGGGGGCGACCAACGTGGAGTTCCTGAAGGGCCAGATCGAAGCGATCCCGCTGCCGGCCGCAAGCGTCGACGTGGTGATCAGCAACTGCGTCGTCAACCTGGCGGCGGACAAGCCGTCCGTCTTTCGCGAGATCGCACGGGTGCTGCGCCCGGGCGGGCGGATCGGCATCACCGACATCGTGGCCGAGGACTCACTGACGGCGGAGCAGCGTGCCGAGCGCGGCAACTATGTGGGATGCATCGCCGGGGCGCTCTCGTTCTCGGAGTTCGCGGCGGGGCTGCACCAGGCTGGCCTGACCGATGTCTCGGTCACCTCGACCCACCTGGTCGCGGAGGGGATGCACTCGGCGATCATCCGCGCCTCCAAGGCCGCCTGAGGCAACGGAACGACCCGAAGAGATCCTTCGCCTTCTTCCTGCGCACTTCCCTCTTTCGAGTTCTTTCACAGGTCCTTGACGTCCGACCTCTCCGGGTCGAGAGGACTATCTCAGAACGCTCCGGACCGCACCAGTGCCAAATGGCCCAATCTCACTGGCGGTGCCGACGACGACGCCCGGCCGGGGTTGGCTTTGGCCGCTCCCGGACCTCGCGGCGCGGAGGCGGGACGAATCGGCGGCGGCGGATCTCGACGTTGGCTGCCTCGATGATCGGCGGGAAGCGCACGAAGGCGGCGTAGGCGGCGACCGCGATCCCCGGGATGACGATCAGCAGCAGCAACGCGAGCGGCGCGTGGATGACCGCCAGGAGCGGCACCAGCAGCCACGGGACGAGGATCGCCCAGAAGACCCACTCGTGGAGCGCAAGGATCGCCGGGTAGCGAGCGTAGGAGCGCTGCGCCATGTTGTAGACGATCACCGACCCGATCAGGATGACGATCGCCCCGACCCACATCAGGGTGAACAGGTCGCCGAAGGCGAGTGGCGTGAACGGGTCGAAGAGCCTGCTCATCGGCCGCGGAGTCTAGCACGGGGCTGAGGCTATACTGACCGGACCGAGGCGGACGCGTGCCCAGGCGCCTCGCACGACGCAGACAACCATCACGCAACGTCAGTTCGAGGTCGCCCGTTGCGCGCAATCCTCTCCGTCTCGGATCGCGAAGGGATCGTCGAGCTGGCCAAGGGCCTGACCGAGGCCGGCGTGGAGTGCTACGCCACAGACGGGACTCGAGCCCACCTTGCCGATGCCGGCGTCGCAGTCAAGCCCGTCTCCGACCTGACCGATGCGCCCGAGATCCTGGGTGGTCGCGTCAAGACGCTGCACCCGAAGATCTTCGCCGGGCTGCTGGCGCGCCGCGACCAGCCGGACCACCTCGCGCAGCTCGCCGAGCATGGCATCGAGCAGCTGGACATGGTGGTCGTCAACCTCTACCCGTTCGGGCAGACGGTCTCCGAGCAGGGGACGACGCTCGACCAGGCGCTCGAGAAGATCGACATCGGCGGGGTTGCCCTGCTGCGGGCAGCGGCCAAGAACTTCCCTGGCGTGGCGGCCGTCTCCGACCCGACCCAGTACGCATCGGTACTGCGCGACATCCGCACGCATGGGACGGTGAGCCCCGAGACGCGACAGAAGCTCGCAGCGGAGGCGTTCGCCCTGACTGCCGCGTATGACGCCCAGATCGCCTCGTACCTCAACCTCCAGGCGGGAACGCTCTTCCCGAGCCGCCTGACGCTGGTGGTCGAGAAGAAGGCGGACCTGCGCTACGGGGAGAACCCCCACCAGCTCGGCGCCTTCTATGCCGATCCGGCCCAGCGGCGCACCTCGATCAGCCGGGCGCGCCAGATCGCCGGCAAGGACCTCTCCTTCAACAACCTGCTCGACCTCGACGCCGCCTGGCAGATCGCCAGCGATTTCAAGACGCCCACGGTGTGCATCGTCAAGCACGGAAACCCGTGCGGCCTCGCCTCGGTCGTCGACCTTGCCGAGGCGTTCCGACTGGCCCTCGAAGGCGATTCCGTGTCGGCCTACGGCGGGATCATCGGCGCCAACCGGGTCGTCGACGAGGCGACGGCGCGGGCGATCCGTCCCGGCTTCTTCGAGGCGATCGTCGCCCCCGGCTATACCCCGGAGGCGCTGGAGATCCTCCGCACCAAGAAGGGCTTCGAGATCATCGAGGTTCCCCAGGCCGACGCCGATGGGCCCGAGATGGGGATCGGCAACTTCGACTTCAAGCGGATCGGCGGCGGGCTCCTCGTGCAGACCTTCGACAACCTCGAGGAGGATCGCAACAAGCTCCAGGTCGTCACCCAGCGGCGGCCCACTCTCGATGAGCTGACCGACCTCCTCTTCGCCTGGCGCGCGGTCCGCCACGTGAAGAGCAACGCGATCGTGCTCGCCAAACGCCACGCCCTGGTCGGGATGGGGGCGGGCCAGCCGTCGCGCGTGGTGAGCGTCGAGGTGGCGCTGCGCAAGGCCGGCGAGCGGGCTCCGCTCTCCGTGATGGCGAGCGACGCCTACTTTCCCTTCCCCGATGGGATCCAGATCGCCGCGCAGGCCGGCGTGACGGCGATCATCCAGCCGGGGGGCAGCATCCGCGACGAGATGGCGATCGAGGTCGCCGATCGGCACCACATGGCGATGGTCTTCACCGGACGTCGCCACTTCAAGCACTAGGCGGCGGGAACCGATGGACAAGCTGATCACCGTCGAGGCGGTTGCGGCCACAGAGGCAGGGGCGATTGCGGCTGCCCGCCTCATGGGACGCGGCGATCGGATGGCGGCAGACCACGCGGCGGTCGAGGCGATGCGCCGGGCAATGGAAGAGGCGGAGATCAGCGGCACCATCGTCATCGGCGAAGGCGAGCGAGACCAGGCGCCGATGCTCTACATCGGCGAGCGGGTCGGCAACCCGGACGCGGCACTGGAGGTCGACATCGCGGTCGATCCGCTGGAGGGGACCAACCTCGTCGCCACCGGCTCGCCGAACGCGACGGTCGTGCTCGCCGCGGCCGAGCCCGGCGGCCTGATGCACGCCCCGGACACCTACCTCCGCAAGCTCATCGTGGGGCCGCAGGTGGCCGGCCACGTCTCGATCCTCGATCCGGCGGGCGTGACCATCGGGAAGATCGCCGAACGCCTGGGCCGAGCCGTCTTCGACATCACCGTCGTGATCCTCGACCGGCCCCGGCACGCGGCCCTGATCGAGGAGGTGCGTGCAGCCGGGGCGCGCATCCAGCTGATCAGCGACGGAGACCTCACGGCGGGGGTATCGGTCGCCGTCTCGGGGACCGGGGTTCACGCTGTGATGGGAACGGGTGGAGCGCCCGAGGGAGTCCTGACCGCCGCTGCGATCAAGTGCCTCGGGGGCGAGATCCAGGCCCAGTTCGCGTGGCGCTCGCACGAGGAGCGAGAGCGTGGGCGGGCGATGGGCCTCGACGTCGACGACGTGGACCGCGTCTACGGGACCGATGACCTGGCCCCCGGTCAAAACGTGGTCTTCGCGGCGACCGGCGTGACCGACGGCGAGCTGCTGCGCGGCGTGCGCTTCTTCGGTGGCGGGGCACGGACGCACTCGCTTCTGATGAGCCACTCCCGCGGGATCGTCCGCTTCATCGACACCGTCCACACCTTCGACCCCAGCGTCCCGCCCAAAGTCCGGCTCTAGCCAGACGTCGTGGCGCCAGGACGATGACCGTCGGGAACGTGCTCCGTCTCTACGCCCTCGACGGCGGTCAGGTCGTGGTGGCCGGATCCGACTGGGCGGAATTCGCCGATGACGGCGCCTACGACGGGCGCGCGACGACGCTCACGCTGCCCGTGCCGGCCTTCCTGGTTCGCCACGCACACGGCGACCTGATCTGGGATACCGGCATGTCCCGCACACGGACCGACCTCGGCGCCTGGGCAACGCCTGGTCGGAGTCTCGTGGATCAGCTGCACGGGATCGGCGTGGTGCCGGATCAGGTTCGCTTCCTCGCCCTCTCGCACGGACATTGGGATCACTCCGGCAACGCCGGGCTCTTCGCTCGGTCGACATGGATCGTGAACCCGCTGGAACGCGCTGCGATGTTCGACCCCGAAGCGCGCGCGAGCCAGGCGATGGACGACTACGGCACGCTCGAGGCTGCCGACACGCATCTGATCAGCGATGACCACGATCTCCTCGGCGACGGGTCAGTGGTCATCATCCAGGCGCCAGGCCACACGCCCGGCCACGCCGTGCTGCTGCTGCGCCTGCCGGAAAGCGGCCCGATCCTGCTGTCAGGCGACCTGTGGCACATGGCGGAGAGCCGGCGCGACCGGCATGTCCCGACCTTCAACACCGATCGGGCTCAGACGCTGGCATCCATGGATCGCGTCGAAGACCTGGCCGCATCGGTCGGCGCCAGGGTCGTCGTGCAGCACGAGCCGGCTGACTTCGACGCGCTCCCCCGCTTCCCAGGCTTCCTTGCCTGACGGCGAGCCCCTAATCGGCCCATTCAGGGCCGGAGATGCGGGCCACCTCCTGGTCAGCCACGGCCGGGAGGAGGTCGACGACGCTGACGTCGATGCGCAGGTCGTCGCAGCCGCGCCAGGGGCGCAGCCCCGGATCGAGCTCGGCGAGCGGCTCGAGCGCGAAGCGGCGCTCCACAAGGCGCGGGTGCGGCACCACAAGGTCGAGCTCGGCGTCGGCGATGCATCGGCCGTCGAAGGCCAGGATGTCCAGGTCGATCAGGCGCGGACCGAATCGGATCCCCTGCGGGTCCCGCCCCATCGTCAGCTCGAGGCGCTTCAGTGCGAGGAGGAGGTCGGCCGGCTCGAGATCGGTTTCCAGCTCGAGCGCGGCGTTGGTGAACTCGGGCTGGTCGAGCAGGTCCCTCGCCGAGGATCGGTACAGGCTGGAGGCTCGGACCACCTGGCCGATGGCGCCCAGCTCAGGCAGCGCGCTCCTGAAGGCCGCCTCGCTGCCCGGCAGGTTCCCGCCCAGACCGATAAAGGCGCGCATCGTCGATTCCGACTCTAGACCATGACGCGGTAATGCGCTGATAATCGGTCGAGGGGTACCCTCGCCGGAACCGGCCGAGGTCGCGGGGGGCGCGTCCGCGGGGTCCGGTGTCCCACGCCCAAATCGGAGCTGCCGCCCCGATGTCGGACATCCAGTACGTCTACCCGCTGATCCACAACAAGGTCACGCCGCCACACTACGTGACGCCGACCTTGCGGCGACCGCGCCTGCTCGAGTGGCTCACCGACAACGCGAATTGCCGCGCCATGGTCATCGCGGCGGACGCCGGCTACGGCAAGACGACGCTCCTCTGGCAATGGGAGCGCGAGGTCGACTTCCCGTGCTACTGGTACAAGCTGGATCGCAACGACCGCGACTGGTCCCTGCACATCAGCTACCTGATCGAGGCGGTCAGCCAACGCCAC
>JBGQKH010000041.1:0-16201 GCA_041499395.1 Candidatus Limnocylindria bacterium
CCGCTGATCCCGTTCCACGGCCAGTCGAGCGACTTGTACCAGTGCTCGTGCTGGATCCGCAGGAAGGTCAGCGCGTCGCCGTAGATCGCTTGGTTCAGCGTCAGGTAGCCGCCGAACCCGACGGCCACGAGGCCGATCGCGAGCCACTCGACCCGCAGCCGCCGCTCCTCCGGCGGGCGGTGCAGCCACTGGGTCAGCGCCTCCGCGGCGAGCGCCGGGATCAGCACCAGCCCGTTGATTCGAGTCAACGCCGCGAGGCCACCCAGCAGGCCGGCCAGCCACCAGCGCTCGGTCCGCGCGGCCAGGAACGAGCCGAGCACCAGCGCCATGAAGAGCGCCTCGGTGTAGCCGATGTGCAGGAAGTAGGCGGTCGGGAAGATGAGCAGGAACCAGGCCGCCCGCATCGCGACCGCGGGCTCCTCGTCGTGGCGCACGAGGCGGTAGAGGAGCGGCGCCACGAACATCGAGGCGAGGGTGGTGACCACGAAGGCGCTCGCCAGCGGGTCGTCGAGCAGGAAGTTGACGATCGTCGCCAGCCACGGGAAGAGCGGGTAGAAGACGATGTAGAGCGGCAGGTCGCCTGGGTAGACGGATCGGTACCCGTGTGGCCCGATGAGGTTTCCCGCATCGGTCGCCCGGTAGCCGAAGACGACCAGGTCCAGGTAGTGCGGCGCGTCCCAGCGGTTCCAGATGCGGAGCAGGTCCATCGGCTCGTGGATCGACTGGTTGCTGACCACCACGTAGGCGAGCGCGCCCACCACCAGGACGGCCAGCTTGACGGCCAGGGTGAGGCCGATCAGGCGCCGATCGGTGGGCTCCAGCCGTGACATGCGGCGCAGTGTAGGTCGAAGGGGTACCCTCAACCCGATGGACCGACCGGAGCCCGCTTCGGAAACCATGCGCCACTACGAGCAGGTCGCCGCGCGTCTCGCGGCCCAGGGTGTCACGGCCAGCAGCATGTTCGGGATGCCGACCCTCAAGCTCGACGGCAAGGCGATCGCCGGCCTGTACGGGGACGCGATGACATTCAAGCTCGCGCCCGATCCATTGGCCGATGCGCTGCGCCTCGCTGGCGCGCATCTCTTCGATCCGTCCGGCATGGGCCGGCCGATGAAGGCCTGGGTCGTGGTCCCCGTCGCGCACGCGCACGAATGGGAGCGGCTCGCCTCGCTGGCCCTGGCGGCGATCGACGGTCGGTGAGGTCGGCTGGTAGACTGCGGCTCTCGGGGCGTGGCGCAGTTAGGTAGCGCGCATCGTTCGGGACGATGAGGCCGGAGGTTCAAATCCTCTCGCCCCGACCATACCCAACAGTGATATTGAGCCGTTCGGGCACGACGGCCGCGAAGCCGTGAGCGATGGCGGCGTCGCTGAGGTGGAGGGTCGCCTCGCGGAAACCGACCGCGTCGATCCGCTCGAAGAGCGCCTCTGCCAGCAACCGTCGCCCCGGCCCCCCGTCTGCCGAGTCCCACGTCACCGCCAGTTCTCGCAGGTAGCGCGTGGCGACCTCCGCCGGCACGCCGGTGGGCTCGCATGGCCGGCGAGCTGCAGCTTCCTCACCGTCGAGCCGGGCCATTGCGCGGTTAAGAGCGGTGCTCTCGCGGTCACGCCGGTAGCGGGCAAGGGCCGCATCACGTTCGCGTTCGATGCGTGCCAGCGCCAGCCGATCTGGCCCGCCCAGTGGGGCAGTGACCAGGCCGACGACCTGCGCCAGGGTGTCGGCGCGCAGCGAGACCTGCTCCAACACGCGGCCGATGATGCCCTCGAACAGGGTACGTGCGTAGCCGCGCCGACGGAGTGACGGTGGCCCTGGGCGGCCACCCCGGGTGCCACCACCCAGCTCATCTTCGACGTGACCGGCTACTTCGTGCGCTGATCGCCGGCTGACGACCTCCGCCCATGCGGGCCGTCCCCCGGCGCAACGGGGGCCCTACGGGTCATCGAACCTGCCTCCCGACGCCGGCTGCGAGGGCACGAGGCCACCGGGACCGGCCCGCGTCATCGGGCTCCTCGTTGCACAAGGGCAACGCGATCTGCCGAAAGTACTGCCATTTGCCGCCCGGAGCGGGTACCCTGCTGCCCCTTGCACCCGCGATGTCCAGCCGAAGGCGGAGCCGTATTGCCAGTCCGGGATCTTTCGCGAAGCCGCCAACGGCGCGCACCAGAACGAGTCTTCACCCTCTTCATCGGGATGGTCCTGGCGGCGGTTGTCCTGCTGCCGGCCCCCACGCCGGTCGCTGCGGCGATCCCAACCTGCCAGGCCAGCAGCCCAGTCACCCTCACCTACACCGTGACGGTCTGCCTCGACACGCCCCTGGCGGGGGACACCCTGACGGGCACGACCTCGGTCAGCGCCTCGTTCAGTGTGATTGGCACGTCGCCCGGCGTACAGCGCGCCACGTTCACCCTGGATGGTGGGCCCCTGCTGACCAGCTACACCGCCCCCTATACCTTCGTCCTCGACTCGGCACGCTGGGGTGACGGCCCGCATACCCTGGCCGTTTCTCTCCTCATGCGCGACACGTTTGCCAGCCTGCCGGCCACCGTAGGCGTGACCTTCACGAATGGGCAGATCAGCCCGCCCCCGAACCTGAACATGTTCACCCCGTACACGCCGCCTTCGCCGCCGCCCGGCACGCCGCTGGTCGTGGCTGCCACCGGTGACGGCGCGAGCGGCGAGCCAGCGGCGGCCTCCACCGTCAACCTCATCTCCTCCTGGAACCCGAACCTGTTTCTCTATCTCGGCGACGTGTACGAGAACGGCCAGGCGATGGAGTTCAACAACTGGTACGGGGCGCCCTCCGCCGCCGGGACCTTCGGGCAATTCCGGGCGCACACCAACCCGACCCCCGGCAATCATGAGTACCAGACGGACGCCACTGCCGCCGCCTACTTCTACTACTGGGACAACATCGCCCACGCCTACAGCTACACCAGCGGTGGCTGGCACTTCATCTCCTTGGACTCGAACTCGCAGTACGGCGGGCTGGGTACCGCATCGGCCCAGTACCTGTGGCTCCAGGCGGATCTCGCGGCGAACACCTCTGCCTGCACGGTGGTCTACTATCACCACCCGCTGTTCGACGTCGGGCCGGAAGGCAAGACGACCGCCCTGGCGCCGATCTGGAGCCTGCTGGCCGCCAACCACGTGACTCTGGTCCTCAACGGCCACGACCACGATTACCAGCGCTTTGAGCCTCTTGACGGCACGGGCGCCGCCTCCCCCACCGGCGTGACCGAGATCGTGGTCGGCGCGGGCGGCCATGGCCACCAGAGCGCGGTGCCGCTCGCGCCCGACGCGGCGCACCTGGTCGCTTCTGACTTCAGCCACTTCGGCGCGGTCAAGCTCAACCTGTACCCGAGCAGCGCCGCGTTTCAGTTCGTCTCCACCGGCGGGCAGGTGCTCGACAGCGGCCTGGTCCCCTGCCGCAATGGCGGCGCGGACAGCACCCCGCCCACCACCCCGACCTCCTTCACCGCGGCCGCCGGGGGCCTCACCCAGATCAACCTTGCCTGGCACGCGTCGACCGACAACGTCGGCGTGGCCGGCTACGACATCTTCCGCGACGGCTCGCTCACCCCGCTCGCGACCCTCGAGCCGGGGCTGCTGCACTACGCAGACACCGCCGTGGCCCCGTCCTCGACCCACAGCTACACGGTGGTCGCCTTCGACGCGGCCGGCAACCGATCATCGCCCGCCGGCCCGAGGAGCGCGACGACCCCCAATGGCACGGCCACCATCACGCTCAACCCGGTCGCCGACGCCTACGTCGACAGCCTCTCCCCGTCCACCAACTACGGGACCAGCGTCAGCCTCCGGGTTGGCACCAGCCTCACTACCACCGACCGCAGCTACCTGCGCTTCGACCTGTCCGGCGTCGCCGGCACGGTCCAGTCGGCCAGCCTGAAGCTGTACGCCAACTCAACCCAATCGGTCGGGTACTCGGTGTACGGGGTGCCCGATACTACCTGGGGCGAGTCAACCATCAACTGGAACACCGCGCCACCCTTCGGGAGCGTCAGCAGCGGAGCTTCCGGCCCGATCACCTCCGGCACCTGGACCAGCGCCGACGCCACCAGCCTTGCCGCGCCGGCCCTCGGCGGGCTGCTGAGCCTGGGGCTGTCCACCACCGGGGCGCAGACGAATCTTGCCTCCCTCGAATCGGCCAACCCACCGCAGCTGGTGCTATCGGTCGGCCCCCGCGCCTCTGGCGCCACCTACGTGGCCCTGGCCCCCGCGCGCCTGCTCGACACCCGCTTCGGCAACGGCCTGTCCGGCCCCTTCAGCGTCGGCGTGCCGCGCACCTTCGCGGTCAGCGGCCGGGGCGGGGTGCCGGCCAACGCGGTGGCCGTCACCGGCAACCTGACCGTCACCGGCCAGACCGCCGCCGGCTACGTCTTCCTGGGACCCGCCCCGGTCGCCACCCCGGCCAGCTCGACCCTCAACTTCCCGCTGGCTGACAGCCGCGCCAACGGAGTGACGGTGGCCCTGGGCAGCGGCGGCAGCCTGAGCGCCACCTACCTGGCCACCCCGGGTGCCACCACCCAGCTCATCTTCGACGTGACCGGCTACTTCGTGCGCTGACCCTGCTCCCGCGACGTTCCATGACGCCGGCCGACCGCACCGCCGGTTGGGCAGCTCGGGCCAGGTCCAGCGCTTCCTTGATCGAAAGGCTTCGCCCCATCCCCGTCGCGCTCTCCAGGTCGGACGCTCCCAAGTCGGCTTTCGCCCGCTCGACGTAGTCGCGTCCCGGATCTTCGTCCGAATAGACGTTCATGATTCCTTCCTCGAGGGCAAAGACTTCGGCGGCTGCCGCGATCTGGACGGCCCGCAATGGCCGTCCCTCGACCGTCTCGATTGCCGCCAGCCCGATCATCGATGTCCCGACGCCGCGGACACTCCCGACGTCGAGGTAGGCCGCTGCCGAATCGAGGAAGAACCGGCGCGCCGCCGTTGGATCGTCGAGCCCGAGATGTGTCCAGGCCGTCTCGCTCAGGATCCGTGCCTCTTCGGCGCGGTCACCGATGGCCTCAAACGCAGCTAGCGACTCCTGATACAGGGTGATGGCCTTGCCGTGGTCGCCGCTCAGCGAGGCGAGCTGCGCCAGACCGCCCAGCGAGAGGCCTGAGCCCTCCTTGTCGTCGGATCGTCGTTGGATGGCCAGGGCCTCGGTGTATCTCGACGCCGCCATCGCGGTGTCGCCCGACACGGCATTAAGGATCCCGTCGAAGCTCAAGGCGAACCCCAACGCCAGCGGGTGGTTCTGCGCTCGGCTCCGGTCAATCGCCTCGCGCGACCAGTGGACGGCCTGTTCCATGTCGACGGTCAGGTAGAAGATCACGAGGAGCCCCGCTGCGAGGGCCATCTCTGTGGCTGCGTCGAGGTCTCGCGCAATGCGGTAGGACTCCAGGCCTTGGTCAATGGCTTCCTCGAAGTGGCCTAACGACCATGACGCCAAGCCTGCCGTGCGGAGCGCATTCGATCGGCCGATGGTCGGCCCGGAGTCGACAGCGGTGCCGAGGAACCCGCGCACATAGTCACGAGCGCTCAGGTGCTTCGAGCGGATGTGCCAGTAGAGCCACAGGGACCCGCACATGTGCATGCCGAGCTCGGCCGACGTGGAATCCCTTTCCCTCGCTCTGCGGAGCAGGAAGTCGAGTCCAGCCTGCAGATCCGCATCTTCGACGACACCTCGCTCGATCGATCGGACCTGATCGTTCCCCTCGATCCCCGTTCGGATCTCCTTGGCGACCTGTGCGTAGTGGACCGCATGCTTGAGGGCCACCTCATCGGCTTGTCCCGACACCTGGAGTTCCTCCAGGGCGTACTCCCTGATCGTCTGCAGCATTCCGAACCGGTCCCCAGGGCCCGTGGTCTGGACCAGGCCCTTGTCCACCAGCGACTCCAGATCGTCGAGAACGGCCTCCGAATCCTCCGAGCACACGGCTTCGATGCCTTCGAGCGAGCATTCACCGGAGAACACCGACATCCTCCGGAAGAGCCGCTTCTCCGACGCCGTGAGCAGCGAATGGCTCCACCCGATCGTCGCTCGTAGGGTCTGTTGCCGGTCCGGACGATCTCGCTGGCCGGTGGTGAGGACGTCGAGCGCGTGGTCGAGTCGCTGCAACAGGGCTTCCGGCGACAGCAGGCGTATCCGGGCGGCGGCGAGTTCGATGGCGAGCGGCAGGCCATCCAGGCGCTTGCATACCGCCACGACTGCGGGAGCACTGTCCGATGTGAGTTCGAAGCTGCTCCTGGCCACCTTCGCTCGCTCGACGAACAAGGCGATGCCCGGATAGGCCAGCAGCGACTCCAGGCCTTCCGCCGTCCCCTGTGGCGGCAGCGCCAGCGGGCTCAGGGCATAGCCACGCTCGGCGTCGATCCGGAGCGGAGTCCGGCTGGTGGTGAGGATCCGGAGCTCCGGGCACCTGGTCACCAGAGCGGCGATCTCGGGGGCCGCCGAGACCACCTGTTCGAGGTTGTCGAGCAGCAGCAAGGCCTGCTTGTCCCCGATCAGCGCAACGATGCCCTCGGCCTGGCTTCTGCCCTCCGCCTCCTTGACGGCCAACGCACCGGCCACGGCGGGCACGAGGTCAGAGGGATCGGTCACGGCGGCCAGCGAGACGAAGGCGATCCCGTCGAGGAAGCGTGACGCGAGACGATGGCCCACCTCGATCGCCGTTCTGGTCTTTCCGATACCGCCCGGACCCGTCACTGTCACCACCCGGTGTCGCTCGAGGAGCTCGATCAGCGCGGTGACGTCGGCATCTCTACCAAGGAGAGGCGTTCCGGGATCAGGGAGGTTGCTCGGCAGGCTTGCGAACCGCTCACCCTTGCCTTCCAGGAGGTCCGCGGACGGGACCGCCAGCCCGTCGATCGAGACCGCGAAGATCTCGAACGGGCGGCCGACGTTCTTGAGTTTGAATCTCCCCAGATTCACGAATCCAAGCTGCGGTTGATTCCTGACCTGATCGTGGACGGCGTCCGATACCAGGACTCCCCGGGCGATCCCGAAGGACTCGATGCGTGAAGCGATGTTGACCGCGTCCCCGATCAGACCGGTCGATTCGACGATCACATTCCCGACGTGGATGCCGATCCTCACCGGGACGTCGGGAGGTTGGCTGAGCTCCTTCTGGATCGCGATCGCGCACAGGACGGCATCGAGTGAATTGGGGAAGGTGGTCAAGGCGCCGTCCCCGTAGTACTGGACGATCCTCCCGCCGAACGCCTCGTGCTGCGCGTTGAGCACGTTCGCGTACTTGGCACGTGCCTGCAGGGCGAGATGCTCGTCTTCCTGCATCAAGGCGGTGAAGCCGACCATGTCCGCGAACATGACCGCTGCCAGCTGCCTGTCCAGGCGCTCACCCATCGAGACGGACCTCTGCCGGAAGGGGGAGGTTGGTCCTGGCGCTACACACGTCGAGATCCTCGTGATAACGAGGCACCAGTATCGCAGGCGTGCAGGGCCTCACACGGGATCCGGTAGAGCGTAAAACCCAGGCTGTTTCCGTTTGGACCGCGCAGCACAAGCACTACGCTCAGGCCGTCCGGCTCCGGAGGCCGACGCTCTATCCACTGAGCTAGGGCCGCGACCACGCCGACCTCGCGGTCGGTGGCGCGCTCGGCCGCGTGGCGGGACCGGCGCGTCATGCGCTCCGCAGCCAGTCGAACGGCTCGGGGGCCTCGGCCAGCCGCTTGGTGATCGGAAGGTCGGTGGTCGCGGGGCTATGCCTCTCGCCCCGCCCACTTCTCCACGATCTCACCGGATCGTCATAATCGGCTGCATGCCAGCCGAGGTGACATCCGTCGAGCATGGCCCGCCCCCCCGGATGGCCGACGGCGGTGCTCTCGACCCCCTCGTCGGGCCGCAGTGCTCGCTCGCGGTTCAGCTTCGTCGGGCGACCGGCGCGGTCATCGGGCGGAGCGCCGAGCTCGAGGCGATCGCCCAGGAGGTCAAGGAGGCGACGAGCCGCCTCGCCGCGGTGACCCTCGAGGGCGAGCCGGGAATCGGCAAGACACGCCTGCTGCTCGCCGCCGCCGAGCTCGCCTCGGCGAATGGGTTCACCTGTGTCGCCATCACGGCCGACGAGGAGATCCGCGGGCCGTTTCTGGTGGCGCGGAGCCTGTTCGCGTCCACCGCCATCCGCGACACGGCCGCGGGGACGCCGGCAGAGGCCGCGGTCAGCCGGGTCGTCGAGGCCATCTCCGGACGTGATGAGCGCGGGTTCGAGACCCTCTCCCCGGACGCCAAGCTCCTCCGGGCCTTCGATCTCGCGGGGGTGGCGATCTCGGCCCTCGCCGGGCTGCGTCCACTCGCGTTGCTCATCGACGACGTCCAGTGGGCCGACGACGACACCCTGCGGCTGCTCCGATACGCGGTCCGCAGCGACGCCGATCGGCCGATCTTCCTGTTCCTGACGATCCGGCCCGACGAATTCGCGTCCGTGACCGAGGCGGTGAACTTCGTCGCTGACATGGAGCGGATGGGCCTCGTCCGGCGGCTGCGCCCGGGGCGGTTCAGCTCCGTCGAGACGGCCGAGCTCCTGAAGCGCGTCCTCGGCGGTACGGTTGAGGCCGCCTCCTCGGCCGCGATGCACGTCCAGTCCGAGGGCGTCCCGTTCATCGTCGAGGAGCTGGCGCGGACGCACCGCGAGGCTGGGACGCTCCAGCAGGTCGACGGCGAGTGGCGGCTGGGCCGGAACGCTGCCCGTCTCGTGCCGTCGGCGGTGCGCACGCTCATCGACCGCCGCGCAGCCCGACTTCCGGCCCGGACGCGAGCCGCGCTCGGCGACGCGGCAATCCTTGGCCGCAGTTTCAGCCTTCGCGACCTCCGGGCGATCCGGGGGCGGATCGGGGATGGGGACGTTTCTCCGGCGGAGAGCGAGCCAGCCCAGGGCGAGTCGACCGGTCGCATTGACGGCACCGACCTGCTTGCCGACGATCTCGCGCCGGCCGTTCGGGCGGGCCTGCTGCTCCCGCAGGCGCAGGGTGAGCCGGCGGACTACACGTTCACCCACGAGCAGGTCCGCCAGTTCGCCTCGAGCCAGCTCTCGGCGGCCCGCCGGCGCCAGGTGCATGCCGCGGTCGTCGACATGCTGCTGGAGGGGGGCGACCCGGCCCCCGCCGGCCTGCCGATGCTCGCGCAGCACGCGCTCGCCGCCGGCGACACGGCCCGTGCGGCGCGCTTCTCGATCGATGCGGCGGCGGCGGCCCTCGCCTCCAACGCCCCCGAGGAGGCGCTCCGGCTCGTCGAGCAGGCGCTCCCGGTCGTCTCCACTCCGGCCGACCGTCGGGTTCTGCTCGCCACCCGCGACGACGCGTTCGCCGTCCTCCGCAGGACCGGCGAGCGGCTCGACGGCCTGACCGAGCTGGCCGCGCTCGCCGAGGCGATGCAAGATCCGGCGGTCGAGCTCGACGTGCAGCTCCGGCGCGCGTCGGCGCTGCGCATGAGCCACGACGAGGACGCCGCCGCGGAGCTGGCCCGCCGCGTGCGCACTCGGGCGGCCGAGCGTGGCGATGCGCCGCTGGAGCTCCGCGCGACCCTGGAGCTCGGCCAGGCGCTCCTCCGCAGTCCCCTGGGTGAGTCGTTCGGTGGCGCCGCCGTCGAGACCGACCTCGACGGCGCCGACGAGGCGTACCGGCGGGCGATCGAGCTCGCGGAGCAGCTGCAGGACGATCGCAGCCTGGCGGCCGCGCTCCGGGAGATCGGGGCGATCGACTTCGGGAAGGGACGAGGGTGGTTCTCCGCCCAGGTTCGCTCCGGCCAGGCGAACGAGCTCCTCGCGGCGGTGGCGGCGGGCACCAGCGTCGAGGAGATGATCCTGGCGACGCCCGTCGGACCGCTGTTCATCGAGTCGCAAGAGGTCCTCAATCGCGCCCTCGCCATCTTCGAGCGGCTTGGCGACCGCACCGGCGTCATGTCGACGGTCATCGCCATGGCCTACGCGCAATACGGCACGGTCATGCACTTCACTTCCTCTGCGCGGCATCTCGAGGAGATCCGGCACGTGACGAGCCGCCTCTCCGAGCTCGTCACCGAGAGCGAGCGGGCTCGCCTCGACCTCCAGATGCTGTTCGGGGTCCACGTCTACTCGCGGGCCAAGGTGGTGCCCGACCTGGCGCTCTCCCGCGGCGAGGATGCCCATCGGGAGGCGAGGCTCCAGGGCGACCGGACGATCGAGTTCCTTTCCGCCGGCGGCGTGGCACTCGCCCTGCTCGAGCTGGGCGACGTCGACGGTGCCGAGCGGTGGATCGCCATGGCCGCAGCCGCCGCGTCGGTGGCCCCGTCTCGGACCCGCGCCCGGGAGCTGGAGACCTGGCGCGGCATGGTCCGGGCCGGTGCGGGCGACGTGGAGGGCATGCGTCGCCACCTCGAGCGCGCCGTGGCCATGGCGACCGAGAGCGGCCGGGCATCGGAGCGGTGCGAGGCCCTGGCTCGTCTGGCGATCGAGGCGGCGCGGTTCGTCGCGGGCGGGGCCGCAGGCGGCGAAGTGGACCCGGCCGTGGTGGAGCTCGTCGAGCGGTCGGCGGCGCAGGTGACGGAGCTGCTGCCGCTCCTGCCGGGGCACGCGCCGTGGGGCGCCCAGGCCGACGCCGCAGTGGCCGCGGTCGCCCTCGCGCGCGGTGACATCGGGGCTGCGGTCATGGCCGGCGGCGCGGCCTTCCAGGCGCTCCAGACCGGGCTCCACGAGGACGTCAGCCTGGAGGTCGTCATCCCGGCGGCCAGGGCCGTCTTCGCCGGGGCGCCGCCGGAGGTCCAGGGGTTCGTCAGGGGCTTCCTCCAGTCGACGCTGTCGAGGATCGCCCAGGGAACGGCCGACGAATCGATCCGCGTTCGCTGGCTCACCGGCCCGATCGGACGGGAGCTGGTCGAGCTGGCCGGCCCGATGGAGGCGCCCGCCCCTGAAGCCGCGGCCGGCACGGCGGCCGACGCGGCCGGCACCAGCCTGGACGACGCGGAGCGCCGGCTGCTCCAGCTCCTGACCGAGGGTCGGACGAACGCCGAGATCGCCGCCGAACTCGACCTCGCCGAGGAGCACGTGGTCCAGCGCCTGACGCGGCTGTTCGCCCGGCTTGGCACGTCGAGCCGTGCCGAAGCGACCTCGCTGGCCTTCCGCGGGCTCGCGATGGTGGGGTCCCGCTGATGGTCGTCCGGGCGCGTGTGGACCGCCACAAGTGCATCGGCGCGGGCAACTGCATCACCCTCGCTCCGACGGCCTTCGACTGGCTCGCGGGCGACTACGGCAAGAGCGACGTGGTAGGGCCCGATAGCGTCGACGAGGAGGTCCTTCGCGCGGCGGCATTCGCGTGCCCGACCGCCGCGATCATCCTCGAGGACGTCGCGGAGCTCCTGCCGTGGCAGCTGCGCGGCAAGACTGGTCCTGCCCGGCGCGTCCTGAAGACCTTCATGTTCAGCGACATCGTCGGCTCCACGAACCTTGTCGAGGCACTCGGCGACGAGGCCTGGGAAACGATGCTGCGCTGGCACAACACGGCGCTTCGGGAGGTGTTCGCGGCCCACGGCGGTGAGGAGATCTCCACCACCGGCGACGGCTTCTTCGTCAGCTTCGACTCCCCTGACCTCGCAGTGGCGGCGGCGATCGCGATCCAGCGACGGCTCGCCGAGCATCGGTCGACGCAGGGGTTCGCGCCCCAGGTCCGGATCGGGCTCCACGCCTCCGATGCAACGCAGGTCGGCGGCGATTTCCACGGGAAGGGCGTCCATGAGGCGTCGCGGATCGCGGCCCTCGGCGGGGCTGGCGACATCGTCGCGAGCGTGGCGACCGTCGGGGAGTCTCACAGGACGTCAGGCCTGCGCAGCGCCACCCTCAAGGGCCTTTCCGAGCCGATCGAGGTGGTGAACGTCGACTGGCGCTGAGCTCAGCCCTTCGGCGGCGCCTCGCGGTTGGCGCTGAAGCGCAGGAGCACGACCGCCCACATCCGGAACGGGCGCCACGCCTCGGCCAGCCGCTCGTAGGCCTCGCGGTCGAGGGACGGCTGTCCGTAGAGCGGACCGATCGCGTGGGGGCCGACCGCGTCCTGGCTCGGCAGCTCGTCGACGATTCCGCAGCCGCGCAGCCAGACCGCCTCCGAGGTGAAGGGACCGATCCCCGGCAGCTCCCTGAGCGCCGCGATGGCCTCGTCGCGTGGCAAGGCACGCAGCCGTTCGGTGTCGAGCCGTCCATCGAGCGCCGCTCGCGCGATGCCCTTGAGCCACGTGACCTTCTGGGCGCTGATGCCGGGGATCACGTCGAGCTCGAGCAGTCGCTCCGGGCGAGGAAAGGCGGCGTATGGGCGCCCGAGCGTCGTTGGCCCGTCGCCGGCCTGCTCGCTGAGGCGCTGCTTGACGCGCGCTCCCTGCCGCATCGAGATCCGCTGACCGATCACGAACGAGGTGGCCGCCTCGTACGCGGAGTAGAAGCAGACGGGTCGCAGGTACTCGTACTGACGCTGGAACGCGCCGAGCACGGGGTCGCGGTCGCCGACCGCCGGCCATGCCGAGGCGTCGTGGTCGAGGGAGAGCGAGCGGGCGGCCTGGCGCTCGACCGCGGGGAGGTCGGCGACCTCCGCATCGGTCTCGCCGATGACGGTCCCGTCAGGATCCTGGTGCAGCTCCACGGCGGCGCTCGCGTGCGACCCCTCGACCGGGAACGACATCACGATCGACTCGCCGCCGACGCCTCCGCCGCCGATCCCCGCCGGGAAGCCGCCGGCAAAGCGCTGCGCGGCGGCGAGGCTGAACGGCCCTCGGGGCGTGATGCGGAAGGTCGCCACGTGGGAACTCTACGCGGACGCGGAACGGGGACGGCGACGTTGCAGCACCGCTAGGATCCCGCAATGCGAAACAGACTCGTGGTTCCGGTCCTCCTGGTCGCCCTCGCCGCGGCCTGCAGCGGAGGCAGCGCAGGTGCGTCGTCCAATGGTCAACCCTCGGCGGGTGCGGGCCAGGCATCGGTCGCTGGGCAACCAGGGACGGTCGACTGCGCCGCGATCAAGACGGCCGCGCAGGAGCTGATCATGGTGCAGTTCCTCGCGCAGCTCACGACCCCGGACACGGTCGAAGCGGTCAAGACGCACCAGATCGGCAACCTGGACCTCGACAAGTTCCTCGCCGCCATGCACACGTTGCACGCGCTCGACTCCCACCCGGGGGTGCTCGGCGACCCGAAGGCGGCGATCGACGTCTACGAGAAGGCGGGCAAGGCCGCGCAGGTGCTCTTCGCGACCGAGCCCGTCAGGCAGGCCACGATTGACACCTACAACCAGAACGTCGGCACCCTGACCGAGTTCCTCGGCCACCAGAGCGCGATCTCCGCGGCGATGGGCGAGGCCGGCTGCTAGGAGTCAGCCAGGCGTGCGGTCGCGGTGGACCCGGCCGGTGATCGGGTAGGCCGGATCGGTGTAGCCATGGGTGGAGGCGTGGCCCGGCGGGACGAGCCGGTCAACCACGGCGGCGTCCTCGGCGTCGAAGCCGTGGTCCAGCGCGCCCAGGTACTCGCTCCACTGGCCGAACGTTCGCGGCCCGGCAAGGATCGCGGTGACGAGCGCGTTGCTGAGCAGCCAGTTCGCCGCGAGCTGCCCGGTCGTCATGCCCCTCACCTCGGCGTGCCGTTGCAGCTCCTGGACGATCGCCAGCGACCCCTCCCGCCATTCGCGACCCATCAGTTCGCCGTCGTTGCGGCCGGCGCGTGAGTCAGGTGGCGGGGCCTCGCCGGGGAGGTACTTGCCGGTGAGCACGCCACGGGCAAGCGGGCTGTAGGGGACCACGCCGAGCCCGAAGTGCGCGGCGGCCGGGAGCAGCTCTGCCTCCGCCTGGCGATTGAGGGCGTGGTAGTAGGGCTGGAGCGCGATCGGCCTCGGCAGGCCCAGCTCCCTTGCCAGGCCCACCGCCTCGGCGAGGCGCCAGCCGTGGAAGTTCGAGAGCCCCCAATAGAGCACCTTGCCCGACTGGATCAGCTCGCCGAGCGCCCCGAGCGACTCGTCGAGGGGCGTCGTCTCGTCGTCGCGATGGAGGTAGTAGAGGTCGACCCGATCGGTGCGCAGGCGCTGGAGGCTCCGATCGATCGCGGCGCGGATCTGGTGCCGGCTGGTGCCGTCCTCGTTCGGTCCTGGTCCCGTCCGCGAGCCGACCTTGGTGGCGATCACCCACCAGTCGCGGTCCGCTGCGAGGAGCTCGCCGACCATCGCCTCGCCCTTGCCCGCGGCGTACGAGCTGGCCGTGTCGATGAAGTTGATCCCCGCCTCTCGCGCGGAGGCGATGATGCGGCTCGCCTCGGCCTGCTCGGTGAGCTTCCCGAACTGCATGGTGCCGAGGCAGATCGGCGAGACCTTGAGGCCGCTGGTGCCGAGGGCCCGATACTCCATCGCCGCAGTGTAGGGCGCTGCCGAGCGGAACCTACCGCCGGCCCGGCAACGCAACAGCCGCCCCGGCGACGAGCCGGAGCGGCTGGTTGGCTACGAGCGCGGTGTCGGCCGTTCGGCCGGCCGGACGCGCATCGCGACCCGGTTGGGGCGCGTGCCCCAGATGAAGGTCAGTGGCTGCCGGACCCGCTGTTCCAGCCACTCGCGCCGTCGGTTCTCACGGATCGTGAGCATCGCGAGCACGATGGCTGCGACGGCGATGGCCGCCACCAACAGAGTGCCCATCATCTCGATGGGTTAGGCCGAGACGGGAACGCCGCGGAAGAGCGCAAGGTCACCGATGGAGGTGGTGACGAGGTGGACACGATCGGCGATGTTCTCCTTGACCCATGTCGCAGCCATGCTGGCTGACTTCAGGGCGGCCTCGCGGGTCTCCCAGATGCTGATCGAGACAACCTTGTGGTTGCCGGCGTCGACGAGCCCAAAGTTCACGAAGCCAGGCTCCTTGGCGAAGGTCGGCAGGATGCCCTTCTCGGCAATGCCGGTCAGCTCGGTGAAGTCGCCCTTGGTCAGGTCGTAGGTGGAAAGTCGTGTGTAACGCATGGTTCTTCTCCTCTGCCCCCGATGTGGCTGAGTTGACACGAAGCGGATTCGCCGGTGGTCTCCGTCGCTCACGAAGCCAGGGGATCAATCGGTTCGCAGCCTTGCAGCCGAGGAGTGCAGTGTAGCACGAAACATCCTGTGATATATTCGATACATCTTCGTTACAGATAGATACAGGAGCGCACGAGTGCCAAGGATCGAGTTTGAGGCCGAGACCGAGGAGCAGCTGCTCGCCCTCGCCTGGCGATGGGTCATGGGCCCGCAGCATCAGTCTGGCGATCCGGTCATGGACGAGGCGGACCAGGCGAAGCTGCGGCGCAAGCAGCTGGGCGAGGTGCTCAACGCCATCCAGGGGGCTGACAGTCGCCGCCTGCTCCGCGAGGTTGCGGAGCAGGCGACTCGCAACGCAGCCCTGGCGTTGGATGCGGACCTCACGGCCCGCTACGGGAAGCAGAGCGGGACTGCCTTCGCCGGCATCGTCGCCGGCCCGAACAAGGTGATGCGGCGCGTCGCTCACCGCGATCTGATCACCTGGGACGGCGATGTTCGCGGGTACCGGATGGATCCGGCCGATGCGGAGATCGTGCTACAACGATGGCCGGCTCAGTAGACGTTCAAGGCGCGCGGATGGCCAGCCTGGCCACTTGGAACTGCCCGGCCTGCGACTACCATTCGCGCCGATGGCCGTCCCCGCGCTCCCGATCCACTCCGATCGGCTCTTGCTCCGCCCCTTCGTCGAGGATGACCTCGAGGCCTTCTACGACATCTACCGCCGCGACGAGGTCGCCCGCCACATGCCCTGGGAGCCGCGCACCCGGGAGATGGCGATCGAGATGCTCGAGCGCGTCGTGACGCTCACCTCGTTTGATAGCAAGCCCCACGTCATCCGCCTCGCGGCGGTGCTCCCGGCGTCGGGCACGCTGATCGGGGATGTTGGCCTGACGCGGACGAGCGCGGAGCACTGGCAGGGGGAGATCGGCTTCATCATCCACCCCGACCACCAGCGCCGCGGGTACGCGACCGAGGCGAGCGGCGCGGTCCTGCGCATGGGATTCGAGGAGCTGGGCCTGCACCGCATCATCGCGCGGGCGGATCCGCGCAACCTCGGGTCGATGGGCGTCATGGAGCGGCTCGGCATGCGGCGCGAGGGGCACTTCCACCACAACGAGCTGATCAGGGGCGCATGGTCCGACCAGGTGCTGTATGCCCTGCTCGAGGAGGAATGGAGGGCTCGGA
>JBGQKH010000042.1:0-16058 GCA_041499395.1 Candidatus Limnocylindria bacterium
CCTCGACGAGATCCGGATCCTGCGTCGCGTGCTGCGCGAAGCGGGGAGCGACGCGCTTGCCTTCGCCCACATCACCGGCGGCGGCTGGGTCGACAACATCCCGCGCACCCTGCCGCCGGACCTGGGGGTCGAGGTCGAGCTGGGGTCGTGGTCGGTGCCGCGGATCTTCAGCCTGATCCAGGAGCGCGGGGACATCGGCGACGACGAGATGGTGCGCACCTTCAACCTCGGGATCGGCCTCACCTGCGTCGTGCGCCCGGAGCTGGTGGGGGCGGCGCAGGCGGCCGTGCCGGAGGCTCGGCGGGTCGGGACCGTCGTCCCCGTGGCACCCGGGGCAGACCGCGTCTCGTTCGTCTAGGCCGATGCGCCTCGGGATCCTCGTCTCCGGCAGGGGGTCGAACCTGGAGGCGGTGCTCGACGCCGTCGCCGATGGGCGACTCTCCGGGGTGGAGCCGGCAATCGTGATCGCCAACCGGCCGGAGATCCGCGCCCTCGATGTAGCCGCTCGGCGAGGCGTGCCATGGCGGGTCATGGCGCGCCCTGACTTCGTCGATGCGGACGCGCGCGACGCCGCCATCGGCCAGGCGCTCGAGGAGGCCGGCTGCGAGCTCGTCCTGCTCGCCGGCTACGACCAGCTCCTGCGAGCTCCCTACTTCGCCACCTATCGCGGGCGCACGATCAATATCCATCCCTCGCTCCTGCCGCGCCACGGAGGAGCGGGGATGATCGGGCTGGCGGTTCACGCCGCGGTCCTGGCTGCCGGCGACGCCGAGACAGGGGTGACGATCCACGAGGTCACGGAGCGGCTCGATGACGGTCCCGCGCTCGAGCAGGTGCGCCTCGCCGTCCGGCCCGGAGAGTCGGTGGCCGAGCTTGCCGAGCGCGTCCTGGAGGTCGAGCACAGGGCGGTGGTGGAGGTGCTTGCGCACCTATCTGCTAGCATGACCGGCGCGTCGCCAGCGCCGATCCGTGCGCGGCGGACCCTCAGAGAGGCTCGTTGATGCCAAGCGGCTTGCCGGATCCGGGAAAGATCTGGAACGACTTCATCACCAACCCGCTGGTCCAGACCGCGGGCACGCTGATCGTCATCTACGTCGTCCTGCTCTGGCTCGGGACAGCGTACTGGGCCTTCCGCGACATGCAGGCGAGATCGGAGAACCCGATCCTTCCCTACTTCGCGTCGGCGCTGATCATCTTCTTCACCCCGCTCCTCTTCCTCTTTGCGGTCGTGCTCTACCTGATCGTCCGCCCCCGCGAGTCGCTGGCCGAGGTGTACGAGCGCTCGCTGGCCGAGGAGTCGCTGCTGGCCGAGGTCGAGAAGAACGAGCTCTGCCCCGTCTGCCGGGACCGCGTCCACGCCGACTGGCTGGTCTGCCCCAACTGCCGGACCCGTCTGCATCGGGTCTGCCCGTCCTGCAGCCGCCTGGCCGACCCGGAGTGGTCGCTCTGCGCCTACTGCGGGCATGAGTTCCAGCCTGCCGCGGCCCGTCCGGCGGAGCGCGTGACCGAGCGCTCCCCCACGCGCCCCGCCGAGCTGGGTGCCGAACCTGGACTCCGTCCCGCCTCCAACCCCTGACCCCGGCGCGCCGGTGGGGAAGCCCCGGCTCGAGAGCGCGTGGAATGCGCAGCTCCCGCTTGACCCCAATCGAGATCTCCTGCGCCGGCATCGCGCACTGCAGCTGATCTCGATCGCACTGATCGCCGCGGGCCTCGTCCTCCCGATCGCCGCGATCCTGGCGAATCGCGACCTCCTGCCTGCGCTCACATCGGGCGACGTCGGCCAGAGCACGGTCCAACGACTGCTCGTGCCCCTGCTCCTGGTGTTGCTCGGCGGGCTGGCGCTCTTGAGCGGGCTGGTGTTGAACACGGTCCGCGCACTCGTCGTCCGCGCAGCGCTCCCATTGGGGCGCTATCGCGGGCCGTCGGTCATCGTGCTCCTGCTGATCGCGCTCATCGTCGGATCCCTCGCCGGGCTTCCCGCCGGGGAGGATGCGCTCGCGATCCAGTCCGGCGGAGCCCTCACCGTTGGCGGGACGCTCCTCATCCTGACCGCGACGCAGATCGGCCTCCTGGCCGTGACGGGCGGACTTGTTGTCGTGCCCCGCACCCTGGCCGGCCTGCACCTCTCCCCGTCGAACGGGCTGCTGCGAAGCATGCTCATCGGCCTGCTGCTGGCGATCCCGGCCTGGATCGGCACGACACTGCTGGCCAACCTGGTCGTGGGCTTGCTCAAGTGGATGGGCCTCAGCCCGACTGCGGGGCCTGTCGACGCGGTCCTCACGCGCGGCGACCCGACCGTTCTCGTGCTTGCGGTCGTGCTGGTTGCACCGATCGCGGAGGAGCTCTTCTTCCGGGGCCTGGTCTTCAATGCCTGGGAGCGGGAGCGCGGGACCCGCTTTGCGGTGGTCGGCTCGGCCGCCCTCTTCGCGCTCATCCACGGGAGCCTTGTGCAGCTGCTGCCGATCTTCGTTCTCGGCATCGGCCTTGCGCTCCTCTATCGCTCGACCCGCAGCCTCCCGGCGACGATGGCGATGCACGCCGGGTTCAACGCCATCACGGTCACGATCACTCTCCTGGCTCGCCTTGGGGTCATCTCGCTGCCGACCTGATCAGTAAGGCGCCGGTAATGGCGCGATCAGGCGCCGATCCATACGCTCCCGGCGTGTCCGCCCTGCTTCGCCCCCTGCCGCCGCCCGAGCGACGGGCGCAGCGCTCCGGTGCGTCGGCGGCTGCCACCCTGGCAAGGCTCGGCCCGGCAGCCCTCGGCGACGAGGAGCTGGTCCGCGTCGTGATCGGGGCGGGCGAGCCGGCGCGCCGCGCCCTCGCGCTGGTGGACCCGGGTGGCCTCCCCGGCCTGGCCCGCGCGGATCTGCTCGACCTGCTGCCGATCGGTCCACGCCGCGCGGCGACCCTGGTGGCGGCGCTGGAGCTGGGCCGCCGCGTGGCGACCGCCTGGCCCGCCGAGGGGTGGCGCATCCGCACGCCGGCAGACCTCGCCGAACGGCTGCTGCCTGCCATGGGCCACCTGCCACGCGAGGAGCTGCGCGCCGTGCTGCTCAACACCAAGAACGCGGTGACGGGGATGGTCACCGTCTACGTGGGCAACCTGGCTGGCTCACCGGTGCGGGTTGGCGAGGTCTTCCGGGACGCGGTCAGGCGCCAGGCAGCCGCGCTCGTCGTCGTGCACAACCACCCTTCCGGGGATCCGTCCCCCTCGCCCGAGGACCTGCGCATCACGCGCGAGCTGGCCGACGCCGGGCGGCTGCTCGACATCGAGCTGGTCGACCACCTGGTGATCGGCCACGGCGAGTGGGTCAGCCTCCGTGCCCTGGGCGTCCTGTAGGCGGCCGATTCAGCTGCCGATCACCACCTTGTAGAGTCCGCCGCTGGTGATGTCGACCAGATAGAGCTCACCGGCCTCGCTCTCGCCGAATGAGGTGATGTTGCGGCCAGTGCTGGCGACCACCTTCATTGCCTTGCTGCCCGCGCCGGCCGGGAAGGTCCACAGGGTGCCGCTGCAGTAGTCGCTGAAGACGTAGAACCCCTTGAGTGCAGCCTGGGCCACGCCGCGGTAGACATAGCCGCCGGTCACCGAGCAGCCGGAGGCGTGGCTGTATTCGGCGATCGGCGGGATGTAGCTGACCCCAGCGCAGTTCTGGAAGCAGTGGCTCCCCTCGAAGGCGTTCCAGCCGTAGTTCTGGCCGCCGCGCGACCCTCCCGCCTGGCGGTCGACCTCCTCCCACGTGTTCTGCCCCACGTCGCCGATGTAGAGGTCGCCGTTGGCGCGATCGAAGCTGAAGCGCCACGGGTTGCGCAGCCCGTAGGCCCAGATCTCCGGCAGGCCCGCGCCCGGCGAGATGCCGCCGGCAGCGTATGGGTTGTTATTCGGGATCGCGTACTCCTTGCCCGCGACGTGCGCACCATTGACATCGATCCGCAGGATCTTGCCGAGCAGCGCCTGCCGGTTCTGGCCGTTGCCATAGGGATCGCCGCCAGAGCCCCCGTCGCCCATGGCGATGTAGAGGTAGCCATCGGGGCCAAAGGCCAGCTGGCCGCCGTTGTGGTTGGAAAATGGGTCGGCGACGACCAGCAGCATCCGCTCGCTTCCCGCGCTGGCTGTGCCGCGGTCGGGCGAGGCGGTCAGCTCCGAGACCACCTCCTCCCACGCGCCGCTGCCATCGCTTCGCGTGTAGTCCACGAAGACGCGTCCGTTCGCGGCGAAGCTGGGGTGAAAGGCGAGGCCGAGCAGGCCCTGCTCGCCGCCGCTCACGAATCGGGCAGACCCGGACATGTCGAGGAAGGGCGCGCCGCGCAGGGAGCCATCCGGATTGACCACTCGCACCTGCCCGCTGCGCTGCACGACGAAAAGCCGACCGCTGCCGTCGCCCGCATTCGTCACCCCGATGGGGTCAACGAGCCCCCCGACGACCAGCTGGGCGTCGAGGTGGTCCGGTCCGGTGCTCGCCGGCTTGGGTGTCGCGACCGGAGATGGCGTGGGCGTGATGCGAGGGGTCGGCACCGGCGTGGGAGAGGGGGTCGCGGACGGGCTGGCGGTCGGGGATGCGATCGGGGAAGGGCTCTCCGTCTGCCAGTTGGAGCCAGAGGCAGAGGCAGAGGTCACCGCGCTCGGGCTCCCCGTGGGCGAGCTGCAGGCGGCGAGCACGATGACCGAGAGGAGGGTTGCCGTGAGGGGGCCCCGCGGGCCACGGACGGAACGCATGTCCGTCCCAGCCTACCCCGGATGGTTGCCGTTGGTTCCGACACCAATCGTCCCGTCGGATGGGGTACGGTTGCGCCCCAGACAGATGAGCACGACTCGCCTAACCCCCAAGCGCATAGCGCAGGCGGCACTCCCGTCCGTCGAGCCGGGGGTCGACGCCGTCGGCACGCGACGCTCGATCGTGATCGAGGCGGTCGAGCCCCAGGTCGACGACGGGACGCATCCCGTGAAGCGCGTGGTCGGTGACGACCTCCGCGTCACGGCGGACATCTTCGCTGACGGCCACGACCTTCTCGACGCGGCGCTCCTGGTGCGCGCCGAGGACGAGGCCTCCTGGCGTGAGGCCCCGATGCGCCTCGTCGACAACGAACGGTGGTCCGGGACGACGCGCCTCGCCCGCAACGCCCCGCATCGCTACACGATCGAAGCGTGGCGGGACGCGATCGGCTCCTGGCGACAGGCGACGATCACCAAGCTGGAGGCGGGGGTGGCGGTCGACGTCGAGCTGGCCGAGGGACGGCTCATCCTGGAGGCGGCGATGGCCCGGGCGCGTGGCGCGGATCGGCGCCTGATCGGCGACGCGCTCGGACGCGAGGGGCGCGCCCGCAGCGCGACGACCAGGGTCGCGGCGCTGGCGAGCGCGCCGGTCGTGGCTGCCGCGCGGCGGCACCCCGATCGCACGGCCGCGACCCGTTATGGCCACGAGCTCCCGCTCGTCGTCGATCGCGAGCTGGCCCGCTGCTCTGCGTGGTACGAGCTCTTCCCGCGGTCCCAGGGGCGCGACCCGGCCCACCCCACGGCGACCACCCTGGTGGAGGCGGAGTGGCGCCTGCCGGGGATCGCCGCCATGGGCTTTGACGTGGTCTACCTGCCGCCCATCCACCCGATCGGGCGCACCAACCGGAAGGGCCGCGACAACAGCCTCGTCGCGCGACGAGGAGACCCCGGCTCCCCGTGGGCGATCGGCTCGCGGGAGGGAGGGCACACCGAGGTCGCCCGCGAGCTCGGCGGCCTGGCCGCCTTCGACCACTTCCGAGCGGCCGCCGCGGCGGCAGGGCTCGAGGTGGCGCTCGACCTCGCGCTCCAGGCTTCGCCCGACCACCCGTGGGTGCGCGAGCACCCCGAATGGTTCAGCCACGCCCCGGACGGCACGATCAAGTACGCCGAGAACCCGCCGAAGCGCTACCAGGACATCTACCCGTTCAACTTCGCCGGGCCGAGCGCGGCTGACCGCGAGGCCCTCTGGCGGGCGTGGCGCGAGGTGGTCCTCACCTGGGTCGGGCGCGGCGTCCGCATCTTCCGGGTCGACAATCCGCACACCAAGCCGATCGCCTTCTGGCGGTGGCTGATCGGCGAGGTGCGGACCGTCGATCCGGGCGTGATCCTCCTCTCCGAGGCCTTCACGACGCCCAAGCGGATGCGGGCCCTGGCCAAGGCGGGGTTCAGCCAGTCGTACACCTATTTCACCTGGCGCGAGACCCGTGACGAGCTGCGGCTGTACCTGGAGGAGCTGACGCATGGCCCGATGCGCGACTGGTTCCGCGGCAACCTGTGGCCGAACACCCCCGACATCTTCCCGCACCACCTCGACGCGGGCCCGCCCGCCTTCCGGATCCGGGCCGTGTTGGCCGCCACCATCTCGCCGGCGTGGGGGATCTACTCCGGCTACGAGCTGTGCGAGATCGGCCGCCTCGATGATCGGGAGGAGTACGCGCACAGCGAGAAGTACGAGATCCGGGCGCGCGACTGGGACGCCCCGGGGAACATCAAGGGCCTCATCGGCGGACTGAACCGCCTGCGACGCGAGCAGCCGGCCCTGCGCCTCTCCGACAACCTTCGCTTCGAGAACGTGACCGGCGCACAGACGCTCTTCTACCGAAAGGCGCTCCCCGCCGGCGACCTCGATCCGCTCACCGGCTTTCCGAGCCGCTGGCGCGACCCGGTGTACGTGGCGGTGAACTGCGACCCGACCCGCGCCGAGCAGGCGGTGCTGCATCCCGACCTTCCCGCGATCGGGATCGCGTGGGACGAGCCGTACAAGGTGGTCGACCTGCTCACCGGTCGCTCGCGGCGGCTGCACGGGGGGAACGTGTCGGTGGAGCTGGATCCCGCCCGGCTCCCATATCGGGTCTTCACCATCCGGCCCGCCCGATCTTGAGCTCGCCGCGGGACATCGTCGTCTCGGAGTGGACCGATGCGTGGGGCACGCGGCGCACGGTCTCGGCCGCGACGCGCGACGCCCTGGCCGCCGCGATTGGGGGCGAGGGCGGAGCGGTTCCGGTGCTGGATCCCGTTCGCCTGGTGCGGGGAGGAGATCGGCTCGAGGTGCCCGGCCGGCTGACGCTCGAGGATGGGAGCGACCTGGGAGTCGCAGATGACCTGCCGCCCGACCTGCCGCTCGGCTACCACCGCCTCGCGACCGATGTCGGCGAGCAGCTGCTCATCGCGGCGCCGCCGGCATGCCACCTGCCCGATTCGCTCCGCACCTGGGGCTGGTCGGTGCAGCTCGCGACCACCAGGTCGCGGCGGAGCTGGGGGATCGGCGACCTCGACGACCTGCGCGAGCTTGCCGCGTGGTCAGACGCGATCGGCGCCGGCATCCTTCAGGTCAGCCCGATCGATGCCCCCACCCCGGGACCGCGGCCGGAGGCCAGCCCCTACTTCCCCTCCACCCGACGGTTCCGCAACCTCCTCCACCTCGCGATCGGGCGGGTGCCCGGTGCCGATCGGATCCGTGACGAGCTGGCGCCGCTGGCCGCAGCGGCCGACGAGCTCAACGCGGACCGACTGGTCGACCGCATGCGCGTCCAGCAGCTGAAGCTGGAGGCGCTCCAGCTGCTCTGGGAGAGCGGAGCCGGGCGCGAGGACGCGGTGCAGCGCGGAGTGGCGGCGTTTCGCGCGGAGCTCGGCTCGTCGCTCCGCGGCTGGGCCATCTACGCCGCGATCGCCGAGCGCCACGGCGGAGACTGGCGACGCTGGCCCGACGACCTTCGCGATCCTGAGGGGCCGGCAGTGGCCGGCGCCGTGCTCGAGCTGACCGAGCAGGTCGCCTTCCACGAGTGGGTCCAGTGGCTGCTCGACGAGCAGCTGCGCGCGGCCGGCGAGCAGGGACCGGCGCTGCTCCAGGACCTCCCGATCGGCTTCGATCCGGGCGGCTTCGACGCATGGACCTGGCAGGGGCAGCTCGCGGCCGGGGCCTGGCTTGGCGCGCCGCCCGACCTGCTCGGCCCCGACGGTCAGGACTGGGGCCTGTCGCCCTTCGTCCCCGATCGGCTCAGGGCGGCCGGCTACCGGCCCTTCATCGAGACGCTGCGAGCCGGGCTGCGCCACGCGGGGGCACTGCGCATCGACCACGCCGCCGGGCTCTTCCGCGGGTGGTGGGTCCCGGCCGGCCGCCCCTCGGCCGAGGGCGCCTACGTCCGCTACCGGTCGGACGAGCTGCTGGCGATCCTGTGCCTCGAAAGCGTCCGGGCCAGGGCGTGGGTCGTGGGGGAGGACCTCGGCACGCTGGAGGAGGGGGCCCGCGAGCGGCTCGCCGAGCGACGCATCCTCTCGATGCGGGTCGTCTACTTCGAGGACGAGCCGCCGTCGGCGTTCCCTCGCCGCGCGATGGCGCTCCTCACCACCCACGACCTGCCCACCGTCGCCGGGGTCTGGACCGGCGCCGACCTGGCCGACCAGGGACGCGCGGGCGTGGCGCCGGATCCGGATTCCCTCGACATGCTCCGCGGCCGCCTCCAGGCGGCGAGCGGATTGCCGCGCGAGGCCGAGCCGCGGGAGGTGATCCTCGCGGCCTACGCCGCCCTGGCCGCGGCGCCCTCGGCCGTCATCAGCGCGACGCTGGAGGACGCGCTGGCCGTCGAGGAGCGGGTGAACCTGCCCGGGACCGTCGAGCCACAGCGGGCGAACTGGTCGCAGGTCCTTCCGCTCCCGGTCGAGGAGATCCGCGACGATCCGTTCGTGGCGACCCTCGCCAGGACGCTCGGACGAGGCCGGGGGACGCCCTAGCTCGGCTCGGGGCGCAGGAAGAGGGTTCCCAGCGCGGGCAGGCTGATCACCGTCGAGGCCGGCATCCCGCCCAACGGCACGGCGCTCGCGACGATCGGCAGGCGACGACCGCCGCTGCCGCCGTAGCGGCGGTCATCGGTGTCGAGCACCACGCGCCAGGTTCCCCCGCTCGGCAGGCCGAGCCAGTAGCGCCGCCGTGGATGCGCCCCGAGGTTCTGGACCACGACCACCCGGTCATCCCCGCCGTCGGGCAGCGCCCCGCGGCGCAGCCAGGCGAAGGTGGTGCCATCGGTGTCGCCGATGTCGAGCCACGTGAACCCGGACGGATCGTCGTCACCCTCCCAAAGCGCCGGCGAGTCGCGGTAGAGCTCGCCGAGGTCGGCCATGAAGTGCGCCAGCCTGGTGCGCAGCGCATCCCGCGGAACCCCGCGCCATGGCAGCTCCAGGTCGTGGTTCCACTCGCCGGCCGGCGCCAGCTCGCTCCCCATGAAGAGGAGCTTCTTGCCCGGCTGCGCGACCTGGTTGGCAAGGAGGGAGCGGAGGCTGGCGAAGCGCTGCGCGGGGTCGCCCCGCATGCGGCCGAGCAGGGAGCGCTTGAGGTGCACCACCTCGTCGTGCGAGAGCGGCACCACCCAGCGCTCGGTGCGCAGGTAGACCCCACGGAATGTGATCCGGTGCCGATGCGTGCCCCGCCACTCCGGCGCCCTGGCGAAGTAGTCGAGCGTGTCGTGCATCCAGCCCATGTCCCACTTCAGGTCGAAGCCCAGGCCGCCCTCCCCGGTGGCGCGCGTCACACCGTCGAAGGCGGTCGACTCCTCCGCGATCGTGACCACGTCTGGGAACGCCTCGTGGAGGTCGTCGTTCAACGCCCGGAGGAAGGCGATCGCCTCCAGGTTGTGCCGTCCGCCGAGCACGTTGGGGCGCCATTGCCCCGGCCGCCGCGAGTAGTCGAGGTAGAGCATCGAGGCGACGGCGTCGACGCGCAGCCCGTCGACGTGGAACTCCTCCAGCCAGTAGCGGGCGTTGCCCACCAGGAAGCTGCGCACCTCCGGCCGTTCGAAGTCGAAGATGAGGGTCCCCCAGTCGGGGTGCTCGCCGCGCATCGGGTCGCGGTGCTCGTAGAGCGGCGTCCCGTCAAAGCGGGCGAGGGCGTGCTCGTCGCGTGGGAAGTGGCCCGGCACCCAGTCGAGCAGCACGCCGATCCCCGCCCGATGCAGCAGGTCGACCAGGAAGCGCAGCCCGTCCGGCTCCCCGAAGCGCGAAGTCGGCGCGTAGTAGCCGGTCACCTGGTAGCCCCACGAGCCGTCGAACGGGTGTTCGGCGATCGGCATCAGCTCGACATGCGTGAAGCCGAGCCGGCGGCAGTGCTCGGCGAGGAGCGGGGCGATCTCGCGGTACGAGAGCCACCCGCCATCCGGGCGCCGCCGCCATGATCCGAGGTGGACCTCGTAGGCCCGCATCGGCGACCGATGGGGGTCGATCGCGCGTCGCCACTCCATCCAGGCGGCATCGCCCCAGGCATGGCCCGATGGGGCGGCCACCCGCGAGCCGGTGCCGGGCCGCAGCTCGCTCCAGCGCGCGAACGGATCGGCCCGCAGCGTGACCGCGCCATCCGCGCCGGTGATGACGAAGCGGTAGCCGTCGCCGGCGTGGATCCCCGGCGCGAAGCAGGACCACACGCCCGAGTCGCCGTGCCGGCTCATGCGGACCGGATCGCCAGGCAGCGCTCCCGTCGCCGGAGCGAGGCTCACCGACCGCGCGTTGGGAGCCCAGACGGCGAATCGTGTTCCCTGGGTCTCGCCGACCCGTGACACGTGCGCGCCGAGCAGCGTCCACGGCCGCGGATGCGTTCCCTCACGCCACGCTCGCAGCTCGTCTTCGGGCAGCTCGACACTCGACTGGCCCGGGTCGGGGGGAGCTGCGTGCGACATCGGCTACACCTTACCGGGACGATCGGCCGGCGGAACGGCGTTGCCGGGGAGTGGCCGATCCGTCATCCTTGCCGCACCCTCATCACCATCGCATCGGCACCCCTGCCGGAGGCACCGTGGGCATCTTCGACGGCCTGCTCGGGCTGCTCTCGCACGACGTTGGGATCGACCTCGGCACGGCCAACACGCTCGTCACCGTGCGCCACCGCGGGATCGTGATCTCAGAGCCGAGCGTGGTTGCGATGGATACCCGGACGAAGCGCGTGCTTGCCATCGGCGCCGAGGCGAAGCGGATGGTCGGGCGCACGCCGGCCAACATCGTCGCCGTTCGACCGCTGCGCGATGGGGTGATCAGCGACTTCGACGTCACCGAGCAGATGATCCGGTACTTCATCCAGAAGGTCCACGACCGATACGCCCGCATCCCCCGGCCGCGCGTGCTGGTGGGGATCCCGTCGGGCGTGACCGAGGTCGAGAAGCGGGCCGTCCGCGACGCGACGCTCAACGCCGGGGCGCGTTGGGCGCGCCTGATTGAGGAGCCGATGGCGGCGGCGATCGGGGCCGGGCTGCCGGTCAGCGAGCCGACCGGGTCGCTCATCGTGGACATCGGCGGCGGCACCACCGAGGTGGCGGTGATCAGCCTGGGCGGGATCGTGGTGAGCCGGTCGATCCGGATCGGCGGCGACGAGATGGACACCGACATCGTCAGCTTCGCCCGACGCGAGTACAACCTGCTGATGGGGGAGCGGACCGCAGAGGAGATCAAGATCGCGGTCGGATCGGCCTACCCGATGCCCAACCCGCGCACCGTCACCTTCCGCGGACGCGACCTGCTGACCGGGCTGCCGCGCGGCGTCGAGGTGAGCAGTGACCAGATCCGCGAGGCGCTCGAGCCGTCGGTGGTGCAGATCATCGACGCGATCAAGGAGACGATCGAGGAGACCCCGCCGGAGCTGGTCGCCGATGTCATGGACCAGGGGATCGTGCTGGCCGGTGGCGGCGCGCTCCTGATCGGCCTGGACAAGCGCGTCGCCGAGGCGACCCAGATGCCGGTGCACGTCGCCGACGACCCGCTCACCTGCGTCGTGCGCGGCTGCGGAAAGGTGCTCGAGGAGCTCGACACCCTGGAGCGGGTGATGGTCAGCGAGCAGTTCACGCGCGCGCCGCGCTAGCGCCGGCCGGGCCCGAACGATGCTCGAGGGCAGCCCCCATCGCAGATCGCGCAGCGGCCTCTGGTTCGCCGCCGCGACCGTCTTCTCGCTGCTCCTGCTGCTCGCCTCGCGGACCGGTCCGGCGGTGACGCTCCAGGAGATCACCGCCCGCGCTCTCGATCCAGTTCGCGGCGTGATTGCTGGCGTCGGATCGGGGATCGCTGGCTTCTTCACGGCGATCGGTGAGATCGATCGGCTCCGGACGGAGAACGATCGTCTGCGTCGCGAGCTGGCGAGCGCCGAGGCCCGACTGGCCGAGCTGCGCGAGGCCGCCGCCGAGAACGCCCAGCTGCGCGGCCTCCTCGGCCTGACGACGACGCTCAAGATGGACCTCCTTCCCGTCAGGATCCTGACCCGTGACCCGAGCAACCTGACCTGGGAGGTGGGGATCGACGCGGGGACGAACGACGGGGTGCAGGTCGGGATGCCGGTGGTCGCCGACGCCGACGGCCAGGGCGCGCTGGCCGGCAGCGTGGTGGCTGCCTTTCCCGACTCCGCGACGGTCCGGCTGGTGGTGGATGCGCGGTCGAGCGTCGTCACCCTCGACCAGCAGACGCGCGCCCTGGGCCTCGTGCAGGGGCAGCTCGGCGGAGGGCTGGTGATGGTCCAGGTGCAGGCCACCGACAGCATCGCCGTCGGCGACACGATCGTGACCGCCGGGCTCACCCTGACCGATGCCAGCGCAGGCCCCGTCGCCCGCAGCGCGTACCCCAGGGGACTCCTGGTGGGCGAAGTGCAGGCCGTCGAGCTCGATGCGAACGCCCTCACCAGGACGGCATTCGTCAAGCCGGCTGTCACCTTCCCGGAGATCGAGCGGATGCTGGTGGTGCTCCACTTCGCCCAGGACTGAAGGGGTTGCCTCCGCGCACATGGCCCCATCGCCGCGATGAGTGCGGACCAACGGGGCATGGGCAGTGGTGAGCTCGCTCGATACGGTGGTGTCCGGACAGATTTCGCCCGGACCGGCCCGTGCCGTCCGGATGCCGCCAGGAGAGACCATTGCAGAACCGAATCCGAGCCGCCCTGATTGCGATCCTGACCATCGTTTCATCGCAGCTGGCGGTGGCTCCGGTCGGCGCGGTGGTGGCAGCGCCGAAGGTGGTCATCATCGTGGGCCCTACCGGGGCCCAGACTGACAGCTACCGGTCGAGGGGCGACGACTACGCGACGGTGGCCGTGGCCGCCGGTGCAACGGTGGTCAAGGTCTACTCCCCCAACGCGACGTGGGCCGCCGTGAAGGATGCCGTCAACGGCGCCAACATCGTGATCTACCTTGGGCACGGGAACGGCTACCCGAATCCCTACGGGTCCACGAAGCTCGGGGATCGCACGGACGGATGGGGCCTGAACCGCACGCCGGGCGGCGGCGACTCCGATGACTGGTCGAAGTACATGGTCTATTGCGGCGAGAAGGCCCTGCTCGGGACGCTTACATCGTCCGACGGGCTAGCCCAGCGAACGTACTGCTCCGGTGGCCCCATCACGCCGGCCCCGAACTGGGTGATGATCTACTCCAACGCGTGCTACACCCCCGGGGCGAGCGAGACGTGGGATGTCCCGGCGACTGAGTCCGTGGCGATGCAGCGCGTCCGCAACTTCAGCTATCCCAGCCTGCTGCTCGGCGGCGGCGCCTACTTCGCGACCGATATGGGTGGGCAGGGCCTGATCGATACGATCCTGCGCAACCCGGATATGGCGTTCGGCGCGATCGCGGAGAGCGCCAATGGATACGACTTGGCCCGCCAGCGGCACTACGCCCATCCCGATCTGTCCGGGTCGCGGATCTGGATCCAGAACACCGGCAGCCCGACCAGCGGGAACTACTTCTTTGCGTACGCCGGACATCCAAACCTGACCCCATCCGGTACGACCGTCGCCTATACCGAGCCCCATGCTCCCTCGGGCAGCACCGACCTGATCTTCGATTCGACCGGCTACTTCGTGCCCGGCAGCTCTGGCGCTCGCTTCGTGCCGGTGGCTCCCGCGCGCCTGCTCGACACGCGAGTCGGCAATGGCCTGAGCGGCGCCTTTGGGGCCGGCACCCCGCGCACCTTTGCAGTCGCCGGCCGCGGCGGCGTGCCGGCCGGTGCCGTGGCGGTCACCGGCAACCTGACCGTCACCGGCCAGACCAAGGCCGGCTACCTGTTCCTGGGTCCCACCCCGGATCCCGCGCCGGCGAGCAGCACCTTGAACTTCCCGCTCGGCGACAGCCGCGCCAACGGGGTGACGGTGGCCCTTGGGAGCGACGGCAGCCTGAGCGCCACCTACCTGGCGCCAGCCGGCGCCAGCACGCAGCTGGTCTTCGACGTGACCGGCTATTTCGTGCCCGGCAGCTTGGGGGCCACCTTCGCGCCCCTGACCCCCGCCCGCCTGCTCGACACGCGGGGCGGCAACGGCCTCTCCGGCGCCTTTGTCGCCGGCACACCGCGCACCTTCCAGGTCACCGGGCTGGGGGGCGTCCCCGCCAACGCCATCGCCGTCACCGGCAACTTGACCGTCACGGCCCAGAGCAAGGCCGGGTATGCCTTCCTTGGTCCTGACCCGGTCGCCAACCCGGCCAGCTCCACGTTGAACTTCCCCCTCGGTGACAGCCGCGCCAACGGGGTCACGGTGGCGCTCGGCGCCGGCGGCAGCCTGAGCGCGACCTACGTCGCGCCCGCAGGCGCCACCACCCACCTGGTCTTCGACGTGACCGGCTACTTCACGTCGGGAAGCGGTGGTGCCACCTTCGTGGCGCTGGCTCCGGCCCGCATGCTCGATACGCGGGCCGCCACTGGTCTCTCCGGCGCCTTCCTCGACGGGACTCCGCGCACGTTCCAGGTTACCGGGCTGGGTGGCGTGCCGGGCAGCGCCGTGGCGGTCACGGGCAACCTCACGGTCACCGGCCAGACCGCTCCGGGATACGCCTTCCTGGGCCCCGACCCGATCGCCAGCCCCGCGAGCTCCACCCTGAACTTCCCCGTGGGCGACAGCCGCGCCAACGGGGTGACAGTGGCCCTCGGCGCGGGCGGCACCCTGAGCGCCACGTACATCGTGCCCTGAAGCCACCGCCAGTGGCGTCCGCGAGGCGGGCGCGGCCCGGGTTCACTGCGGCGGGCTATCGGCCCGGGCCATCCGTACCATGGTGTGGGGCGGACTGCACCCGTAAGGTGACGTCCGAAGCGGTCGCCGCGTCCCGGCTGCCGCGATCGAAATCGCACCTGGCCACCGCGTGATCCGTCGACTGCTTATCCTCACCACCCTCCTCGCCGGCGCTTTCTCGCTGCCGGCAGCCGCCCTCGCGGCCGACCCGAGCCCGGGGCCGGGTCCGCTGCTCGAGGTTCCGCCACTGCGTTCCGACGGCCCGGTCGTGCTCCCCGGTGGCCGCGTTCTGCCCATCGAGCCGGCTGCGGCCCCCGATTCATCGGTTGAGGCCGAGATGCTTGCCGAGCACGCCGGCGACCGAATCAGCTTCGTTCCCGGTGATGCACCGCAGCCGCGCAGCGGGCCGGCCGCCACCGCTGGCCCCACATCAGCACCCGCCAGCCTGGTCGGGCCGCCAGGCATGGCCGCTGCCTCAGGCCCGGCCGGGATGCCTGCCGCAACCGCCGCCCTGCCGAATGGGATGCGCAAGCAGTTCCTGGGCTTCCTCCCGTACTGGCTGCTGGACGCCAGCTCCCTGCAATGGATGCAGTACCAGCTCGTCACCACGATCGCGTATTTCGGGGTCGGAGCCCGCCCGGACGGCACCCTTGCGACCTCGAGCGGCGGCTCCCCCACGTCGGGCTGGAGCGGCTGGAATTCGAGTGCCATGACCGGCGTGATCAACGCCGCGCACGCCCGGGGGGTCCGGGTGGTCCTTACCGTCACGATGATGGCGTGGGATGGTGGGACCGACCAGGCGACGCTGCTCGCCAGCGCAACCGCGCGATCGGCGCTGGCCGATGCCATCGTCGCAACCGTCCGAGTCCGAGCCGCTGACGGCGTCAACCTCGATTTCGAGCCCGTGGCGACGCCGCAGCGAGACCAGTACACGAGCTTCGTGCGGCAGCTCAAAGCGGCGCTCGTGGCGGGCGGCGTCGGTTCGTACCTCACCGTTGACACGACCGCTGGCGCGGCGACCTGGGCGAGCGGCTACGACATCGGCGGCCTGGTTGCCTCGGGCGCGGCCGACGCACTCTTCGTGATGGGCTACGACTACAGCTGGTC
>JBGQKH010000043.1:0-15315 GCA_041499395.1 Candidatus Limnocylindria bacterium
ATCCTGAGTCGCCGCGGCGTGCTGCTTACCCGGCTGACGGCGGCGCACGAAGCGGCGGCCATGGATGTCCTGTGTGCGGACAAGACGGGCACCCTGACGCGTAACACGCTGGAGGTCACCCAGGTGGTGGCGATGCCAGGGTTCGACCGGGCCCGGGTGCTGGCGCTCGCGGCGCTGGCCAGTTCCGAGGGCGACCAGGATCCGATCGATGCGAGCATCCAACGGGCTGCCGCGGGCGCGCCACGTGCTGACACCGCGGAACGGTTGGTCCGCTTCGTGCCGTTCGACCCGGCGACCCGGATCGCGGAAGCCGTGGCGGTGGCCGACAGCGGAGCCGAGATTCGGATCGCCAAGGGCGCGTTCCAGGCGATCGGCAGGGGCGCGGAGATGCCGGCGGATGCCCAGGGCCGCCTGGATGCGCTGGCCGCGCTCGGCCATCGGGTCATCGCGGTCGCCGCGGGGCCGCCCGCCGCGCTTCGGCTCGCCGGCCTCGTCGCCTTCAGCGACCCTCCGCGCGAGGACTCGGCGGAGCTGATCGGGGCGCTGCGCGACCTGGGCGTGCGCACCGTGATGGTGACCGGCGACTCCGCGGTCACCGCGGCGGCCATCGCGGGCCAGGTCGGCATCGCCGGCGCGGTGTGTCCGCCCGAGCGCCTGTCCGAGACGCTCAACGGCGGCGAGTTCGGGGTGTTTGCCCGCGTGGTGCCCGAAGAGAAATACCGCCTGGTGATGGCGCTCCAGCAGGGAGGCCACGTGGTCGGCATGTGCGGCGATGGCGCCAACGACGCGCCGGCGCTGCGGCAGGCGCAGATCGGGATCGCGGTGGCGTCGGCGACGGACGTGGCGAAGGCGGCGGCGGGCATGGTGCTGACCGAGCCGGGGCTGTCCGGCATCGTGTTCGCGGTCCGGGAAGGGCGGATCGCGTTTCGGCGACTGCTGACGTACACGCTGAACATGCTGGTCAAGAAGACCGAGATCGTCCTCCTGCTCGGGATCGGGCTCGGCCTCACCGGCCACCCGGTCATGACGCCGGTCCTCATGGTGTTGATGCTGCTGACGAACGATTTCCTCTCCATGTCGCTCACCACGGATCGGGCCAGCCTCGCGCCGCGGCCGAGCGTCTGGCGCATGCAGCGCATCACCGCGGCGGCGGTGCTCCTCGGGGTGTGCAAGCTCGGGTTCTCCTCGGCGATGCTGGGGGTTGGCTTGTGGGGGCGCCTCGGGACGGAAGAGCTGCAGACGCTCACGTTCGTGACGCTGGTGCTCGGCAACCAGGCCCTGCTCTACGTGCTGAGAGAGCGGGGCCGGATGTGGGGATCGAGGCCCAGCACGTGGGTGTTCGTGGCGTCTGCGGTGGATGTGGCCATCGTCTCAACGCTGGCCCTGTCCGGTACCTTGATGGCGCCGCTGCCATGGCGCCTCACGGTCCTCGTGGCGGCCGCCGCCATCGCGTTTGCGCTCATCCTGGATCAGGCAAAGCGTCCGATCCTATCAGTGTTCAAGACGGAATGAGGCGTGAGCCGGAGGGGCTGGGATGCCCCAGCGGGGTGGCAATTCCACAACGTGGGCATCAGCTCCTCCGTGCATCTATGCCCTGAATCGCGTGTTTTGCTTCGTTTCGACTTGGCGTTTCGCTTGCAGCCGGATTGTCAGGGAGGTTGGCGTGTGTTAGAGACCCGGGACCGAGATGAGACGGCGGAGAGGGGACGAGGCCTGAAGGGAGGGCTGGGTGGTGCTCCTCGGCGGCTGGATGAGCCTGGCACCAGCGAGTCGGTTCCGGCCGGCTCCTCACACGATGGGGTCCCCGGCGATCGATCAAGCCGGCGCTTCCCCGTGACCCTGAAGACCGTCCTCGTCGTCGGCGCGCTCGCCCTGATCGCAGGCGTCGCCAGCTTCTTTTTCCTCCGGCCCGTCGCGGTCACGGTCGCCGCCGTGACGACTCGCGACCTCGCACCCGCGATCCAGGGCGTGGGGACCGTCGAGGCCAAGGTCACGGTCAACGTCAGCAGCAAGATCACCGACCGGGTCGTGTCGGTCCTGGTGGACCAGGGCGACACGATCAAGACCGGGCAGCTCATGGCGCGTCTCGATGACACGCAGTACGTGGCGGGCGTGAATCAGGCCGAGGCCAGCATGCGCGCCGCGGAGGCCCAGCTGCGAGACCTCCTGGCCGGCGCGCGTCCGGATGAGATCGAGCAGCTACGAGCGCGGTTCGCGAGCGCGGGGGCCACGCGGGCCCTCACGGAGCGGGACTTCCAGCGGACGAAGGAGCTGTTCGCCAAGGAGCTGATCTCGGCGCAGGACATGGACCGGGCGCGCCAGGCCCACGACGCGGCGACCGCGGGGGAGCGGGATGCGCGCCACGCCCTCGACCTGGCGCTGAACAATTGGGCGCGGAAGGATCAGATCGAGGCCGCCCGGGCTCAGCTGCAGGCAGCGCAATCGGCGCTCACGCTGGCCCGGGAGAAGCTTGCCGACACCGTCATCGTGAGCCCGCTCGAGGGGTACGTGGTGAGCCGCGATCTCGAGGCAGGCGGGGTCGTGAACCCGGGGATCCCGATCTTCAAGATCGCCGACCCCCGGACCGCATGGGTGACGGTCTATGCGGATGCGCGAGACACGGGGGGCCTCGCCGTCGGGAGCCCGACCGACATCACGCTCCGCTCGCTTCCCGATCAGGTATTCCGCGGGCGCGTGGCCCGGATCCAGCGCGAGGGCGACCGGGTTACCGAGCAGCTGGCGGTCGACGTCGCCTTTGCGGAACGCCCACCGCGCCTGATCCTGGGCGAGCAGGTCGAGGCCACGATCCGACCACCCACACACTCCGCGGCGACCGCGCTGCCGCTTGCCGCAGTCGTCCGACGGCCCGACGGCTCCGGGGCCCTCGTGGTCGAAGATGGGCGCATCCACTTCAAACCTGCGCGCCTCGGTGTGGCCGATCCCGCCGGGTGGATCGAGGTTCTCCAGGGGCTCTCTCCGGGCCAGGCGGTCGTGACGGCTCCAGGTCGACTCGCTGACTCGCAGAACGAGGGCCGCCGCGTTCGGGTCACGCGCCCCCGATGAACCTCGCTCTTCGCGATGTTCGCTATCGGCTGGGGCGCTTTCTCCTGACCGCGCTGGGCCTCGGTCTCCTGCTGACGACCGTGATGGCAATGGGTGGCGTCTATCAGGGGCTCGTCGTCGAGGCGCTGAGCATTGTGCGGGCCGCGGGCGCCGACCTGTGGGTGGTCCAGAAGGACACGAACGGCCCCTTCGCCGAGACGTCGAGGATCCCCGATGACCTCTACCGGATGATCCGGGCCGTCCCCGGCGTGCAGGAGGCGAGCCCGGTCGCCTTCCAGTCCCTGCAATTCAAGGTTGGTCCAAAGCCCTTTCGCGTCCAGCTGATCGGGTACCGCCTCGGAGGCCTCGGCGGGCCTCAGGCCGTCGTCGCCGGGCGCCCGATCATCCGAGGACGGTACGAGATGGTGGTGGGCCGAGAAGCCGGGCTGCCACTCGGCACCGAGGTCCGGATCGGCCGTCTCGTCTTCCGGATCGTCGGGCTGGCGGAGGGGATCGTCTCCAGCGCCGGTGATCCGGTCGCCTTCGTCTCACTTCTGGACGCACAAGAGATCCAGTTCTCGAAGGCCAGCGAGGCCGTTCGCAACGACCGCGCGCGGCTCCAAGCGGACCTGCGGGCCGATCCCAATCTCGCGACCGTCAGTCCGGAGGCAGTGGCGCCGATTGTACAGAACACGCACCTGGCGAACGCCATCCTGGTCCGGCTGGAACCCGGAGCCCATCCCGAGATGGTTCAGGCCCACATCGAGCGCTGGAAGTACTACCGCGCCCTCACGGCCGCCCAGCAGGAGGAGGTCCTCGGCAAGAGCGTGATCGAGCGAGGCCGGCAGCAGACGCTGCTCATGCGGGCGATTCTCCTGGTCGTCTCGATCGTGATCATTGCGCTGATCATCTACACGATGACCCTCGAGAAGATCCGCGACATCGCGACACTGAAGGTGGTCGGCGCGCCCGACCGGACGATTGCCGCACTCATCCTGCAGGAGGCGCTGGCGCTCGGCGTGCTGGGCTTCATCCTCGGGGCCGTCCTGATCAGCCGGACCTACCAGTACTTCCCCCGCCGGACCGTCATCGTGGCCCTCGACCAATGGGTCCTCCTGGGCATCGTGCTGGTCATCTGTGTCGTGGCCAGCCTCCTGGGGATCTCCAAGGCGTTGCGCGTCGATCCCACGACGGCGCTGGGCGGAGGCGCCTGATGCCGGCGATCGTGGGGGAGCACCTCACGAAGGTCTTCGGGCGAGGGGAGACCGAGGTGGTCGCCCTCGACGACGTGTCCATCGGGGTGGACGGCGGGGAGCTGGTGGCGCTGATGGGGCCGAGCGGATCGGGCAAGACCACCCTGCTGCGCGCCCTCTCGCTCATTGACCCACCGGCGTCCGGCCGAGTCATGATGGACGGGGCCACGATCTGCGAAGCCGGGCGAGTACTCGTGGACGACCGCCGCCTGCGCCGCGAGAAGATGGGCATCATCTTCCAGTCCTATAACCTCATCCCGTTCTTGACGGCTCTGGAGAATGTCGCGCTGATTCTCACGCTGGACGGGCTGCCGGCGCGCGAAGCGTTCCGGCGGTCGCGCGAGCTGCTGGAGCGTCTCGAGCTCGCGCATCGGGCCGACCAGCACCCGCCCACGCTCTCGGGCGGGGAGCAACAGCGGCTCGCGGTGGCCAGGGCCGTGATCAACAACCCGAAGGTCATCCTGGCCGACGAGCCGACCGCCGCACTCGACACGGAGCGCGGTCAGGCGGTCATGGAACTGCTGCGCCGTCTGGGACGTGAGGGGAACGCCGGCGTGATCGTGGTGACTCACGACGAGCGGATGCTTACCGGCTTCGACCGAGTGTACCGAATGCTCGACGGCCGGATTGCCTCGAGCGCGCGGGCCCCCCAGCCGAGCGGCGAAGAGCAATACGAGGTCGTGCATGAATAGAGGTCCGCTCGCTCTTCTGCAGGTCCCACGGCGGGCAGTGCCCGCGCTCTTCGTGTCGAAGCGGTCGCCTTCATCGCGCCGAGGAAGCTTTTCGGCGATCTGACTGCGGGCGGAGTTGTGCGTGCAGACAAACGGAACCCGCAGTCGCCGCGGCCGTCGTTACACCGTCTCTGTTGCGGGCAAGTGTCTGTTGCACTACCGGATCGTGACGGCCCGGCCGAGATACTCGACCGGACCCCTCGGCCGGGCTACCTGACGGACTCGGAGGCCCTCCCCTGACGCCGCACGGCGGCCCCACGCTCGTACCAGCCCTTGGTCGCGTTGACAATCATCACGACCGACAGCATGACCGGGACCTCGATCAATACGCCGACGACGGTGGCCAGCGCCGCACCGGAGTCAAACCCGAACAAACTGATGGCCGCGGCGACCGCGAGCTCGAAGAAGTTGCTGGCCCCGATCAGCGCCGACGGGGCGGCGATACAGTGCGCTTCCCCCGTCGCCCGGTTCAGGAGATAGGCCAGAGTCGAGTTGAAGTAGACCTGGATCAGGATCGGGACCGCGAGCAACGCGATGACAAGGGGCTGGGCGATGATCTGCTCGCCCTGGAAGCCGAAGAGCATCACGAGGGTCGTCAGCAGCGCGACGAGCGACACCGGCTGCAGCCGGTCGAGCAGCCACTGGAGGGCGGCGGGCCCGCCGCGGGCGACCGTCTGGCGCCGGATGATCTGCGCCAGGATGACGGGGACGACGATGTAGAGCCCCACGGAGATCAGCAGGGTCTGCCACGGCACCGTGATCGCCGAGAGTCCCAGGAGCAGGGCGACGATCGGCGCGAAGGCGAACACCATGATGGTGTCGTTCACCGCGACCTGGCTCAGCGTGAAGTGCGGCTCGCCACCGGAGAGGTTGCTCCAGACGAAGACCATCGCCGTGCAGGGGGCGGCGGCGAGCAGGATGAGCCCGGCGATGTAGCTGTTGATCTGCGCGGCCGGGAGGTACGGCCGGAACAGCCAGCCGACGAATACCCAGCCGAGCAGCGCCATCGAGAACGGTTTGACGGCCCAGTTGACGAACAACGTCACCCCGATCCCTCGCCAGTGCTCCCGGACCTGGCCGAGCGCGGCGAAGTCGATCTTCACCAGCATCGGGATGATCATGAGCCAGATCAGCACGGCCACCGGGAGGTTGACCTGGGCGACTTCCGCGGATCCGATCGCGTGAAACACGGCCGGCAGCCCATGGCCGAGCGTGACGCCTACGACGATACAGAGCCCGACCCACAGGGTCAGGTAGCGCTCGAACGTGGACATTCACGCCCTCCTAGGAGACCGGGACCGCTCGAGGGACTCGGCGCTCGCCAGGAACTCGCGTAGTGGCTGGAGCGCCATGGTGTTGAGGGAGTAGCAGACCCGGGGACGCTCGATCTCGCCGGTGATGATGCCCGCGGCCTGGAGGATACGCAGATGCTCGGAGACCGTCGACTGCGCGAGGCCGGTTTCGTCGACGAGGTCGCAGCCGATGCACGCCTGCTTGGCGATGAGCGTCCGGACGATCCGGATCCTGGCCGGATGCCCGAGCGCTCTGGCCAGCCCGGCCAGGGCCCGGGTGGAATCCTTCTCACGACGCCCCAATGAAGACCGGCGGGGCCGCCGGGGAACAGTCAGGACCATGTGCCACCTCCTTCATCGTTGTTCGACGATCTGCGATACCGTAGGGCGGACATGACGGGAAGTCAATCGGGACCCAGGAGCCGTGCAGACGGGGCGGCGCACGGCCGAACCGCTCGTGGTCGCCGGGCTCGCTGCGCACGGCTCGGTCGTCGGGCTCACGGCCTTCTCGGCGCCGCCTCCGCTGCTGACGGCCCTCGTCGCGACGCTCGTCTTTGCCGGCATCAGTCTGGTGTACGGACGGCGGACCGGCGCGCTCGTCGGGCCGTCGCCGGGGCGGCGGTTGGAGAGCGTCGCGGCCGACGCGGTGGTCCTCGGGGTCGTAGTGGCAGCACCGCCGCGCCTGGGCGGCGTACTTTCTCGCCGTGCTCGCGCTCCTGTGGATCGCTCCGTTCTACGGGTTCTTCTCGGCACCCCTGTTTCTCGGCGTGAGCATGAACACGATGTGCCACGGGAGACCGATCGTCAGCGTCGTCCTCACTGCCCTTGGTATGCGGGTGGGTGAGCAGGTGGGACTGGCGGGGGCTGCGGGAGAGGAGACACCACCCATCTACGGGCGGCCATGTCCCGGCGCGGAAGGCTCGTCCCACCCGCCGGGGCAGCACTTCCCTCGAGAAGGATAGCCGGGGGGCTCCGCGTCTGTGACTTAAGTCATCGCCCGGCTGCCTCGGCTTCCGGCATGATCTCCGGTGGAGAGACGAGCGCCTCGGCATTGCCGCTGGGCTCTCGCCGTGCCATTGCAAGGAGGTGGCGGTGAAAGCGACCATCCCAACGGAACAGGCTCAGGGCACCGAGCAGCGTGCGGACGCAGGTGTGGGACGACGCTTCGCCGCACGGGGCGCGATCGTCCTCTCCTTCGTCGTCGCCCTCGAGATCGTGATCATGATCAGCCCGTTCGCGCTCTTCTTCTACGCGGTGTTCAACCCGGTCCTCCTGGCGCTCGATCGCTCGCCGGCCACACGCTGGCTCACCGCGTTCTTCCTCCCGCATATGGTCATCTCACCCGATCCAGCCTTGCGCGCCATCCGGGTGCTCGGGTCGGTGGCGTTCGTCGTGGGCGTGGCCGTCTTCCTCGTCTGCGCGGTCCAGGTCTACGCGGGTAAGCTCCTTCGGACGGGTCCCGCGACACGGGGCCTCTACGCGGGGATCCGCCACCCGCAGTATCTTGCCCTTGCCGTGTCGGGGTTCGGCCTCGCCATCTTGTGGCCCCGGTTCCTCACGCTCGTCCTCCTCGCCGTGATGCTGTTCCTCTACTACCTGCTTGCAAGGGACGAAGAGCGGCGCATGCTCGCCCGCTTCGGAGACGGTTATCGAGGCTTCATCGAGCGGACCGGCATGTTCTTCCCACGCCTGCCCTGGATCCAGCCGCGTCTGCCCGCGGCGCCGGGGCCTCTCACCATCGGCCGGGGGCTCGCGATCCTCGTGGCCCTGCTCGTGCTCAGTGTCGGCTCCGGCTTCGTGGCGCGCGCCTATACCGTCCGCCATCTGCCGCTGGGCTCCGTCGGGCCGGTGGACGTCATCACCATCACGCCCGAGGACTTGACGGCGGCGCGGGAGGTCCTGCCCGAGGTGCTCAAGGACCCACCCGTCGCCGCCAGGCTCGGCGCCGCCCGAGATCACCCCGGTCGCGTCCTCGCGTACTTCGTCCCGATCGACTACACGATGCAGGGCATGATCGCGGACACCGGGGAGGAGTGGAAGCTCTTCGCCCAACACGCCACGGTGCGCATGATCACGGACTACGTGCTTCATCCGGCGTCGCACCTCGCGACAGGGCATGGCCATCCAGGGGCGATGGGCCCCGGGGTCGCCATGCACGAGAGCCCCGCGCTGAAGCGCCGGATCATCTTCGTCGACGTGTCCGCGCGCGGTCGGAGTCTCGAGTCGCCGGTGGATGACTTCGGGATTGCCGTCACGAGACGTCCGATGTTCTTCATCGATGTTCACCTCCACACCGGCGAGATTCTCACCGTCCGGGATACGCCGCCAGGAAGCGGCTGGGGTACTGTCCCGACGCCGGTGTTCTGACCGTCAACGACTGTATCCTCGCCGGCGAGTAGGTGCTTGCGTCGTCCGCGATCGACGTCGCCATCGTGTCGTCCTTGGTCGCTCACGACGAGCGAATGCTCACCGGGTTCGACCGAGTGTACCGAATGCTGGACGGCCGCATTGCCTCAAGCGTGCGGACCCCGCAGCCACGCGGCGAAGATCAATACGAGGTCGTGCACGAGTTGGCAGCGGGAGGAAGGGACCGCGCGATCACGGCACGAGGCGCTTGAACCCTTCGGCCAGTGGTACCTGCGATGGTTCGCCCACGCGCTCGGCCCAGCGACGGAGGAAGCCCGGGAAGTCGCTTCGGCGGCCGAACTGACTTGCGTGCGCCAGCACCGCCCTGACCTTGCGCTCGAAGGTAACGGTGATATCGACGAGATGGTCCAGATGGTCGCCCATGATCAGGAGAATCTCGCCCACGCGATGAGGCCGGATCCCCTGAGCGGCATGGGCCGGGTAGAAGAGCGGGCCGGGTGCGCGGTTCACGAGCGCGTCGAGGGCTGCGGTACCAACCGCTCGATGGTCAGGGTGGAGCTGGAACTGCCGGTACCCCGGTGCGCCGGCGAATGGATCATGGGTGACCACGATGTCCGGGCGCGCCACCCGGATCAGGTGTGTCAGATCCTCGGTGAGCTGAGGCCCAGCCCATGCGAGATCGCCGTCGGCATAGCCGAAGAACGTCAGCTGCGCGACCCCGAGGATCTCGGCCGCCGCGCGCTGCTCAGCCTCGCGCAACGGAGCAACCCTCTCCGGGGTCATGCGCGGATCATCGTGGCCTTTGTCGCCCCGCGTGAGGATCGCCGAGTGCACCTCGTGGCCTTCGTCGGCCCACCGCGCAAGGGTACCGCCGGCGTGCACGTCAGCGTCGTCAGGATGCGCGGTGATCACCAGGATCCGCTTCCGCCCGGTCATGTGGCGCCTCGGTCCAGGAGGCACGCCCCTGCGAGCACACCGGTCAGCGCGCCGGCAGCCACGAACGGGGCGGCGAGCCCGAACGCGTCTGCCACCGCGCCCATGACCAAGGGCCCCACGAGAAATCCGCCGTCGGTTACCGTTCGCATCCATCCAATCGCGATCCCGCGAAGCGGAGCTGCGACCCGGTCTCCGATGACGACCGTTGGCAGCCCGGCCACCAGGCCTCCGGCCGCCCCGAGGAAGAGACTCCAGAGCGCGAGCAGGACGGGATGCGCCAGGACCGTGAGGGTCGCGAGCACCGCGCCGTAACTGAGCAGCCCGGGCACGAGCACCGCCAAGCGTCCGGACCGGTCCGAGACCTTGCCCCCGAGCCAGAGGCCGACGAGTCGCCCAAGCACGTTGAGGCTGACGATCCAGCCGATCGCCGAGGGACGTAGGCCCGCGCGCTCGACGACGTACAGCGGAAAGAGGAAGACCACAACTCCAGTGTGGATGGCCGTCAAGGCCGCGTTCGTGAGGCTCATCAGCAGCACCCCGGGTGCCCGAAGGATCGATCCGAAACGGAGCCCCATTTGCGCGGCTGCGGGCGCCGAGGGGTCCGTGTCCAACGCTTCCGTCCGGTAGGAGACCACGGCCAGCGCGGCGGCGAACATGCAACCTGCTTCAAGGACGAACGGGCTCACCACACCCAGGTTCTGGTAGGGCCAGCCACCGGCAGCGGTGCCGAGCAGCAGCCCGAGCGTCTCCGTCATCAGGAAGATGCTGACGCGCCGGCCGCGCTGGTCGGTCGCCGAGCGGTCCACCATCGTCGTGGTCGCGATCGTGCCGAACATGGCCCATCCGGCGCCGGCGACCCCGCGAAGGCCGAGGAAGAGCCTGTAGATCGGGGTGACCGCACAGGCGAGATCGCTGATCGCGATGACGAGCAGGCCTCCCACGATGAGAGCCCGCCGTCCGATGCGATCCAGCAAATAGGCGGTGGGGAGGTTGGCGACCCATCGTCCGGCGCCGAAGGCGACGGGAATCGCCGTGACCATCCGATAGTTCGCGGCGAACATCTTCTGGAGGAACAGCGGCAGCGACGGCCGCAGCACGCCCTGGCCGAGGTTGAACAGGAAGGCGGCCGCGAGCACCTCGAGCGGCAGCCGGCGATCCGTACTCGGCCGCGGTTCACCCAATCCGACGGAACCTTCTGCTCTCACGTCCCAGTCTTACTTCGCGCCGCCACTGCCTTGCCGTTCGGGCGGAGACAGGAACAATAGCCAGGGCCCCCTGATCGAGAACGGGGAAGGTTGCGCCGGTGCCGCTCGAGCTCCCGTCGGAGGCGATTCAGCATCGTGATCTTGTGCGCGATGTGCGCGATGTGCTCCGCGAGGACGCGGCGCAGTCGATGGCGGGTGGACACGTCCTGGGACCGCGCCGCTTCGACGAGCTTGCGGATCTCGTCCAGTGCGAGCCCCAGCGCTTTCGCCTGGCGAATGAACTCGAGCCGGTGGAGGTCTACGTCGTCGTAGAGTCGATAGCCACTCGAGCTTCGCGCCGACGGCGGTAGAAGCCCTTGAAGATCGTAATAGCGCAGAGCCTTGACGGTAAACCCTGACCGCCGGGCGGCCTCACCGATCCTCACGGGATCTGCCATTGTCGATCTCCTTCGGGGACGTGACGTGCCCTCTCGGCGAAGGATGCTACACCCTCCCCTTCAGGGGAGAGTCAAGTCCTCTCGCAGAAAGGGCCTGTCCGGCAGCGCTTGCGACCGCTATGAAGCCATGGGCCGACGTGGCTCTGGTCGAAGGGGCTCCGGCTCGAACCGGAGCGCGACGAAGGTTGCGAGCGCTGGGAACCGGCGCGCCGCCGTCCGCTCCCACCATTGCAGCCATCGGACGGGGCTGGGCGTGGGCACGTAGTAGACGGCCGCGCGGCGTCCGGCCAGCCGCAGGCCTGCGGTCTCGGCGGCTTGACGGATCGTGGCCTCGGAACGAAAGCTTGCCCGCTGCCATACGGAGTCGACGAAGCGTTGCTTGAGGCGTCGCCAGCGGGTCCACGCGCCCGAGGGAGCCAGGATGGCGACGATGGCGACCCCGTCACGCGGCGGGAGGACGCGTCGCACCTCGCGCAAGGCTCGAAGAGGCTCCGCGATGAACTCGAGGCCGAGAATGAAGGTCACAAGCCGGATGCTGTGGTCACGGAGCGGCAACGCGCCGGCATCGCCGGCCACAAACCAGGCAGACGAGCGCCGCGCGGCCGCCTTGCGTCGCGCCGCCGCGAGCATGGCGGGGGCCAGGTCGATGCCGATCACCTGCCATCCGCGCTCGGCCAAGTCCAGGGCATAGTTGCCGGTGCCGCACGACAGGTCGAGGGCAACTCCGGCGGGTTCCGGCAAGAGCGCGCGCACGGCCTCGTGCTCGAGCTGATCGGTCAGGCGCCCCACCGGGGTCTGGAACCACGCGTCGTACGCCGCGGGATCGAAGGAGCCGGCGCCCGCCGTCCTCACCGGGTCGGGATTGGCGTCGGCGCGGGCCCCCGCATGGTCGCGGCCACCACGAGCCCCGACGCCAGCGTGAGCACCGCCACCACATGGATGGCCGCCCCGAGGCCGATCGCGTCGGCGATGAGGCCCGAGAGCAGCGCGCCCACGGCGTAGCCGAGGTCACGCCAGAACCGGTAGACGCCGAGGCTCGAGGCGCGCCACGTGGGGTGCGCATGGTCCACGATCGCCGCCAGCAGCGTGGGATAGACCATGGCGGTCCCGAGGCCCTGGAGCACGGCGCCGAGGATCCAGGCGGCATAGTTGGGCACGAGCACGGTCAGCCAGATCCCGCCGGCCTGCACGATCATGCCCCAGGCGATGAGGCCCTTGCGCCCCCAGCGGTCGGAGAGTGGGCCGGTGGCCACCTGGAGGAGGCCCCAGACGGCCGGGTAGACGGCCTTGACGGTCCCGATGCGCTCGATGGGCAGCCCGTACGCGGCAAAGAAGAGCGGATACAGGCCCCAGGACATGCCGTCGTTGAGGTTGTTCACGAGGCCGGCCTGGCACGCGGCGAAGAGGCTCAGGTTCCCGGCGCTGGTCACCCAGAAGATGCGTCCGAGACCGGGCGGCCGCGGGCCGTGGGGGGTGCTCGGCGCCTCGAGAGCGACATACCCGCGCGTCTCGCGAATCACCAACACGGAGAGCAGTAGCCCAATGATCGCGATGCCGATGCCGAGGTAGAACGGCTGACGGAGTCCCGAGTAGGCCGCGATGTAGCCGCTGATCCACGACATCGCGCCCACCGCGAAATAGCCCGCGAACTCGTTCAGCCCGAGGGCGAGGCCCCGGCGCCGCGGCCCCACCAGATCGATCTTCATGATGACGGTCATGGACCACGCCATCGCCTGGTTGGCGCCGAGCAGCACGTTGGCGAGATCGATCCACCACCAGGCCGGCGCCAGGATGATGAGAAAGGGGACCGGCAGGGCCAGCAGCCAGCCCACGACGAGGATCGGCTTGCGGCCGATCCGATCGGAGAGCCGGGCGGCGACGAGGTTGATGATGGCCTTCGTGATCCCGAAGCTCACGATGAACGAGGTGATCGCGGTCTTCGAGGTGAGCCCGAACTCCTGCTCGCCGAGGAGCGGGAGCACCGTCCGCTCGAGGCCGACCATCCCGCCCACGAAGGCGTTGAGCAGGACGAGCAGGGAGAACTGGGGCAGGTTCTCCCGGAGGCCCAGCCGGGGCGGGCTCACGCCTGGCCAAGATTCTGGCGGCGGTGCTCGGCGAAGGCCTCGGGTTGGGGCGGCAGATCGGCGAGGACGAAGCGGACGAACTCGGCCTTCGAGGGGAACTGGAGCGCCGGGTTGAACCGGCGCTCGAAGCCGATGGTGGACCCGGGCTTGCCGCTCAAGCCCTTGCCACAGGCCGAGCCGCCGAAGTGCGCCGGGAACACCTCGAGGTGGTCGGGGAGCTTGAGGAGTCGGCCATAGAGGCTGTCATAGAGCTGCTCGGCGAGCTGGGTCTCCGCGCCGTGCCCGAGCAGATCGGGCCGGCCGACGCCGCCGGCGAAGAGGGTATCGCCGGTGAGCACGAACCACGGCTCGGGTCCCCGCGTCCGATCGGTCACGACGAGGCAAACGCCGTCCGGCGTGTGGCCGGGCGTGTGCAGCACGGTGATCCGGACGTTGCCCAGCTCGTGCTCCTCACCGTCCTCCAGCGACACGTGCGGGAAGGCGACCGGCGCCGAGGTGTGCACGAGCACCGGCGCGCCGGTGACGACCGCCAGCCGCCGGGCGCCCGACACGTGGTCCGCCTGCACGTGCGTCTCGAAGATGTGGGTGATGCGCATGTTCTTCTCTGCGGCCGCCTCGACATAGGGCTCGATCTCGTGCTGTGGATCCACCACAGCGCAGCTGGCTGCGCCCCCTCAGCCGAAGAGGTAGCTGGCGCAGCCCGTCTTGGGGGCGAGGAACTGTCGGAAGATCATGAGTGGCCTCCTGCCGCCCGTCCGTGGGGCGGCTCGCTGGGTGCACTCTTACGCGGCCGGGGCGATAGGCGCCAATACCGTTTTCTTAATGGAGCGATAAGGCTAGACTTACCGCCGTGACGCTCCGTCAGCTCGAGGTGTTCCTCGCCATTGCCCGGGCGCAGGGGTATCGGCGCGCGGCCGAGGCGCTGCACACCAGTCAGCCCGCCCTCTCCCAGCACATCCGGGAGCTCGAGCGGGAGCTCGGCGCGCGGCTCTTCGATCGGCTTGGACGGGGGATCGCCCTGACGGAGGCAGGCCGCCTAGTCGAGGAGCGCGCCCAGCGGGTCTTCGCGACGCTGGCCGATGCCCGCGAGGTGGTCGGGGAGCTTCAGGGCCTGCAGCGCGGCTCTCTGCTGATTGGCGCCAGCACGACGCCGGGTATCTACGTGCTGCCCGCGCTCATCGGCCGGTTCCGGCGCCGCTACCCCGGTATCGAGCTGCGGCTGCGGATCGCCAACTCGCGGGTGATGGAAGAGGCGGTCCGCGCGCACGAGCTGGATCTCGCGGTCGTGGGTGGGCACGGGCTCGCCCCCGGGGAAGAATGCCTGGCGGCGGGTCTCGTCGACGAGCTGGTGCTGGTGGTGGGCCGGCGGCATCCTTGGGCGCGGTCCCGCGAGGTGGCCCCGGCGCGCCTCGCCGAGGAGCCGCTGCTCGTGCGCGAGGAGGGCTCGGCCACCCGGCAGGTCACCGAGCGCACACTCGAGCGGGCGGGGGTGCGCTGGCGGGTCGGCATGGAGCTCAACCACACCGAGGCGATCAAGCAGGCGGTGATGGCCGGCCTCGGCGTCGCCTTCGTTTCGGTCCATGCGGTGCGGGGCGAGGTGGCCAGTCACCGCCTGGCCTCGGTCCGACTTCGGGGTTTGCGCATCCGCCGGCATTTCCACGCCATCCACAGCGAGGCGCGGACCCTGTCGGCGGGGGCCCGGGCCTTCGTGGCCATGCTCGTGGAGCAGGCCGAGGTGCCGCGGGGGCGCGCCCGGGCCGCTCCGTGATGGGCCGGTTGACATTGCTGTGGCGATACGAGAAGGAGGAAGATGACATGAAACAGGTACAGCGCGCATTCGTTGGGATCACGACATGGCTGTGGCCCTCCCTGGCCGCGGCGCAAGGCCGGCCATACGAGTGGGGGCCGGGCATGCATCCGATGTGGGGAATGTGGGGGGTGTGGGGTATCGGGATGATGTTGATGATG
>JBGQKH010000044.1:0-15209 GCA_041499395.1 Candidatus Limnocylindria bacterium
CCACGGCGAAGGCGAGGTCGGGGTTGGGCGTCGACATCGACCGGATGCTACAGGTCGCTGCGCTACCCTATCGCCGATGCCGCAGATCCACCTCCACGCCGAGCCGGGCGACTACGCCCCGCTGGTGCTCCTCCCCGGTGACCCGGCGCGTGCCACCCTCATCGCCTCGCGCTTCGACGGCGGACTGGAAGCGACCCGCCAGGTGAACGCCAACCGCGGGCTGCTCGGCTACACCGGAACGGTGAACGGCCGCCCGGTCAGCGTCCAGACGACCGGGATGGGTGCACCGTCGATTGCGCTCGTGACCGAGGAGCTGCTGCGGCTCGGGGCGCGTCAGCTGGTCAGGGTCGGGACGACCGGGGCGCTGCGGGCCGACATCGAGCTCGGCTCGATCGTGATCGCCACGGCGTCGAGCCCGACCGACGGCGCCACGCAGACCTTCATGGGTGGGAAGCCGTATGCCCCCGCGGCCGATTTCGCCCTGACGCACGCGCTCGTCCATTCCGCCGAGCGGCTCGGCGTCCCGTTCCGGGTGGGACCGATTGCCACCATCGACGTCTTCAGCCACTATCACCCGGACCCGAACTTCGTGGCCCCCTGGCGGAACGCGGGCGCACTCGCCGTGGAGATGGAGGCGAGCGTGCTCTTCTACCTCGCGGCCAGCCGCGGCGCGCAGGCCGCCTGCCTGGGCGTGGTCGTCGACATCGACAGCGGCGAGGCGAACCAGGAGCACACCTACCTGAGCGCGGAGCAGCTCAACGCGGCGGTGGATCGAATGATCGAGGTCGTGCTCACCGCCGACCTTGGCTGAGCGTATGACCGCGGGGTAGCATGCAGCCCATGACCGATACCCTTGCCCGCCCCGCCGCCACCGACGCGGCGGCCGACTTCCTTCCCCTGAAGGGGATCGACCACGTCGAGTTCTGGGTTGGGAACGCCAAGCAGGCCGCTGCCTACTATCGGGCCCTGTGGGGATTCACCCCGGTCGCCTACGCCGGCCTCGAGACGGGGGTTCGCGACCGCGCCAGCCACGTGATGATCCAGAACGACATTCGCTTCGTCTTCACCGCCCCGCTCACCGACACCGGCGAGCTCGCGGAGCACGTGAAGCGGCATGGCGACGGGGTGCACGACATCGCCTTCGCCGTCGACGACGTGGCGTCCGCCTGGCGTGAGACGACTGCGCGCGGCGCGATCTCGGCCCTCGAGCCGACCGACCTGAACGGCGAGAAGGGGGTCCTCCGCCGCTCGGCGATCCACACCTACGGCGAGGTGCTCCACTCGTTCGTCGACCGGAGCGACTACCACGGCGCCTTCGCCCCCGGCTATCGCCGCGTCGCACGACCCGCGCCCGCGGCCACCGGGCAGCAGCTGCTCGAGGTGGACCACTGCGTCGGCAACGTTGAGCTGGGGGACATGAACCGGTTCGTCGACTTCTACCGTGATGTGCTCGGCTTCAGCCAGCTGATCCACTACGACGACAAGGTGATCCACACCGAGTACTCCGCCCTGATGAGCAAGGTGATGCAGTCGGGCAACGGGCGGATCAAGTTCCCGATCAACGAGCCCGCGGCCGGGAAGCGGAAGAGCCAGATCCAGGAGTTCCTCGACTACTACCGCGAGGCGGGCACCCAGCACATCGCCCTGCGCACCGAAGACATCGTGCGAACGGTTCGTGCCCTGCGCTCGCGAGGGGTCGAGTTCCTCGGCCTCCCGCACGAGTACTACGCGACCCTCGCGGATCGGGTCGGCGACGTGGGGATCCCGATGGCCACGCTCGAGCAGCTGGGGATCGAGGCCGACCGCGACGAGGAGGGCTTCCTGCTCCAGATCTTCACCAAGCCGGTGCAGGACCGCCCGACCTTCTTCTTCGAGATCATCGAGCGGCACGGGTCCCACGGCTTCGGGGTCGGCAACTTCAAGGCGCTCTTCGAGGCGATCGAGCGTGAGCAGGAGAAGCGCGGCAACCTCTAGCCCGATGAAGGACACGGTGGCGCTCGGCCATCGGTTCGTCGATGCCATCGTGGCGCACGACTGGGAGGCGGTGGCGAGCTGCTTTGCCCCCGACGCGCGGTTCCTGGCCGTCGTGGCAAACGAGGAGCATCCGTTTCGCGAGAAGTCGGGCGGCACGGCCGCTGCCGAGCAGATCGCCAGGTGGTTCGGCGCCGCCGACGTCACCGAGCTCGTGTCCCGGGAGGTCGACGCGGTGGCGGACCGCGTGCGCATCAACTACCGCATCCACGAGCACGAGCCCGATGGGTGGTACCTGGTCGAGCAGCTGGCCTACGTGACGCCCGGCGAGGGCGGGTTTGCCCGCATGAACCTGGCCTGCTCCGGATTCCGGCCCGTCCCCGACTAGGGGGTCACCGCGAAGACCTCGCGCTCCCCGGGGATCCCCTTGAGGGCGTGACCCCCCTCGACTCGAAGGTGAGGCCCGATCCCGCCGCCAGCTCCATGGTCGCGCCCGACACGAACACCTCGTTGGCCCCGGCCAGGGCCATGATCCGGGCGGCGGTGTGGACCGCAACTCCCCGGACGTTCCCCGGCACGTGCTCGACCTCGCCGGTATGCACTCCCCGATCACGAACTCGTCGAGCTCGAAGATCTCGTTACGACCGCCACCGAGCTCGAACGGACGCACCTCGTCGGGCGCGTCGAAGGCCTTGTGCTGGAGCTTTGCCATCGCGCGGTCCTCGCATCGAGATCAGGCGGCGGAGGAGATGCGCGATTGTGGCACGACGCCCCTAGACTCGACGATCCATGAAGATCGCCCACGTTCGAGAACGGAATGCCGCCGCGGGCACGAAGTGGCGGCTGGCCGCGGCACGGGATGCCGAAGGGCAGCGCTGGCTGCTGCTCGACGAGGGGCGCCAGGGGCTGGTCGTGGAGGACCCTCGACGGGCCCACAACTCGGCGATCTTCCGGCAGCCGATCACGACGCTCGACGACCACCTGGCCCGCGGCCTGCGCGTCGAAGCACTCGCGGAGATCGTCGAGGGCTACGCGAAGGCGACCGATGACGACGAGGCGATCGCCGCGGCTGCGGACCTCGTCTTCGGTCCGCCGATCCTGCGGCCGCCGAGCCTGCGTGACTTCTACGCGTTCGAAGGGCACGTCCGGACGATGTGGGAGCGTCGCGGCGGGACGGTGCCCGAGGCGTGGTATCGGATCCCGATCTTCTATTTCGGCAACGTCTCGGAGATCCGCGGTCCCGATGAGCCGGTCTGGCGACCCGCCGCCTCGCACGAGCTCGACTACGAGCTCGAGGTGGCTGCGCTCATCGACACGCCCGCGCACGACCTGGGCGCGGCTCGCGGCGAGGAGGCGATAGGCGGGTACCTGGTCTTCAACGACTGGAGCGCGCGCGACCTCCAGCGCGAGGAGACGACCGTGCGACTGGGCCCGGCCAAGGGAAAGGACTTCGCCACCTCCATCGGTCCGTGGCTGGTGACCCCCGACGAGCTGGCCGACGCCCGCGAGGGGAATGGCTACGATCTCGAGATGAGCGCCGCCGTCAACGGGGTCGTGATCTCGCGCGGGACGTGGGCCGACGCCCAGTTCGGCTTCGGTGCCATGATCGAGCGCGCCAGCGCCGACGTGCGCCTCCAGGCCGGCGACCTGATCGGCTCAGGGACGGTCGGCACCGGCTGCCTGCTCGAGGTCAAGGACGAGCGCTTCGGGCGCTGGCTCGAGCCGGGTGACCTGGTCGCGCTGACGATCGAGCGGCTGGGGACCCTGACCACGCCTATCGTGGACCGACCGGCGGAGCGATGACCAGCGAGACCGTGACTGCGGCGCTCGGCCGCCTCGCCGCCGTGGAGCGACGCCTGGCGGAGCACGCCGCGCGACCGCTGCCACCCGGCCTGAGCGATCCCGATCCCGGCGCCAGCGAGCGCTGGGAGGCGGGGCAGGTGTGGGCCCACCTCGCCGAGTTCCCGGGCTACTGGCTCGACCAGATGCGCCGGATCCTCGCCGACCGCGCCGCGGGTGAGGCGGGGCCGATCCCCTTCGGACGCCTGAAGACCGATCCGAGCCGCACGGAGCCGATCGAGCGGGAGCGGCGAACGGCGCCGGCGGATCTGCTGCGACGCGGCACCGCCCAGCTCGCCGAGCTGTCGAGCGAGCTGGCGGCCCTCCCGGACGATGCCTGGATGGTCGTTGGCCTGCACCCGACGCTGGGGGAGACGAGCCTCCCGTCGATCCTCGAGCGCTTCGTCCTGGGACATCTCGAGGAGCATGCCGATCAGCTCGACGGGCTGGAGCTGGTGACGATCGACGAGATCCGTGCCGCCGCCGCGCGAATCCGGGGAGTGGCCCTTCGCCCGCCGCTCCTGCGCTGGGACGATCGCACCTGGCTCAAGCCGGAGAGCCTCCAGCCGGTCGGCGCGTTCAAGATGCGAGGCGCCTACAACGCGGTCGCCTCGCTCACCGTCGAGGAGCGCGCCCGGGGGGTGGTGACCTACTCGTCCGGCAACCACGCGCAGGCGGTGGCGCGCGCCGCGCGCCTGCTCGGCGCCCACGCCACGATCGTGATGCAGGAGGACGCGCCGCCGGTCAAGGTAGCCGGGGTGCGCCGCGACGAGGCCGAGGTGGTCTTCGCTGGGCGAACCGGGGAGGAGCGGCACGCGGTCGCCCTTGAGCTGGTGGCGCGCGACGGACGGGTCATGATCGAGCCGTACGACGACCGCCGGATCATCGCGGGGCAGGGCACCTGCGGCCTCGAGATCGCCGAGGACCTGCCTAGCGTCACGAGCGTCCTCATCCCGGTCAGCGGCGGCGGGCTGTCGGCCGGGATCGCGACCGCCATCAAGTCGCTCGCGCCGCATGCGCGGGTGATCGGGGTGGAGCCGGAGCTGGCCGCCGACGCGCGCGAGTCCCTGGCCAAGGGCGAGATCGTCCGCTGGGACGGGTCACTCACCACCCGGACCATGGCGGACGGGCTGCGTGTCGAGAAGCTTGGCTGGCTGCCGTTCCTCCACCTGCGCCGGTTCATGGACGAGATCGTCACCGTCAGCGAGGAGCAGATGGCCGACGCGATGCGGCAGCTTGCCGCCCGCGGGCGCCTGGTGGTGGAGGCCTCCGGGGCCGCCGGGATGGCTGCTCACCTGTCGGGCGCGGCACCCCAGCCGGACGGCGACGACCAGCGGGTCATCGTCATCAGCGGCGGCAACGTGGACCCGGTCGCCTTCGCGGAGATCCTCAGGGGCTGACCCGCCGCGCGCCGCGCAGGAGGAGGGCCGCGACCACGGCCACCAGCGCGCCCATGGCCGCCACGCTGCCGTAGCCGAGCGCAAAGCCGTTCCCCTGCGCTACCGCACCGGCCACGAACGGGCCGAGTCCGAGCCCCGCCGAGAGGGCGGTCGAGTATCCGCCCAGCCCGGTCGCGCGCAGCTCCGCCGGGGCGCGCTCGCTGATGACCACCTGGATCATCATCAGCGTGAAGGCGAGCGCCAGGATGCCGGTCATGAAGATCGCCGCGATCCCCAGCGGGCCCGTCTGGAGGCCAAGCAGCGAGGTGATCGCGGCGTAGACGATGCAGCCACCGGCCATCGCCAGCGGCGGGACGGCACGACGGTCGATCAGCCGGCCGAGCGGCACGCGCGAGAGCCCGTTGGTCACCGATTGGAGCGCGAGCAACAGGCCGATCGATCCCGCGGCGAGGCCGAGCGAGGTGCCGAAGAGGGGGAAGAGGCCGCTCACCGCGCCCCACGGCAGCCCGATCCCGAGGCCAGCCACCCAGCACCCGACGATGACCCGGTCCCTCGCCAGCGACCCGACCATGGCGCGCATTCCCCGCACCTGCGCCCGGGCGCGGACCCCGCCGCGCAGGAGGATCGGTCCGGCCAGCGCCGCGAGCGCCAGCGCCGTCGCGACCAGGTAGGTCTGCGGGATGCCGAGGTGCTGCCACGCCAGCCCGCCGACTGCGGGACCGGTGGCAATCCCGGTGTGCGTGCCGAGGGTCAGCCAGCCGAAGGCCGATCCACGCCGCGCCTCGTGGGCGCTGCCCGCCACGTACGCGCCGATCGCCGGCAGGAAGAGCGACGAGGTGAGCCCGGAGAGGACCGCCCAGGCGTAGAGCGGCAGGATGCTGTGGGTCGCCTCGGCGCCGATCGGGACCAGGTTGACCGCCGCGCTCCCGAGGACCGCCACGATCAGCGTGCGGCGGGTTCCCCACGCGTCGGCGACGGCGCCGAACGGGAGGCTGAAGATCGCGCCCAGGCCAAAGCGGATGGCCGCGATCGTGCCCGCCTCGGTCAGCGAGCCGCCGAGATGCTGGACGTGGAGCGGGATGACGACTCCCGACGCCCACTGGCCGAGGGTGAAGGTGAAGGTCGCCAGGTAGGCCGGCCAGAGCGGCCGGCTGGGCGACCGAGCGGTCACGCGCCGCGCAGCCCGGTCAGCAGGGCGAGGGCATTCGCGCCGAGCGCCTCGACCGCATAGCCGCCCTCCTGGAGCACGACAACCGGCATGCCGAGGGCCGAGATCAGCCCCCCGATCTCCCCGAAGTCGGGGGTGCGCAGCGCGAGGTCGCCGATCGGGTCGTCCTCGAACGTATCGAATCCGGCGGAGATGACGAGCGGCGCGTCGGGGGAGAAGACCGCCACGAGCCGGAGCGCCTCCGCCAGTGTGGTCACGTAGCCATCGAGCGTGGTGTGGGCGCCGAGCGGCCAGTTGCGATTCATCCCGGCGCCGTCGCCTCCCCCGGTCTCGGACGCGTAGCCCGAGTAGTACGGATAGGCGCGGGCCGGGTCGGCGTGGAGCGAGAGGTAGAGGACGTCGGGGCGCTCCCAGAAGATCTGCTGCGTCCCGTTGCCGTGGTGATAGTCGATGTCGAGGATCGCCACCCGGCGCGCGCCGCCCTCCCGCAGCAGCCACTCAGCAACGATCGCCGCATTGTTGAAGTAGCAGTAGCCGCCCAGCATGCCGCGCGCGGCATGGTGTCCCGGCGGCCGGCAGAGCCCGTAGGCGAGCGGCGCGCCGCTCACCACCCGCTCCGCGGCGGTGAGCGCCACGTCGACGGCCGCCAGCGCTGCGCCCCAGGTCCCAGCCACGATCGGGGTGGCTGTATCGAACAGGTAGGCGCCGAGCCGATGATGAGCGCCGGAGGGCAGTCCGCCGAGCCGCATCGACCCCGGATAGGCCGCCAGCAGGTAGGTGTCCGGGATCAGCGGGTGCTGGCCGTCCGTCGCGCCGGCCGCGAGCGCATCGGTCCAGGCGTGCTCGAAGACCTCGACGAGACCGGCGTCATGGACGGCGAGGATCGGCCCCCGCCCATGCGCGGTCGGCGCCTCAAACGAGCAGTTGCCACGCGCCCGCAGCTCGGCCTCGATCGCCACCGCCCGCTCGGGCGACTCCCAGCATGGGATCTCTCGCCCGCCGGCCAGCTCGATCAGCCCGGCGTGGGCGAGGTGCGCGTCGGAGAGGACGACCGGGATCGGGTTCGACACTCCGCTGCGAGTGTACCGAAGGCGGCTCCCGTGGCCGCCTACTGGACGGTCGAGCCGGCTCCCCAGCGCTTCAGCTCGGCCTCGAGGTCGAGCGGCATCACCACGCCCGAATCGGCGTACTCGCCCCATGCCGCGCGCGGGACCTGCCACATCACCTCGAACTCGTTGCCATCGGGGTCACGCCCGTAGAGCGACTTGCTCACGCCGTGGTCGCTCGCGCCGCCGAGCGCGCCGGCCTCGGAGAGCGCCTTCGACGCGGCGGCCAGGTCCTCGATCGTGGCCACCTCCCAGGCGAGGTGGTAGAGGCCGACGGAGCCGCGCGGAGGACGGGGCGCGGCCGCTCCCACCTCGAAGAGGCCCAGGTCATGGTGGTTGCCACCGGTCGGCGAGCGCATGAAGGCGGCGCGCATCCCCTCCGGCCGCTCGAGCTCCTCGAACCCGAACACGCGGTGGTAGAAGTCGGCGGCCTTATCCGCGTCGCGGACCCAGAGGACGGCGTGGTTGAGGCGGGTGATATTGAACATCGAGTGGCTCTCCCGGGGCGGCGATTCGCCGCTTATGGTTGCAGACGCAACTAAGTGTAGCACCGCGGATTGCGCCGGCTCGGCTGCTGCCGCGCCCTAGAATGCCCCCACCGTGTTCTACTTCCAGCGCGGCCAGGTGCCGCACAAGCGCCACACGCAGTTTCGCAAGCCGGATGGCGGCCTGTACGCCGAGGAGCTCTTCGGCGTCGAGGGCTTCTCCGGAAAGGCGAGCCTCCTCTACCACCTCACGCCGCCGACACAGACGAACAGGATCGAGAAGGTTCGCGACGTGGCGCTCGAGCCCTGGGCCGATGACGAGGCCGGCCCCCATCGGCACCACCTGATCAACTCCGCGGGGGTGCCGATCGCCGGTGACGCGGTGAGCGGCCGCATCCCGCTCTTCTACAACGCCGACGTCACCTTCGGCGTCGTCCGCCCCGCATCCGGCATGGACCATTTCTACCGCAACGGCGAGATGGACGAGATGTTCTACGTCCACGAGGGGCACGGGACCCTGGAGACCGTCTTCGGGCCGATCGACTACGGCCCCGGCGATTACCTCGTGATCCCGATCGGCACCACCTACCGGGTCGTGCCGGGCGCCGACGAGCAGCGGATGCTCTGGCTCGAGTGCCCGTCGCATATCGAGGCGCCGAAGCGGTACCGGAATGAGTACGGGCAGATGCTCGAGCACGCCCCCTACTGCGAGCGCGACATCCGACCGCCGGCCGAGATGGCGCCCCACGCCGAGACCGGCGACTTCGTGGTCGAGGTCAAGAAGGGCGGCCGGCTGACCGCCTACCACTACGCCTTCCACCCGTTCGACCTCGTCGGCTGGGACGGCTATCTGTACCCCTTCGCCTTCAACATCGCCGACTTCGAGCCGATCACCGGTCGCGTCCACCAGCCGCCGCCGGTCCACCTCACCTTCCAGCCGCGGAACTTCGTGGTCTGCTCGTTCGTGCCGCGCAAGTTCGACTACCACCCGCTCGCTATCCCCGCGCCCTACAACCACTCGAACATCAATAGCGACGAGGTCATCTACTACGTCGCCGGCAACTTCATGAGCCGCCGCGGTGTGGAGATCAGCTCCTTCACGGTCCACCCGGCCGGGATCCCCCACGGACCGCACCCGGGGACCGTCGAGGCGAGCATCGGCAAGGAGGCGACCGAGGAGCTGGCGGTGATGATCGATACCTTCCACCCGCTGCGCCTCACCCGCCAGGCGGCGGAGCTCGACGACCCGCGCTACCCATTCTCCTGGCTCCCCCCGAGCGAGGCCGATGCCGCCGCCCACGCCGCCGAGCTGGCGGAGCGCGGCCCGGAAGCCTTCCCGGACTGACGCCGCGGTGATCCTCTACTTCATGCGCCACGGGTCGGCGGGATCGCACTCGATGGCGGCCGACGACGACGATCGGACCCTCAGTCCCACAGGCGTTGCCGCCCTCCAGGCCGCCGGCCCGATCTGGCGCCGCATCAACCTGCGGCCGGATACGGTGATCTCGTCACCCCTGCCGCGAGCGCTCCAGACCGCCGAGCTGCTGGTTGCCGGCCTGCGGCTGTCGGACCCGCCCGTGGTCGACGACCGGCTGCGACCCGGCGCCGGGTGGGCCGACCTTGCGCGGGCCATGGCGGCGGGCCCCGACGCGCGCCGGGTCATGTTCGTCGGCCACGAGCCGGACCTGTCGAGCGCCATCTGCCTGCTGACTGGTGCCCGCGCGGTCCGCATGCGCAAGGGAGCGATCGCCTGCGTCGAGTTCCCCGGCACCCCAGAGCCGGGGAGCGGCGAGCTGGCCTGGCTCCTCGACCCGGATCTCTATGAGACCCATGACGCTTGAGCGGCGGGACCTCACGGATCAGCTCGGCACGGCGTTCCATCTGCCATGCACGACATGAAGCCGATTCCCCCTGACCTATCGGTGATCGCCGTCTCGACGACCGGCATCTTCTGCCGGCCGGGCTGCCCGGCGCCGTCGCCCCTCCCGGGGAACGCAACGCGCCTTCCATCGGCCCGCGCGGCCCTCTTCGCGGGCTATCGGGCCTGCCTGCGCTGCAAGCCGCTCGCCGCCCACGGCGGCGACCTGTCTGAGGCAACGCTGCGTCGCGCCGAGCTCCTGCGACCGGTGCTGGCCGCCGCCCGCACCGCGCGGCGGCGCCGCTCCGGGGCACGGGCGATCGTCACAACCCTCGTCGAGACGCCGCTCGGGCCGATGCTCACCGGGGCGACGGACGAGGGCATCTGTCTCGCGGAGTTCACCGACCGACGCATGCTGCCGACCCAGCTGCGGACGCTCGAGCGCCGCGTCGGAAGTGGCATCGTCGCAGGGCGTCATCCCAACCTTGACCGCCTCCGGGTCCAGCTCGACGAGTACTTCGCCGGCTCACGCAGGGCCTTCGAGCTGCAGCTGGTCGCTCCAGGAAGCGCCTTTCAGGAGCGCACCTGGGCCGTGCTGCGGAGCATTCCCGCCGGCACGACCGTCAGCTACGAGGAGCTTGCCGGACGGGTCGGCCGGCCACGGGCGCAGCGCGCGGTCGGGACCGCGAATGGCGCGAACCGTATCGCGATCGTGATCCCGTGCCACCGGGTCGTGCGGAAGAGCGGCGAGACCGGCAACTACGGCGGCGGTCGCTGGCGCAAGGAGTGGCTGCTCGCCCACGAGGGCGCGACGGGCGGTGCGCCGGCCTAGCGGGTGATGTCGGTCCCCATGGCGTGGTAGCCACCGTCCACGTGGATCATCTCGCCAGTCGTCATGGCCGCCCAGTCCGAGAGCAGGAAGCAGCACATCTGCCCGACCGCGGTCGCGTCGCTCATGTCCCAGCCCAGCGGCGCGCGCTTGAGCCAGGTGTCGGCGATCTGGTCGAAGCCGGGGATGCTCTTGCCGGCCATCGTCTTGATCGGCCCGGCCGAGACGGTGTTGACCCGGATCCCGTGCTCGCCCAGGTCGCGTGCGAGGTAGCGGGTGATCGCCTCGAGGCCCGCCTTGGCGACCCCCATCCAGTCGTAGATCGGCCAGGCGAATCGCCCGTCGAAGGTGAGGCTCACCAGGGAGGAGTGGCCTGCCGCCTTCATCGGCTCCACTAGCCCGGTTGCCATCGCCTTGAGGGAGTAGGCCGACGTCTGAAAGCCGAACGCGACGCTCTCCCAGGGGGTGTTCAGGAAGTTGCCGCCCAGGCCGTCCTGCGGCATGAACCCGACGGCGTGCAGCGCCCCGTCCAGCTTTCCCCAGCGGCGCATCGCCTCGGCCGCCACCGCCTCGATCTGCGCGGAGTCGTTGACGTCCATCTCGAGCACGTCGGGGGTGGTGGGGAGCTTCCGAGCCACGCGCTGGGTGAGGCTCAGCCCGCGCCCGACCCCCGTGAGCAGGATCTCGGCGCCCGCCTCCTGCGCGACCTTCGCCACGCTGAACGCGATGCTGTCGTCGGTGAGGACGCCGGTGATGAGCAGCTTCTTGCCGTCGAGCAACATGCGGGGGAGTGGCTCCTCCATTGGGACCGATCGGCGCTTTCGGCGCGAGATGCGGGCGATTGTACTGGTCGACCCCTTCAGCGCGATACTTCGGCACCGATGATGGTCCACCTGTACGACTACGAGGTTCCAGTCGCGGACGCCGCAAGGGGCGTCCCGGCCGTGCGTGAGGTGCTTGCAGGCCTGGGTGACGACGACCGCAAGGCGCTGCTCGGCGGCCTCTTCAAGCAGGAGCGGATGCCCGGCACGATGGAGCGCCTCTCGACGCTCGTCACGGACCTCGCGGTGAGCTTCGACGACCTGCTCACCGTGCTCGACAACTCGTCGCGGCCCCGCCGCTTCGTGGCGATCGACGAGGCGAAGGGCGTCCTGGACCGATACCTCCCCGCCTCGGCGGTCGCGGGCACGCACGACTGGGACGTCGCCCGCCTCCACGAGCCGTACGGCGACGGCACGTACCACGGCAAGCTGTTGAAGCGGGTCCGCAAGCAGCTCCGATCGGTCGGCACGCGCGAGGCGCTCACGACCCCCTTCCTGCTCCGCCGCGAGTGGGGCCGCTGACCGGATGCCCCGACGATCGCAGCGCCGCGGCCGGCCCTACCAGCCGCTCCCCGAGCGACACATCAACTGGGGCGCGCGCCTGACGGTGGTCATCATCGCCTTCATCCTGGTGATCGGCTTCGCGATCCTCGCCTTCGCGCGCTGATCGTCAGTCGAGGACGAGCGGCTTGACCGTCATCACCTCGTCGACCCGCCCCTCCCACTCGGCGCGCGGCGCGTCGCAATAGAGCTCGATCTCGTTGCCGTCGGGGTCCGCGGTATAGAGCGATCGGCTCACCCCATGATCGACGGCGCCCTTCAGGAGCCCTCGCTCGGTGAGCAGCGCGTGGGCGGTTCGCACCGCCTCCCAGTCCACGAGCTGGATCGCCACGTGGTACAGCCCCACCCCGGCGGGGACCTGCGACGGCGCCTGCTGCCCGACCCGCAGCAGGGCGAGGTCGTGGTGGTTCTCGCCGCCGGTCGAGAGGAAGATCATCACGTTGCTCAGCTCGCTCACGACCTGGAAGCCGAGCAGGTCGCGGTAGAACGCGAGGGATCGGTCCAGGTCGCGCACCTTGAGCACGACGTGACCGATGCGGAGCGGCTGCAGCACCGCGGGATGCTACCAGCCCGGGCGTGCCGGGCCGGCGCCGCAGGGTCAGCCGCCGAAGTGGACGGTGACCTTGAGGACGCCCCGCGAAAGGCCGGTGCCCGTGATCGCGGCCCAGGCCTCTGGGGAGAGGTCCGCCACCTTCTGCGTCGCGGTCCCCCACGCGCAGCTGCAGTAGTCGACCACCGGCAGGACGGCGCATCGATCGGCGCAGATGGTGACGTACCACGTGGCGGGCGGCCCGCGGAAGTGCCCCCCGAGCGCGCCGGGCAGCGCGACCACGGCCTGACCGCGCCAGCCGCGGGAGCAGCAATACCAGGTCGCCTTCCCGCTGACCACGGTACCGGCGGGCGGCGGCGGACTGACCTTGCCGTGAAGCCTCGGCAAGGAGAGCGTGGCCTGCATCACGACGCTCGGCGGATTCGCGAGGGCGGGGTCATTCCCGAGCGTCTCGGGGCCGATCGGCGCGGTGACCGCTGCGAGGGAGAGGGACGCCGAGCGCTCGCGCCCGACGGCGGAGCTTCGGTCTGCGAGGTTGACCGTTCGGTCGGCTGCGGCAAGCAGGCTCTGCGACGCGATCGAGACGGGCGTGGCCGAGCCGGCGGCCAGTGGCGCCAGGAGGCTGACCGCGACGGCGCTGACCAGCGTCAGCACGGCGACACGGCGCAGGAAGTCCGGCAATAGAATCCTCGTAGTAGCGGTCTTGGGGCACATCCAACCGCAGGACGCCGCCACGGCGAACCGTCGCGGTCGCCTCGGAACGATGGCTCACCCTACCATACTCAGGGCTTGACCAGGCAATCGGAGGTGGCCGAATTGGCCAGCAGGAAGAACACTGGACACCGCAGCGGCGCGGTGGTCCTGCGTGGCCTCGAGAAGCGACCGACCGAGGACCAGCAGCTGCTCCAGGAGGCGGTCGACACCTCGTTCGTGAAGACCGACACGTGGCGCGCGCTGCGGATCATGGGAGAGTTCGTCGAAGGGTTCGACGCGCTGGCCGGGATCGGGCCGGCGGTGAGCGTCTTCGGCTCGGCACGCATCGGCCGCAGCGACCCGTCGTACCGCCAGGCGCGGACACTGACACGCAAGCTCGCCAGGCATGGCTACGCGATCATCACCGGCGGCGGCCCGGGGATCATGGAAGCGGCCAACCGCGGAGCGCTGGAGGGGGGTGGCCTATCGGTCGGCTGCAACATCGAGCTGCCGTTCGAGCAGGGTCTGAACGAGTACGTCACGCTCGGGATGGAGTTCCGATACTTCTTCGTCCGCAAGACGATGTTCGTGAAGTACGCCGAGGCGTTCTGCATCTTCCCCGGCGGGTTCGGCACCTTCGACGAGCTGTTCGAGGCGCTCACCCTGATCCAGAACGGCAAGGTCCAGCACTTCCCGGTGGTGCTCTTCGGGACCGACTACTGGAGCGGGATGCTCGAGTGGATGCGTGCACGTCCCCTGGCCGAGGGGAAGATCAGCCCCGAGGACCTCACCATCTTCACCGTGACCGATGATGTCGACCAGGCAGTGGACGTGATCCTGGCTCACCACCAGATGCACGTCGCCGCTCGGAGCGCCGGCCGGGGGTGATGGCGGGCCCGACCGGATTCGAACCGGCGATCTCCAGCGTGACAGGCTGGCATGTTGGGCCGCTACACCACGGGCCCGCGGGAGCGACGGTGGCGGAGTATAGCAGGGGCACCTCCCGACCTAGATCGGCCCCTCCCGGGCGCGGATGATCGCGGCAGTGGTCGCTCCATAGGCAATCGCGGCAGCGCCCAGTCCGATGGCGGCGGCGGCCATGAGGACCGCTGGAGCGGCGCCGGATGCGATGGTGACGGCGGCTGCGACGCTGAAGCCGAATGAGAGCGCCGCCATGGTGGCGGCGAGCACCACGCCGGCCGTGGGCGCGACGGCCATCTCCCTGCGCAACGCGATCGCCACAAGCAGGTGCGCCAGCCCGAGGAGCACCACCGCCAGCCCGAGCGCGACGGCCGCCCCGCCGACCGCGGGGGCATCGACGGCAGCGTCGGGGGGCAGCTGATCACTGATGAGGTGCGGGTCCAGCCATCCCACGGACGCCGCGGCGGCGCCCATGATGAGCAGCACGATCCCGGCCGCCGCCAGGATCGCCACCGATCGCCCGTACGGGCGCGCCATTCGCGCGCTGGGAAGCTAGGTGCGCAGGCGCGCGAGGACGAGGGACGCGCCGCCGAAGGCGATAGCGGCCACTCCCAGGGCGGTGAGCAGGATCGGGTCACTGCCCGTCCCGCGCAGCACGTAGGCGAACGCAGCGATCGCCAGCGCTGCCGCGATCGCGCACGAGCCAACGGCGAGCGGTCGGCTGCGCGACAGGTTGGCGAGGAGCGCAACCGTGGTGGCGACGATGAGGAGCGCGAAGACCAGCAGGGCGATGCCGGCGATGACCTGGTTCAGGGCGAGCTGGTCGATGTTGGGAGGAGGCGTCGTCCCGGAGTAGCTCGAGGGAAGCGTCAGCCCGCCCACCGTGATCGCCACCGCCGCAATGAAGACGGCGATCCCGCCGATCGCCGCTATCAGCGCGGCGGCCGCTCCCCGCTCGCCCAGGTGCTCCGGTGCGAGGGTATGGCCGCGTTGCCTCGAGGCAACAG
>JBGQKH010000045.1:0-15064 GCA_041499395.1 Candidatus Limnocylindria bacterium
CAGCTACGACGCCATCGTCATCGGTGGCGGGCACAACGGCCTGGTCAATGGGGCGTACCTCGCCCGCGGCGGGCTGCGGACCCTCATCCTCGAGCAGCGCCACCTGGTCGGCGGGGCGGCGATCACCGAGGAGCTGCGCCCAGGCTTCTGGTTCACCACCTTCTCGTATGCGCTCTCGCTGCTGCGGCCGCAGATCATCCATGAGCTGGAGCTCACGAAGCACGGCTTCCTGCCACTGCTGATGTCGACCCGCTTCGCGCCGACCGAGGGTGGCGAGTACCTGACCTTCACCAAGCACCACGACGCGAACCTGCGCGAGATCGCCCGCATCTCGCCGCATGACGCCGACGCCTACGAGCAGTACAGCCATGACCTCGCCCAGGTCTGCCGGGCGGTGAAGCCGCTGCTCGATATCGTGCCCCCCGACCCGTTCAGCGACGATCCGGCGGAGATGATGGGGATGGCCGCGCTGGGCGCCCGGTTCCGGGGCCTCGACAAGCGGACCTTCCACAATGCGATCCGGCTGCTCACCGGCAGCGCGGCCGACTTCCTGGACGACTACTTCGAGTCGGAGCTGCTGAAGGGGTACCTCGCCTCGTCGGGGATCATCGGCTCCAAGGTGGGCCCCCGCTCCCAGGGCTCCGGGCTGGTGCTCCTCTTCCACTCACTTGGTGAGCATGACGGCGAGTTCGGCTCGTGGGCCTTCCACAAGGGTGGCAACGGCGGATTCACCCAGGTGCTGGCTCGCGCCGCGGAGGCGTTCGGCGCCGAGATCCGCCTCGATTCGCCGGTGGAGCGCGTCCTGACCGCCGATGGGCAAGCGACCGGCGTGGCCCTGGCCGACGGGACCGAGATCAGCGCCGGCATCGTTGTCAGTGCGCTCGACCCGCGGCGCACCTTCCTGGAGCTGGTCGACCCGCGGGAGATGCCTGACGACCTGGTCGAGACGGTGAGGCGCATGAAGTTCCAGGGCGTCTCGTCGAAGGTGAACTTCGCGCTCGACGCCCTCCCGAAGTACCCCCCGCTCGGCGACCGCGAGGATATGTTCCGTGGCTTCATGAACATCGGTCCGTCGATCGACTACCTCGAGCGTGCCTTCGACGATGGGAAGTACGGCTGGTACAGCCAGAACCCCTACATCGACTGCGCGATCCAGTCGACGATCGACCCCGACATGGCCCCGCCCGGCCAGCACGTCCTCTCCTGCTTCGTGCAGTACACCCCGTACCGGCTGCGTGAGAGCGACTGGGACGCGGAGCGCGACAACCTGGGAGCGGTCGTGCAGGGCACGCTCGAGCGCTACTTCCCCGGCTTCAGTGACCTGGTGCTCCAGCGAGAGGTGGTCACGCCGCTCGACATCGAGCGGGTGACGGGACTCTCCGAAGGGAACATCTTCGCCGGCGAGCTGCTCGCCCCCCAGATGTTCTTCCTGCGCCCGGCGCCCGGCTGGGCCCAATACCGCACGCCGCTGGTCGGCTACTACCAGTGTGGGTCCGGGACGCATCCGGGCGGCTGCGTGATGGGCGCTCCCGGGCGCCTGGCGGCGGGGGAGATCCTCAAGGACCGGGCCCGGGAGCCCCATTGACCCAACGCGCAGGACAGGGCGACGCTCACGATCGGCCATCGGCGTGTCCCGGCTCGTACGAAATCATGGGGGCGCGGCGCTCGCCATCGGTCATGGCCCGGATGGGTCGTTTGTTGGCGCCGTCGGGTCGCACCTATACTTGCCTCGCCGGCGCGGTGGCGCCGGAAGGCCGCCAGGGCGCTCGCGCCATCGGTGGCCGACCCCGAACCGGAGCTAGAAGAGATCTACCTTGAGCAGTCGTCTCGTCCGCAACAGCGTCGTCCTGGTAGTGCTTGCCGTCTTCGGACTCGCACTGCTGTGGACCTACTTCGTCGGCAACACGACCCCGCCGGCGTACACCTACAGCCAGCTCCTGAAGGACGCTGGGGCGGGCAGGGTCAGCGATGTCGTTCAGGACGGCACTCGCCTCACGGTCACCCTCTCGGGCGATACCAACCCGCGAACCGTGGTCGTGCCCTCGTCGTTCGTCAACGTCCGGGCCGAGGTCTGTGCCGCCGCCGGCTCGACCGATCCGGGCAACTGCCCCGTCACGTATTCAGCGGTGGAGGAGAGCGCCGCCGGCCAATGGCTCGGGATCCTGATCACCGCGTTCCTGCCGGTGCTCCTGATCGGCGCCTTCATCTTCTTCATGATGCGGCAGGCGCAGGGCACGAATAACCAGGCGATGAGCTTCGGCAAGAGCCGGGCGCGCATGTTCCTCGGCAACAAGACGGTCATCACGTTCAACGATGTCGCCGGGGTCGACGAGGCGAAGCAGGAGCTGACCGAGGTGGTCGAGTTCCTCAAGTACCCGGAGAAGTTCAACCAGCTCGGCGCGCGCATCCCGCGTGGCGTGCTCCTGGTTGGCCCTCCCGGAACTGGCAAGACGCTCCTCGCGCGGGCCGTCGCCGGCGAGGCGGGAGTCCCCTTCTTCAGCATCTCCGGCTCGGAGTTCGTGGAGATGTTCGTTGGGGTCGGTGCGTCGCGCGTCCGCGATCTCTTCGAGCAGGCGAAACGCAACTCGCCGTGCATCGTCTTCGTCGACGAGATCGACGCAGTCGGACGCCAGCGCGGCGCCGGCCTGGGCGGGAGCCACGACGAGCGCGAGCAGACGCTGAACCAGATCCTGGTCGAGATGGACGGCTTCGACACGAACACGAACGTGATCGTGGTTGCCGCCACCAACCGGCCCGATGTCCTCGACCCGGCGCTCCTGCGCCCGGGCCGCTTCGATCGCCAGGTCGTGCTTGATCGGCCCGACATCAAGGGGCGTCGCGAGATCCTCAACGTCCACATCAAGGGCAAGCCGCTCGACAAGACGGTCGACCTCGACGCGCTCGCGCGCCGAACCCCTGGCTTCTCGGGGGCGGACCTCGCGAACCTGGTCAACGAGGCGGCGATCCTGGCCGCTCGCCACAACAAGAAGTCGGTCGCGCCGAGCGACTTCAACGAGGCGATCGACCGGGTCGTGGCCGGCCCTGAGCGGCGCAGCCGCCTGATCACGCCGGAGGAGAAGACGATCATCGCCTACCACGAGGGCGGGCATGCCGTCGTGCAGCGGGTACTGCCCAAGTGCGACCCGGTCACCAAGGTGACGATCGTGAGCCGTGGCATGGCCCTCGGCTACACGATGAGCCTGCCGTCGGAGGACCGATACCTCCACTCCAAGTCGGAGTTCGAGGACAAGATCGCCGGCATGCTGGGCGGACACGTGGCCGAGGAGCTCGTCTTCGGTGACACGACGACCGGCGCCAGCAACGACATCGAGAAGGCGACCGGGCTGGCCCGGGCGATGGTGACCCAGTACGGGATGAGCGAGAAGCTCGGCCCGCTGGCCTTCGGCAAGAAGGACGAGATGATCTTCCTCGGCCGCGAGATCAGCGAGCAGCGCAACTATTCGGACGAGGTCGCCGCCAAGATCGACGCAGAGGTGCGGGAGCTGATCGATCGCGCCTACCAGCGAGCGCGGGACGCGCTCACAACGCAGCGCGACGTCCTCAACAAGCTGGCCGATCTGCTGATCGAGAAGGAGACGATCGAGGGCGACGAGTTCGAGGCGCTCTTCGCTGGCGTCCTCCCTCCGCGCGGCACCGCCGGCCCGACGCCCCGTCGCGTGGGCGAGGTCGAGGCCGGTGCCGACGCGCCGGTCGTCGCGCCGCGGCCCAAGCGCAGGGGAAAGCCGGCACCCCAGCCGGCCTGACCCGCGGTTGAAGGATCGCCGGCGGTACCGGACCGCCTGAGCGATCGGTCCCATTGACCCGCGTCCGCCGGCCGTCGAGGCTGGCGGACGTGGCTCGTTCCAGGGGAGCTCTCCTCGTGGCCGCCCTGCTCGTGGTGGGGTTGGTCGTGCTCGTCCTCGCTCGGCCCGGCGGGCGGGGCGTGGCACTCGCATCGGTCTCCCAGCACGCATCGGCCCCGGCAAGCGCTCTCTCCGGCCCAACCGCGGCCGGATCGCTTCTCGGCTCCTCGCCGATCGCCACGGCCGGGATCCTGCCGGGGGCGACCCCCGCCCTCCATCCAACCGCGACAGCGGCGCCGACGAGCGCGCCCACGCCCCGGCCGACCGCCGTCGTCACCCCGGCCCCGGTCGGACCATGCCCGGTCTTCCCGTCGTCGAACGTGTGGAACCGGGACATCTCGTCCCTGCCGGTGGCGGCCGACTCGGCCACCCTGATCGCGTCCATCGGGATCAGCGCCAGCCTGCATCCGGACTTCAGCGCCACCGGCTACGGGATCCCGATCAACGTGGTCGGCGCCTCGACGCCGCGCGTCCCGGTGAGCTTCCAGTACGCCGACGAGTCGGACCCCGGGCCATACCCGATCCCCGCCAGTCCGCAGATCGAGGGGGGCAGCGACCGCCACATCATCCTGTGGGACACGAGCGCCTGCATGCTCTACGAGCTCTACGCCGCGACGAAGAGCGGCGGAAGCTGGCATGCCGGATCAGGCGCCATCTGGAACCTGCGCTCCAACACACTGCGCCCGGACGGCTGGACCAGCGCCGATGCCGCGGGGCTGCCCATCCTGCCGGGGCTGGTCCGCTACGCCGAAGTGAAGGCCGGGGCGATCCGGCACGCGCTGCGCTTCACCGCTCCCTCGACGCGGACGTCGCACATCTATCCGGCGCGCCACGACGCCGGTGACAGCGCCTCCGCCGCGCTCCCACCGATGGGCACCCGGGTTCGCCTCAAGGCATCGGTCGACATCAGCGGCTTCGGCCCGCAGGCCCGCGTCCTACTGGTAGCGCTGCAACGCTACGGCATGATCCTGGCCGACAATGGATCGCCGTGGTACGTCACCGGAGCCCCCGACCCCCACTGGAACGACGATGAGCTCCACGCCCTTGGGCAGCTCAGCGGGTCGGACTTCGAGGTGGTCGACACCAGCGGGCTGCGGTGACGCCGGAATAGCCCTTTCGAACCATTCCGAGCGTGGAAACCGGGTCGTATACTCGCCCTCGTTGCGCATGGGCACCATGCGCGGACAGCTCGTCTTGTAGGAGCCGCGCCACCGATGATTGAGGACTCGACCACCGATCCCCTCGCCGATCTCGAGCCGGCGACCGCGGACTGGCGCGTGGATGCCGGTGCCGGAGCGCTCGCCCCGCGATCCGCGCTCGACGTGCTCACCAACCTGAACGAGCGGATCGCGTCGGGAAAGGTCGACGAGTTCCAGCCGATCGCCACCGGATTCGTCCCCCTCGACAAGACGATCGGTGGCGGCCTGCGCCCCGGCGAGCTGATGCTGATCGGCGGTGCCCAGGGCGCCGGCAAGACGACGATGGCGCTCCAGATGGCTCGCAACATGGCCGCCTCCGGGCAGGCAACCGCGCTCTACGTCTGCTTCGAGCACGAAGAGGAGTACCTCATCCAGCGCCTGATCGCCATGGAGTCGGCGCTCAGCCACCTGCCGGCCAAGACGGGCGCGGTCAAGATCCAGGACGTCAAGAAAGAGGTCATGCAGAGCTACGCCGCCGCGGTGGAGGCCGGCCAGCGCGCCAAGCTCGGCACGAACCCGCGGCTGCGCCCGTCCCTGGAGCGAATCGCGCGCTACGGCAGCAACCTGTTCCTGATGCGCGGGACCGCGACCGGCTCGACCGTCGAGAACCTGCGGACGCTCGTTGCCGAGCACCGGGGAACCGAGGGAAAGCGACTGGTCCTCTTCGTCGACTACCTCCAGAAGGTGCCGGTCATTCCCGAGCCGGCCCAGGAGGAGGAGAAGGTGACGCGGGTGGTGAGCGGGCTGAAGGACATCGCGCTCTCCCTCGGGGTCCCGGTCGTCTCGATCGTCGCTGCCGACCGCGAGGGGCTGAAGTCCAAGCGCCTGCGCAACCACCACCTGCGTGGCAGCAGCGCCATCAACTACGAGAGCGACATCATCCTGATCCTGAACGACAAGTACCACATCGTTGCCAAGGTGAACATCGAGTTCAACCCGTACCAGGCACAGCGTTACCGCGACTGGGTGATCGCCACCGTCGAGAAGAACCGCGGCGGCCAGGACAACGTCGACCTGGAGTACGAGAAGCTGTTCGAATTCAGCTGCTTCGACCCGACCGGTCGGGTCACGGCCGAGAAGCTGGTCGAGGAGCGGTTGTACAACGAGTGAGGGCAGGGTCAGGGTGGGCGTGACCGATCCGTACAAGGTGCTCCAGGTGCTGCCGACCGCCGAGCAGGAGGTGCTCCGCGCCGCGTTTCATGCCCTCGCCCTCAAGTACCACCCGGATCACGACTCCTCAGCGCGCGGGGCCCGGCGCATGATCGAGCTGAACGAGGCCTACGCGATGGTTCGCGAGGTCGCGTCCCGGGCACAGCTCGACCGAGCGAGGCTGCGCAACTACGACTACGAGGCGACCCCGGCCGGCAATGGCGCAGCGAAGTCGCCTGTGCCGCCTCGCGCGAGCGGCCCCGGAACGCAGCTCGACCAGGGGCGCTACGCGGGCTGGACGCTGCGTGACGTCGCCGCGCACGACCCGGACTACCTGCGCTGGCTGTCCCGTCATTCATCCGGGCTGCGTTATCGGAGGGAGATCGCCTCCCTGTTGGCCGCAAAGGGCGCCACGGCCCGCTGATCGGCTCAACGCGATTGGCGCGCGGGGCGGCGCCAGGCGCGACGCGGTAGGCTTGGGCCCGATGACCGACTCCACACCGCGGACGCCGCTCCGCGCCGTCTTCCTTGACATCGGCGATACCGTGATGCGCCCCAACCCGTCGTGGGAGCACGTCTACGCGATCGCCTTCGATGAGTACGGCGTCGAGGTCGAGGTCGAGGCGCTCCGCGTCGCGCTGCGGCGGGCCTACCACCATGGCGGCTTCGGCTTCAACGCGGCGTTCGAGGCGAGCGAGGCGACCTCCTTCTCCAGGGCGATGGAGATCGACCGGGCAGCGATCGCAGAGCTGGGCATCGAGCCGATGCCCGAATCCTTCTTCGGGCGCCTCTCCGAGCTCTTCATGGTGACCTCCAACTGGCACGTCTTCCCCGACGCCCCTCCTGCCCTCGAGGCGCTCCGCGCCCGCGGGCTCGTCGTCGGGGCGGTGAGCAACTGGGTCTGGCAGCTTCCCGAGCTGCTGCATGCGCTCGACCTGGTGAGCCACTTCGACCTGATCGTGGCCAGCTCGAGGATCGGCTTCGAAAAGCCGCACCCAGGCATCTTCCAACGAGCGCTCGACGAGGCGAACGTGCGGCCCGATGAGGCGATCCACGTCGGAGACCACCTCGACGCCGACGTCGAGGGGGCGCGCGGCATCGGCATTCAGCCGGTGCTGATCGATCGCCGCGGACGGTTCACCGCGCTCGACGTGCCGGAGGGGACGCCGCTCATCCACAGCCTCGCCGAGCTGATCCCGATCGTGGATGCGCGCCTCCCGGCGAGGGTCGCGTCTTGATGAACGACGAGCAGTGGCGCTGCTTCGTCGGCGTCCCGATCGGCGAGCCACTGCGCGGTCAGCTGCAGTCGGCGGCCGCCCCGCTGCGGGCCACCGTGTCGGCCGAGGCCGATGAGCTCCGCTGGATCGATCCGGCTGCCTGGCACCTGACCCTCGCCTTCCTTGGCCCAACGCCAGCCGCGGATGTGCCGCGCCTGATCGAGGCGCTCGTCCACGTCGCCGCTGACCATGCGCCATTCACCATCCCAACCGGCGGGCTTGGCGCGTTTCCATCGCGCCGCGAGGTGCGGATCCTCTGGTTCGGCCTCGCCGATCGGTCGCGCCGGCTCGCCGAGCTGGCGGTCTCCGTCCGGACGGCCGTCGGGTGCGAGACCGCCTCGCCATTCCGCGCCCACCTGACCCTGGCCCGGGCCCACGGCGATCGTGGAGTGGCGATCCCGGATGCGACCTGGAAGGTGCCGATGCCGGCGGGCCAGATGCCGGTCGAGGAGCTGGTCCTGTATCGCAGCCACACCGCGCGCGGCTCCGCCCGCTACGAGATCCTGGCGAGCGCGCCGCTGGGGATCACGCTGGCCGGCTCGAGGGCCGCGTCGTGAGCTCGCCAACCGCCCGTCCCCGTCCGCCGCGTGTGGCGGTGATCGGTGACGGGGATCCGAAAGGCCCGGAGGCACACCGGATCCTGGAGTGGGCTGAGGAGGTGGGGCAGCTGCTCGCCCGCGGCGGCGCGGTGGTGATCACCGGTGGCCTCGGGGGCGTGATGCGGGCGGCCTCGCGCGGCGCACAGGGTGCAGGCGGAATGACGATCGGGATCCTCCCCGGGACCGATCCGGCGGAGGCGAACGAGTTCGTGACGCTGCCGATCGCGACCGGCCTTGGAGTCGTCCGCAACCTGGTCGTGGTCACCGCGGCGGACGCAGTGGTGGCGGTCGGCGGCAAGCACGGGACGCTGTCGGAGATCGGCATGGCGCTGCGCATGGGGCGACAGGTCGTGACCCTGAGCTCGTGGCGGGTCGAGTCCGACTACAGGATCGGCGGGCCGCGCGTGCACCGCGCGCGGGATCCCCGCGAGGCATCCGCGATGGCGCTGCGCATGGCAGCCATCGGGCCAGACCTTCCGGCCTGACGCGGGCATGGAGGCTGTCGAGCGCGTCCTGGTGCTGCCGCGCGATCGCGTGCCGGGTGGCTGCGACTTCACCGGCATTCGGGCTGGAGAGGGGAATGCCCTCGAGGCGCTCCGCGAGGCGGTGGTCGCTCACGGCCGGTACCTGGACCGTCCGGTGGCCGAGGCCAACCCGGCCTTCAAGCAGCTCATCCCGTACGTGGTGGTACGCAGCCGCGACCTCGTCTTCCTGATGGAGCGCAGCGCGGGCGGCGGTGACGTCCGCCTGCACGGCAAGGCCAGCATCGGGGTCGGCGGGCACCTCAACCCCGTCGACGGGGATGCCGATCCGCTCGCCGCGGGGCTTCGTCGCGAATGGGGCGAGGAGCTCGTCGCCGACTGGGAGCCACACTTCCACCTCGTCGGTTTCCTGAACGACGAATCGAACCCGGTTGGATCGGTCCATCTCGGGGTGGTCTTCGAGGTCGAGGCGGGCGGGCGCGCGGTTGCCGTGCGCGAGCACGAGAAGCTGACCGGCCGATGGGCCGACCCCGCCGCGCTGGTCGCCGCCGGCGAGCGGCTCGAAACCTGGTCGCGCCTCGCAGCCGAGCAGATGGGGCTGCTGCCGGTCGCCGTGGAGTTGCCTTCGCCCTGAGCGGCTTCGCGGCGTTGCCGTGGAGGGTGCGTATACTCGAGGCATGCGGCCGCTCAGGCGTGCCCTCGCCCTCGCCGCCCTGCTCCTCGGCACCGTCTCGCTGGCGGCGCCCGCGGTCGGAGCGGGGGACCACGTTGCGCGCCTGCGCCTGATCGGCGTGATCGACCAGGTCAACGCCGCCTACATCGAGGAAGGGCTCAGGGCCGCTGCCGACGGCGGCGCCGCGGCGGTGCTGATCGAGATCGACTCACCGGGCGGCGAGCTGACGAGCATGGACACCATCCTGAAGGCGATCCTGTCCAGCACGGTCCCGGTGATCACCTACGTCACGCCGAACGGGGCGCGCGCCGCGAGTGCCGCCACCTTCGTCACCCTCGCAGGCGACGTGGCCGCCATGGCCCCCCTCACCAACATCGGGGCCGCGGCGGTCGTCGACAGCTCGGGGAACAACCTCCCGAGCACCCTCGCCGAGAAGGTCACGAATGACGCCGTGGCTCGGATCACGGCCCTCGCCAAGGCGCACGGTCGCAACGAGACGTGGGCGGAGAACGCGGTGCGCAAGGCGATCAGCGCCTCGGCCGGCGACGCGGTGGCGATGACGCCCCCGGTGGTCGATCTGATCGCCACCGACACGACCGCCCTCTTCGCAGCGATCGACACCGGGGTGCGGGCCGATGGGCGGCCGTACCGGTTCCACGGCGCGCCGCTGCCGCATCTCTCGGGGCTGCCGATCCGGGACGCGAGCATGAACGTCGGCCAGCAGTTCCTCCATCTCCTGTCGGACCCCAACATCGCCTTCATCCTGTTCACGATTGGCTTCTACGGGATCCTCGCGGAGCTCTTCCATCCGAACCTGATCAGCGGCTCGCTCGGCGCGATCGCCATCGTGCTGGCCTTCATCGGGTCGAACAGCCTGCCGCTCAACGTGGGCGGCCTGCTGCTGATCGTGATCGGGATCGTGCTCTTCGTGCTCGAGCTCCATTTCACGAGCTACGGGTTCCTCGCAGCCGGGGGCGTGGTCTGCTTCCTGCTCGGTGCCTTCGCGCTCTACACGCGCGTCGACGGAACCAATTCGGTCCAGGTCGGCGTCAGCCCGGTCCTCATCGTCGGCGCCCTCGTCGTCTCCCTCCTCTACTTCTTCATCCTCCTGCGCGGGCTGCTGCAGATGCGCCGCCGCGCCTCGACGGCGCTCCCGATCGCCGCGCTCGTCGGCGCCGGTGGGATGGCGCAGACGCTCCTCGCGCCGACCGGGATCGCCTATGCTGGCGGGGAGGCCTGGTCGGCGCGCAGCCGCTCCGGTGAGATCACCGCAGGGACCCCGATCCGCGTGATCGAGGTGAAGGGCCTCGAGCTGATCGTCGAGCCGACGACTGCGGAGAAGACCGAATCGGAGCATGGCGATGGCTAGCGTGGAGCTGCGACAGGCGGTGCCGGCCGGCGGGATTGCCGTCGTCGACGGTTCGCGCGGGCTGCTGACGCGCTGGTTCCTCGACGGCCTCTCGTCGGCGCTGGCAAGGCGCGGCCATCCCGTGCAGCGGGAACGGCGTCGCGACGTGCAGGTCGACGCGGGGGTGCGGGTCGTCATCAACGCGGTCGAGGCGGAGCATCCGATCAGCTTCCGGCGCCGATCGAAGGAGATCTTCGTGGTCGGCGTGGCGGAGGTGCCGGCCAATGCCGACGAGATGCTGGCAGCCGGCTACTCGCTCCTGGTTCGCACCCTGTCGAACGTCTTCATCCCGATCGCGCGTGGCGAGGACGGGACCGATGCCTACTTCATCACCATGGAGCAGGGGTTTCACCGCATCTCGCACGACCACGACGACGCGGCCTTCTTCGAGGCGGTGGTGGAGCGGATCCTCCCGCTCGCCGAGTCGCGCCTGGTCATCGATAACGAGTTCATCCCGGACCTGCCCCGCGACCTGTGGAATGGTGACGAGCACACCGCCGCGCTCTTCCGCGCCGGGCAGCGCCTCGCCGAGCTCGACCTGCTGCCGGCGCCGTGGCCGATCGACGAGCTGCTGTCGGCCGCGGACCTGCGGCACGTGCAGCGCCTCTTCGGGATCGGCGGCCTCAGCTACGGCAACGCCAGCGCGCGCCATGCGGGCGACACCTTCTGGATGAGCGCCAGCGGGGTCGACAAGAGCCACCTGCAGGAGATCGGCCGGGAGATCCTGCTGGTGACCGGCTACGACCAGGTGCGCGGCGTGATCCGGCTGAGCGTCCCGCCCGGCGTCAAGCCGCGGCGTGTCTCGGTCGACGCGATCGAGCACCTGACCATCTACCGTGAGCATCCCGAGGTGGGCGCCATCCTGCACGTCCACGGCTGGGTGACGGGCGCCCCCTCGACCGAGGCGGTCTACCCGTGTGGCACCGAGGAGCTGGCCCGCGAGGTGGCCGGCCTCGTCCGCGACTCGCCGGATCCGGCCCGCGCGATCATCGGCATGAAGAACCACGGCGTCACGATCACCGGGTCGAGCCTGGACGAGATCCTGGAACGCGTCGGGCCGCACATCGTCCGCCGCGTTCCGATGAGCTGATCCCGGCCCGATGCGCGGCCTGGGCGTTCGGGTCGGCTCGTCGGCCCTCAACTACCGGGCGCTGCGCGCCTTCGGGACGATCGTGCCGCGTTGGAGCGGCGGCTGGATGCCGTGGCTCGGGATGTCGTCCTACGCGCTTCCGGCGCTGCCCGGCCCGGACTGGGCCCGCCTGACGCCGCTCCTCTCGGGGATCTGCGGGTCCGATATCGCCATGCTGACCGGCAAGGCCAGCGCGGCCCTCTCGCCGTTCAGCTCCTTCCCGGCGATCCTCGGGCACGAGGTGGTGGCGACGGTGGCAGAGGCCGGCAGCGCAGCCGGCGTGAAGGTGGGGGAGCGCGTGGTCCTCGACCCCATCATCTCGTGCGCGGTGCGTGGGCTCGACCCCTGCCCGGCCTGCCGCGCGGGGACCCCCGCGCTCTGCCTGCGCGTCACCGAGGGTACCCTTGCGCCGGGGATGCTGATCGGGTTCTGCCGCGACCTCCCGGGGGGCTGGTCCGACGGCATGCTCGCCCACGCCACGCAGCTGCACCCGGTCCCTGCGGAACTGAGCGACGAGGCGGCCGCGCTCGTGGAACCGCTCGCGTGTGGCCTCCACGCGGTCCTGGCGCGCCCGCCGCAGGATGGCGAGCGGGCGCTGGTGATCGGCGGCGGGGCGATTGGGCTCGGGACGCTGACTTCGCTCCGCCTCATCGCGCCGGCGACCGAGGTCACGATCGTGGTACGGCACCCGGTCCAGATCGAGCTGGCGACGCGGCTGGGAGCGCACCACGTGGTCATCGATCACCGTGGCGACGGCGCCCGCCGCGCGGCGGTGGAGCACGCAGGCGCCCGCGGGCACGCCGCGCTCGCCGGCGTGCCGACGCTGACCGGTGGGTTCGAGGTCGTGTACGACTGCGTCGGCAACGCGGCCAGCCTCGGCGCCGCGCAGCGGGTGACTGCGCCCCGCGGGCACCTGGCCTTGATCGGGTCCGTCTCCATCGTGAACGGGCTCGACCTGACCCTGACCTGGGCACGCGAGCTGCGCATCAGCGGCAACTACGTCTACGGTCGAGAGCCATCGGTCCCGGGGCAGCCGCACACGATGGCGCACCTGATGCGACTGCTCACGGCCCCCGGAGCGCCAGATGTCGGCGGGCTGGTCACGCATCGGTTCAGGCTCGACGAATGGCGTGCCGCGCTCCGCACGGCCATGGGGCGAGAGCGGGTTGGATCGGTCAAGGTCGTCTTCGACCATCGGACAGCCTGATGGCCTATGCTGATCGCGCCGAACGTGCGCTGACGCCACGCCGGCACGCCGGCACCGCCGGAGAAGGGATGCCTCAATGGATGGCCAGCTGATTGGTCTGATCGTCCTGCTCATCGGGCTGGCCGTTCTGGTCGCCCTGTTGACCAGCGTGGTCCACATCATTCGTGAGTACGAACGCCTGGTCGTCTTCTTCCTCGGCCGGCTTCAAGGCGGGCGTGGACCTGGCCTGGTGCTCCTCATCCCCTTCGTGCAGCAGGCGGTCAAGGTGGACCTGCGAGAGCGCTATCTCGAAGTGCCCCAGCAGACCTGCATCACCAAGGACAACGCGCCGATCAGCATCGACTTCCTGGTCTATTCGAAGGTCTTCGACCCGGTCGAGACGGTGACCGCGGTGGTCGACTTCACCGGAGCCTCGCAGGCCCTGGCGGCCACCACGCTCCGTGCCGTGATCGGCGACATCCCGCTCGACGACGTGCTCGCCAAGCGCGAGGAGATCAACAACGTCCTGCGCTCCAAGCTCGACGAGGTGACGCATCGCTGGGGCGTGAAGATCACGAACGTCGAGATCCGCGAGATTGTCCCGCCGCGCGACATCCAGGAGGCGATGAACCGGCAGATGAGCGCCGAGCGCAATCGGCGCGCCAACATCACCGAGTCCGAGGGGACCCGGCAGGCCACCATCAACGTCGCGGAGGGCGACAAGCAGAGCGCCATCCTGCGCGCTGAGGGCGAGCGGCAGGCACAGGTCCTGCGCGCCGAAGGCTTCAGCAACGCGCTAAAGACGATCTTCGGCGCCGCCAAGGGAGTCGACGACAAGACGATGACCCTGCAGTACCTCGAGGCGCTCAAGGCGCTGGCCGCGGGAGCGTCGACCAAGTGGATCGTCCCGATGGAGCTCGCCGAGCTGTCGCGCCCGTTGGCAAGTGTCATGCGGACGGCGCGCGAGGCCGGCGAACTGCCAGCCAAGAAAGGCTGACCGCGGGAGCGACACGATGACCTCGCGACCTCGCCGCGGCCGGTGGCTCGCCGTGTGGCTGGGGCGGCTCGTGGCCGCGGTCACGCTCGGTTACCTCGGCTACCTCACCGTGGAGGGGTCGCGCCGCATCGTCAGCCCCGGTCGGCGCCCCTTCATGCCTGCCGAAGGCGAGCCGGGGACGCCCGCCGACCTGGGGATCGCCTTCGAGGACGTGCGGTTCACGACCGATGACGGCGTGACGCTGTCCGGCTGGCTGATCCCGGCCGCGCGCGAGACCCATGCCGCGGTCGTGCTGATGCACGGCTACTCGTGGAACCGACTCCCGTGGCTGGCGGGCTTCGTGCCGTGGCTGCAGCGCCGCTACAACGTGCTCCAGTTCGACTTCCGGGGCCACGGCGGCAGCGACGACGCCCTCATCACGCTGGGCACGCTGGAGCAGCGCGACGTGACCGCCGCCGTCCGCTTCCTCGCCGGACGGGGACTAGGCCCGATCGCGCTCATGGGAGTGAGCATGGGCGGATCGGTGGCGATCATGGCCGCGCCGGACCTGCCGGTAGCTGCGGTGGTTGCCGATGCCGCCTACGCGGATCTGCGCAACCCGATCTCGAACCGGATGCGGGAGGCGGGCTACCCGCTCTCCGTGCTCGGCTCACGGCTGGTGGTCGGCGCGGCCGGCCTGCGCGCCCGTGCCCGCCTCCGATCGCCGATCCAGCGGGTGGCGCAGATCGCGCCGCGCGCGCTCCTCCTCATCGCCCCGTCCGGCGATCGGACCGTGAGCCCGGCGCAGTCGCAGCGCATGTTCGACGCGGCGGGCGAACCGAAGGAGCTGTACATCGTCGAGGGGGCGGCCCACGCCGACGCGCACGCCGCCGCGCCCGAGGCCTACGAGCGGCGCGTCCTAGACTTCCTCGCTCGCCATCTCGACGGGGTGCCGCCCGTATAATCGCGCCCAACTCGTCCCGCCCTGATGGAGCCGCATGGCCACCAAGGTCCTCGTCGTCGATGACGACCTGAACATCCAGCGCGTCCTCGTCTTTGCCCTCAAGCAGGAGGGCTACGAGGTGATGGTCGCCGCCGACGGGACCGCCGGCGTGGAGATGGC
>JBGQKH010000046.1:0-14865 GCA_041499395.1 Candidatus Limnocylindria bacterium
CCTCGTAGAGCAGTCCGCTCTCCAGCGGCATCCGCGACGCGCTGCGCACCGCGTGCTTGGCGACCTGCACCGCGATCGGGCTGTGACGCGTGATCCGCTCCGCCAGCGCGAGCGTCTCGGCCTCCAGCCGGTCGCGGGGTACCACCTCCTCGACGAGCCCGATCTGCCGCGCGACCGGCGCCGAGAGGCGCTCCCCGGTGAGGACCAGCCGCATCGCCATTCCCTCTCCCACGAAACGGACGAGGCGCTGGGTGCCGCCGGCGCCGGGGATCACGCCGAGGTTGATCTCCGGCTGGCCGAAGCGAGCGCTCTCCGCGGCGACGATGAGGTCGAGCGCCATCGCGAGCTCGCAGCCGCCCCCAAGGCACCACCCGGCGACCGCCGCGATGACCGGCTTGCCGATGCGCCGCACCCGGTCCCACTGCGCGATCCGGTTGCCGCGAAGCATGTCGATCGGCGAGGCCGTCGCCATCTCGCCGATATCGGCGCCAGCGGCGAAGGCTCGCTCGTTGCCAGTTACCACCATGACTCGGATCGCGTCGTCCCGGTCGAGCGACTCGAGCGCGACGCACAGCTGATCCATCACCTCGCCGTTGAGCGCGTTGAGCTGCTTCGGGCGGTTGAAGCGAAGGAGCGAGACGCGGCGCGCCTCGTCGCGCTCGACCAGGACGTACGGCTCGTCGGTCACGGGATCGCCTCGAAGACGTCCGGCAGCTGGGCGGCGCAGCCGCTGCAGTACTTCGCGGAGGCCGGAAGGCCTGTCTCACCGCACGAGGGGCAGACCCGTCCATCGCCCGCCTGGGCCCGTCGCAGCGCGTCGAACCTGGGCGCGCGCTTCTCGTGAAAGGCGGCCACGGCCTCCTGGGTCTCGTCGGATGTCGAGTGCACCGCCAGCCAGTCACGCGCGTGGGTCACGGTCTGCGACCAGGCCAGGTCCCGCCACCAGTTGAGCTGCGTCTTCGTATAGCGCAGCGCCTCGGGAAGCTTGGCGCGCAGGCTCCGCGCCAGCGCGGCGACCGTGGCATCGAGGTCGGCACGCGGCACGACCCGGTTGACCAGGCCCCACTCGAGCGCCTGCCCGGGGCTGATCGGCTCGCACAGCATCACGATCTCGCGCGCCCGCCGATCCCCGACCAGGATCGGCAGCCACTGCGTCGCGCCACCGGCAGGCACGGAGCCGTGCTCCGGCCCGACGTGGCGGATGTAGGCATCCTCGGTGATGACCGACAGGTCGCAGGCCATCTGCAGCTCGTTGCCGCCGCCGACGCAGGCCCCGTTGATGCGCGCGATGGTCGGCCTGCCGATGTTCCGCAGTCGATCGTGCATCTCGATGAAGGCGCCCATCCAGCGCCAGTACTGGCCGCTGGTCGACCCCATCGCCGCCTGCTCGTCGAGGTCGGCGCCGGTGCAGAAGGCCCGCTCTCCGGCTCCCGTCACGACCACGACCGCCACGGCGTCATCCCACGAGGCGTCCTCGAAGGCGCGGCCAAGCTCGCGCAGCGTGAGGAAGTCGAAGGCATTCAGCACCTCCTGCCGGTCGATCGTCACGGTCGCCACGCCGGTCATGGCGTCCTTCGCGTAGCGGACCCGCTCGAAGCCGAGCGAGGCGGGATCGACGGCTGTTGGGGCGCTCGGCTCAGGCATCGGGGGCAACCTCATCGGCGATGAAGAGAGACACGCCGGCCCCCGCGAAGTTGCGCAGGTCGCGACCGCTCTCGCGTCCGGCGTCGGAGGCGAGCGCCGCGTCGAGGTCGGAGCGCGAGTCGAAGCTCATCTCCGCCAGGAGGTGGAACGGCGCGGGGCGGCCGCCGACGCCCTGGGGCGTGGTCAGGCGCAGGCCACGCAGGTTCGGGTAGCGGCGGACGATGGGAGCGTGGACGTCTCGGTAATGGGCATCGAAGGCGGCAGGGTCATCGGGCGGGCTGAAGAGGGCGATCAGGCGTGCCACGGCCCGCGATCAGTGCTTGAAGAAGTCGGCGTTGATCTGGATGAAGTTGTTCCACTTCTCGGGGAGCGCGTCCTCGGCGAAGATCGCCGTCACGGGGCACTCCGGCTCGCAGGCGCCGCAGTCGATGCACTCGTCAGGATCGATGTAGTAGAGGGGGGCCTCGTCGGTGGTGTGGATGCAGTCGACGGGACAGACATCGACGCAGGAGGCGTCCTTGACCCCGATGCAGGGCTCAGCGATCACGTAGGTCATGGCGGCCGGATGGTACACCGATGGCAGGCGGATGCGCCTGCCGGACGTGAACGCAGCGCGTCAGCTGCCGAGGAGGTCCGCCGCCGCGCCCTCGGCTCTCAGGCGCGCGTAGCCGGGCTTCACCTGCTCGTTGATGATGCGCAGCCGCGCGTCGAACGGGATGAAGGCGCTCTTCATCGCGTTGAGGGTCAGCCACTCCATGTCGTCGAGCGTCCAGCCGAACGCGGCCACCATGTTGGCGAACTCCTCCGACAGGGTGATCGCGCTGATCAGCCGATTGTCCGCGTTGAGCGTCACCCGGAAGCGGAGGCGGCGGAGCAGCTCGATGGGATGCGACGCGAGGTCGGGCACGATGCCGATGTCGACGTTGGAGGTGGGGCACATCTCGAGCGGCACGCGTCGGTCCCGGACGTAGGCGGCCAGCCGCCCGAGCACCACGCGTCCGTCCTCGCGCGTCGTGATGTCGTCCACGATCCGCACGCCATGTCCCAGCCGCTCCGCGCCGCACTCCTGGAGCGCCTCATGGATCGACGGCAGGCCGAATCCCTCGCCGGCGTGGATCGTGCAATGGAAGTTCTCCCGGGCGATGACGCGGAACGCATCGAGGTGGCGCGTCGGCGGGTAGCCGGCCTCGGGGCCGGCGATATCGAACCCCACCACCCCCTCGTCGCGGTGGCGAACGGCGAGCTCCGCGATCTCCATCGAGCGCGCCGCCTGCCGCATGGCGGTGAGGAGCAGCCCCACCTTGATCCCGCTCCCTGCCGCGCCGCGCCGCGCCCCCGCGAGCGCGGCCTCGACCACCTCGTCGAGGGTGAGGCCCCGCTGGAGGTGCTGCTCCGGCGCGAATCGGACCTCCGCGTAGACGATCCCGTCGGAGGCAAGGTCCTCGGCGGACTCGGCGGCGACGCGCTCGATCGCGTCGCGCGTCTGCATCACGCCGATCGTGTGCACGAACCCCACGAGCACCCGCTCCAGGCTCCGGGCGCGATCCCCGGGCGCCGGCTTGAACCAGTGCGACAGCACCGCCGGATCGGTCGTGGGCAGGCCTGTGTAGCCGCCCTCAGCTGCCAGCTCGACCAGCGTGGTGGGACGGAGGCCGCCATCCAGGTGCTCGTGCAGCACGGCCTTTGGGGCGCGCCGGATGGTGGCCAGGTCGAGGGGCGGGCGAACGACGGCGGTCATCGTTGGCGGGCAGCCTAGCCCCCCGTTCGCGCGGCCACAAGGGGAAAGCCGCTACCCTTGCCGCCGTGTCCGAGCGCCCGCCCCTGATCGTCGCCGCCGCCACGCCGCTGACCGACGGCGGTGCCGAACTCGACGAGGCGACGATCTGGCCGATGGTCCGATTCCTGACCGAGCAGGGGGCCGACGGCGTCTTCGCATGCGGCACCACCGGCGAGGGGATCCTCCTCACCGCGGAGGAGCGTGAGCGGGCCGCGGTGGTCTTCCGAGCCGCCCTGCGGGGCCGGCTGATCGTGCACTGCGGGGCCCAGACGACGGCAGAGACGAGCCGGCTCGCTGCCCACGCGGCGGAGATCGGCGCCGACGCGGTGGCCGTGATTCCGCCGCCGTACTTCCCGCTCGAGGCGATCGACCTGGCCGAGCACTTCATCGCGGCGGCGGCCGCCTGCGCGCCGCTCCCCTTCTACATCTACGCCTTCGCCGCCCGCAGCGGCTACCCGGTGCCGATCGACGTCGTGGAGCGGGTCCGCATTCGGGCGTCGAACCTCGCCGGGCTGAAGGTGAGCGAATCGCCTTTCGAGAAGGTCGAGCCGTACCTTGGGTTGGGGCTTCCGGTCTTCATCGGCTCGGAGCCGCTCATCCCAAGGGCCATGGCGCGCGGTGCGCTCGGCGCCGTCTCGGGGCTCGCCGCGGCCTTCCCCGAGGTGCTGCGAGAGGCGCTCGACGCTCCCGATGCGGCCGCGGAGGAGCGGCTTCGCGCCCTCCGCGCGGCGATGGAGGCGCAGCCCTTCATCGCGTCGGTCAAGCACGTGCTGCGACGACGCGGCATCCCGATCAGCCAGGGCCTTCGCGCCCCGATGCGCGGCCTGACCGCTACCGAGGCGGCCGCCCTGGACGTCTGCCTCGCTGCCCTTGAACCGGCGCTGGCGCTCGCCTAGCCGGACTCGGCGACGTCGCTCAGGCCTGGGGCGCCGCTTGGCCCGACGCCGGTCTGTCGGTGCAGCGGAGCGGTGGCCGCGTCATTCATCTCGAAGCGGCTCGGCGGGGCCTTGGCGGCGAGCCGCACAATCTCCTCGGCGCGGAGCGCGTATCCGTAGCTGATCGCCGCGACGTTCTCGTCCTGGTAGCGGCGCGGCAGCGAGTCGCGAATCGCCGCCTCGTCGAAGTCGATCTCCGCCAGCCGCAGGATCCGTCCCAGCGCAATCATGTTGCCGAAGAGCTCCCTGCCGAAATGCTCCGAGCCGAGCGACGCGAACGGGATCTGCTCGTCGCCGGCGCCGCCGAGGCCCAGGTCGGTGACCACCTTGCGGCCGTGGATGCGCAGGTGCCCCTTGTCGGCGAGCTTCAGCATGATGTCGGCCTCCTCGACCACCGGGTTGGCGATCGGATGGTCGTCGAAGATGACGAAGGCGTCGGACATGCTGCCGCGGACGCTCGAGTCGTAGTCGAAGAGGACGGTCACGTGCTTGCCCATCCGGGCAAGGAGCGCGCCGAGCACGCCGGCGATGACGCGCACCCCCTGTCCGCCGACGCCATCGAGGGCGATCCGCGTCGTCACGCGGCGCCGTCCGGGTCGATCCCGGCCTCCAGGAGCGCAGCGGCGAGGGTCAGCTCTCCCTTGGCCACGCGCAGCTTCACCTCCGGATCAAGGCGCTGCATGAGCGCCAGCCGCTTCTGCGACTCGGCGCGACGGCGCGCCTTCTCCTCGTCGTCGACGACCGGCTTCGCCTTCGCCGCCTCGGGGGCTGCCGCCGGAGCGGCCGGCGCAGCGGTCGCCGCGCCATCGGTCCCGTTGGTCGCGTGCCCGTCGGGATAGAGCACGCCGATCTCGAACCTCGCAAGCTCGGTCGCGTCCTTCGGGGCGCGCTTGTAGGTCTTGCGGTAGAAGGTGAGCATGTCGTTCGCGCTCGCAAAGCCGATCCGCCGCCCGTTGTTCTCGATGCACTGGCTGGTGATGTCGACGAAGCTGAATCCGGGGTGCTCGATCGCCTCGCGGATCACGTTGCGCATGTGGATCTGGTGGTAGACGGTGGTCTTCGCGTAAAGGGCGTGCGGCGAGCTGCGCACCAGCCCCTGGAGGTTGATCGGGGTGTTCGGGTTGCCGGCCGGCGACGAGAGTGTCTTCGTGCCGGTCGGCGTGGTCGGCCCGGTCTGCCCGCCGGTCAGCCCGTAGATCTCGTTGTTGTTGCAGAGCACGGTCAGCGGAGCGTTGCGCCGGATCGCGTGGATGAGGTGGTTGCCGCCGATGCTTGCCGTGTCCCCGTCACCTGAGACGACCACGACCTGCATCTCGGGACGGACCTGCTTGATCGCCTCCGCCACCGGGAGGGTGCGGCCGTGGAGGGTATAGACGCTCTCGTGCTTGAGGTAGCTGCCCATGCGTCCGGTGCAGCCGATCCCGGTCACGATGATGGTGTTCGTCTCGTTCATCCCCATCTCGTCGAGCACCATGGCGAGCTGGATCATGATCGTGCCGATTCCGCAGCCCGGGCACCAGATGGTCGGGAAGAGGTCGACCTTCAGCCGCTCCTTGAAACCGAGCTCGGCGAAGGCCAGCTCCGGCATCAGCCGACCCCCAGCGGCGAGCGCTCGACCGGCTCGGTCGGAGCGGGCGGAATCGGCGGCTCGGATGGCCCGCCGCTAAGGACTCGGTCGAGCCCGTCGCGCACCGCCTCGAGGCTGATCCTTCCGCCGAGGAGCGGGACCCGCTTCACCTCGCGGCGCAGCGCGAGCTCGACCATGTCGGCGTACTGGCCATCGTTGGCCTCGATGCACACGATCTGCTGGTAGCGATCCGAGATGGCACGCAGCTCCTCGGCCAGGAGGGGATGGATCCGGATCGGGCGGAAGAGCGCGTAGTCGGCGGAGAGCGGCGAGGCGACGCGGCTCACGATGCCGTAGCAGATGATCAGGACCTTCGCGTCCCGGTTCCAGCCGTGTTCGTAGAGCGCGTAGCGGCGCGCCACCTCGGCGTGGCGATGCTTCGCGTCGTAGAACTGCCGCAGGTACTCATCGGCGTCGGCCGTGGCCGGCTCGCCGGCGTTTGGGCCGTGCTCGTACATCAGGACGCCGGCGAAGAAGCGCGGCCTGCCGGCCTCGTGCTTTCCGAGCGGTACGAGGGTGCGCGGCACGACCTGAATCCCCGCCGCCAGCTCGTCGAGGTCGATCACCTCGTTGAGATGGCCGACGAAGGTATCGGAGAGGACGACGACCGGCGAGAGCGACTCCTCGGCGGCGTTGAAGGCCTCGATCGTCACGCGGAACGCCTCCTCGGCCCCGTTCGGGTAGAAGGCGATCGGCGAGTAGTCCCCGGTGCTGCCGTAGCGGACCTGCATGATGTCGCCCTGCCCCGGCATGGTCGGCATCCCGGTCGCCGGGCCGACGCGCTGGACGTCGACGAAGACGCACGGGACGCCCACCTTCTGCGCGTAGCCGACCGCCTCCTGCATGAGGCTGAAGCCGGGGCCGCTGGTGGCGGTGAAGGACTTCGCCCCGGCGAGGCTGGCGCCGATGATCGCGTTGGCGCTGGCGATCTCGTCCTCGGCCTGGAGGAACCGAAACTCCGGGTGCTCTGCCGCCCAGCCGGAGGCGACGTTGAGGATCTCCGTCGACGGCGAGATCGGGTAGCCGGCGAAATAGTTGGCGCCGGCGGCAACCGCTCCACGGAAGACCGCCTCGTTCCCCTGGGTCAGCTTGCGCATCGGCCTTACGAAGGCTCAGCCGCGGAGCCGCCGCTGGCGGCGTGCGCCGCGACCGCCTCGGGCAGCATTTCGATCGCGATGTCCGGGCAGTACCGCTCGCAGAGACCGCACAGGATGCAGTTCTGCTCCTCGATGATCGCGTCGTTGCGCAGCACCAGCGTGTTCTTGGGACAGATCTCGACGCAGATGTCGCAGCGCTTGCAGAAGACCGGGTTCCAGCTGATGTTGGCGTAGTCGACCCAGCGGATCCCGTCCTTGTGGTCCGTGGAGATCCCGGATCCGAAGCCGATTGGGTCGGCGGCGCCCTCGCGAGTCATGGGAGCGCGATTCTACGCGGTAGCGACGCGCCGATGGCGCGACGCCCAGCGGCTAACGCCGCAGGAAGCCGCGCCACAGCGCGAATCCGGTCGCCGCCAGGACGAGGACGAGCACGCCCCCCAGCAGCACGGGCGGATCGACCCCCAGCCAGGTGCTCGCCGGCTGCGTGGCCGCGCTGGGAGCCGCGGATGGCGTGGCCGTCTCGACCGGGGTCGGTGTCGGGGTGGGCGACGGAGTGGGGGTTGCGGTCGGGAGGGGCAGCCCGGTCGTCGCATCGACCTGCGTGAAGTTGGTCCACAGGTACTCCCGAATCGTCAACCCGGAGGCGTGGACCTTCGCCGCGATATCGCGCCCGAGGTAGCGGTAGTGCCACGGCTCGTAATGGAAGCACGTGACGGTGTTGAAGAGCTGGCCTCCCTTCCCCCTCGGGTAGCTCATCACCCATCCGTACTTCCACGCATTGTTGGCCATCCAGCGCCCCGCCGGGGTCGTGGCCCAGTCGCCCTGCAGCGCGCTGCCGCCCCCCTTTGTCATGAAATCAATCGTCAGGCCGAGCTGATGCTCCGAGTGGCCGGGTCTCGCCGAATACGTGATAGCCGCATCGTAGCCGTCGACGTTGACCCACCCGTAGAAGCTGGCGACCTGCTCCGCGTAACTCCGGTAGGCGCTGTTCACGGCGATCGGCGTGCCGGCGCCCGCCGCGGCGTCGGCCAGGGCACGAAGGTCGTCGATGGCCACCTGGCGGACGTACCCGGCGCCGGAGATCCCCGCCCTGCTCACCGGGACGAGATCGGGTGGCTTGTAGTCCTTCCCAACGCTCAGCAGCCAGTCGACGAGCGTGGTGCTCCAGCTGTCGTAGTCCCGCGGGACCGTGAGGATGTCAGCCAGGCGGCAGGCCGGCAGTGGCCCCACCGCGGCGACGGGCTCGGGCGGTGTCGCCGGGCCGGCGATGAGGCCAGCGGCAAGGACCAGCCCGATGGCTGATGCCCGGAGTGCCCGCGGCAATCGCGAGGTCGCGCCTTCGTGGGCGACAGAACGGCGCGGGGGTCGTCCTCCCATGGGGCGCAGAGCGGCGGAAGCGTCGTCGAGTGTGCTCATGGCGGCCTCCCCGTGGCTACGATAGCGTCGTGAAGCCCACGGCGTCGCTCCGAGGAGTCACCGCCGCGGCGGTCATGACGCTGCTCGTCGGATGCGCCAGTCCGAGCCCGAGCGCCAGTCCCAGCCCGGGCCCCACGGCCACCCCGCTGCCGACCCCATCGGCCTCGCCCACGCCGCTCCCGCCGGTCAGCTTCCCCCTCGCCGTGGTGACGGGCCTCACGAATCTCAAGGGGACGGTTGCCCTCGGCGATCTCGCCACGCTTGCCGCCGCAGGTCAGCTGGCCGTGCCGTGCGGCGTCTCCGTCACCGCGCCATCCCTGACGCCGACGGCGCCGTGCATCGCCGCGGACCAGATCGCGCCGGCGATCAAGGCCAATCAGCAGCTCGTGGCGCTCCTCCCGCCGGGCCTGGTCGAGCCGGCGACGAAGGTCCTCCCGATTGCGGGTGACGGACCGTTCGGACTGTTTGGCCCCGACCTGTTCGGCGATCCGCAGTCCCGCGCGCTTCCCTACCCGGTCACCGGTTCGGCGCCCGCGGCGGGTCCCGGCGCGCTCGATCCGAGCTGGGAGGCATACGACGCCTCGCAGACCTGGAACCTGACCGCGATCGGGAGCCTGTGCGCGGATCGCGTTGCCGCGTATCAGGCCGTGACCCTGGGCAAGGGCTGGGACTGGCCGTTCAACGGTGGGACGGCGAAATACGCGGGCAAGCCCTTCCTCAACCCGAACCCGCCCGCCGGCATCTCGGCGTACCCGATCGTCAAGCCGGTCGAGACCGGCAACGACGGCGTCACCTCGAGTATCAGCCACCGGGCCGACATCGCCCTTGCCGACCACAAGTGCCCGATCCTCGCCGACAAGGCCTGGACGCGCAGCACCAACTCGTACAGCCTCAGCGTGCCCGAGACGGTCCTGACGAGGTGGGAGAACCTCCTTGGCCTCGACGCGGTGTACCTCGCCGCCGACCACCAGAGCGACAAGGGAGTGGGCGGCATCCGCTCGTCGCTCGAGATCCTGCAGAAGCACGGGCTGCCGCACACCGGCATCGGCATGAACCTCGATCAGGCCCTCGAGCCAGCCTACGTCCAGGTTGCCGGCATGAAGGTGGCGTTCGTGTCGTGGAACGAGGTCCTGGGTCCCGTCCATGCCGGCCCAACCACCCCGGGGGTGGCATGGCTTACGAAGGCGAACGTCGACGCCTCCGTCGGCCGGGCGCGTGCCGGCGGCGCCGACCTGGTGATCTGCGACCCACAATGGTGGGGCGGCACTGAGTACCACTCGGACCTGCGGGCGAGCCAGCAGGAGGCTGTCACCTGGATGTACGAGGCCGGCTGCGACCAGATCGTCGGCGGGGGTCTGCATGTCACCGGCGGCCTGTTCCTCCGACAGGGCGCCAACGGCGTCAGCCTCGTCGACGCTGGCCCCGGGAACTACATGTACGGGCAGCCCTGGTGGCAGGAGACGCAGGAGGGCGTGATCCTCGACATGAGCTTCCGCGGCAAGACGCTCGTGAACGTGCGGTTCCACCCATACGTCATGATCCTGTCCGCCCGTGCCGCCCTTCTCGACCCGGAGGGGGACGGACACTACGTCCTCGAGCGGATCTGGAAGGCGTCGACGGTCGACTACTAGGCGCGGGATCGGGCACGAAGTCGCTCAGGTCGCCTCGGACTCAGGCTCCAACGGGCCCGTCTCGGGAGCCGGCCCGGCCTCCTCCACCTCGCGGGGCCGCCCGCTGACCATCGCGACGACCGCCCCGATGATCAGCGCGGCCGCGAGCATCGAGCGGAGCGAGAGGGCTTCGTGGCGAAAGGCAACGCCAAGCGCGACGGCAACGACCGGATTGACGTAGGCGTAGGTCGCGACCGTGGTGACCGCCACGTGGTTGAGCAGCCAGACGTAGGCCGTGAACGCCGCGAGCGAGCCGAAGACGACCAGGAAGGCGAGGCCCATGAGCGAGGCGCTCGTGACCTTGCCCGGGTCGAAGGCGCCGATCTCGCCGACCGCCGCGGCCACGACGAAGAGCAGCACGCCGCCCGCGAGCTGCTCCATCCCCGTCCCGAGCAGCTGGTTGGCCGGCAGCGGGCCGCGACGCGCGTAGTGCGAGCCGGCGGCCCACGAGACGGCGGCCACCACGAGGATCCCGATGCCGGCGGTGTTCAGCGAGTCATGCCCCGCCGACGGCAGAAGGAGGATCGCAACCCCGACCAGTCCGACCAGCAGACCGCCGATGGCGAGCAGGCTCGGCATCCGCCGCGTCAGCGCCGCGTCGAAGACGGAGAGCCAGATCGGGATCGTGGCGATCATCACCGCGGCGATGCCCGACGGGATCGTCTGCTCGGCGATCGAGACCATGCCGTTGCCGCCAAGGAGGAGGAGCGCCCCGATGATGAAGGCCGAGCGCCACTCGATGGCGCGCGGCCAGCGTGGGGCGTGTCGGCGAGGAAGGCCGCGAGCGGCACGCCATAGGTCCTGGGCAACCACGAACGAGATCAGCATCACGCCGGCAGTCGTGAAGCGGGCACCGGCCGAGAGGAGCGGCGGCATGCTCTCGACCACGTAGGCGATGGCAAGGTAGGTGGAGCCCCAGATCACGTAGACGGTGCCGAGCGCCGCGGCCACCGCCAGGGTCGAAGGGCGATGCGCGACCGGGGTCATCGGTGCATTGTGGAGTAACCGGCCATGCCATGTACAACGGTGTCGCTGCCACATTCGTGAGATTCGTCGCGAGCGCGGCGGCTCGTTCGTCGTCAACATGAAGGGGTCATGCGTGCCATGACCGGCGCAGTGAGGTGACGGAATGAAGTACCTGCTCCTGATCGGCGGGGCCGAGGACGGCTGGGGCCACTTGAACGAGGCGGAGCAGCGCGCGCTCTATGCCCGGATCACTACCTGGTGGGACGAGCACAAGGCATCCGGGGAGCTGCTCGAAGGTGCCCAGCTGCAGCCCGCCAGCACGGCGACCACGGTTCGACGCAGCATCGCGGAGGAGGTCACCGTCACCGACGGTCCGTTCGTGGAGGGCAAGGAGATCATCGGCGGCTACGGAGTGATCGACGTGCCCGACCTCGATGCCGCCATCCGGCTCGCCTCCTCGTGGCCGGCTCCTGACACCCTCGAGATCCGGCCTCTTGTCACGGGGGAGATGGGGTAGCGGCCGGTTGACCACGCGCCGGTCGGTCGACGCGTCGCTCGAGCAGGTCCTCCGCGAAGAGCGGACGCGCCTGATCGCCTCGCTCGTCCGCATCCTCGGCGACTGGGACCTGGCCGAGGAGCTGGTCCAGGAGGCGGCGGTCGCGGCGCTGGAGCACTGGCCGATCGACGGGGTCCCGCGCAACCCCGGTGCATGGCTGATGACGACGGCGCGCCGCCGGGCGATCGACCGGCTGCGACGCGACGCGAGGTTCCGGGAGCGCCTGGCGAAGCTTGGAGAGGAGGCGGAGGAGATGGAACGACCGATCCTGACGGGTGGCCCGCTTGCCACCGACGACCGGCTGCGCCTCATCTTCACCTGCTGCCATCCCGCCCTCTCGCGCGAGGCGCAGGTCGCCCTGACGCTCCGCACGATCGGCGGCCTCGACTCGGCGCAGGTGGCGCGTGCCTTCCTCGTCCCCGAGTCGACGGTTGCCCAGCGACTGGTGCGCGCCAAGCGCAAGATCCGCGACGCCGGGATCCCGTTCCGCATCCCGGACGCCGCCGAGCTGCCACAGCGCCTCGAGCAGGTGCTGGCCGTCCTCTACCTGGTCTTCAACGAGGGGTACCTGGCCTCGGACGGCGCAGTCGCGGAACGTCGCGAGCTCGCCACCGACGCGGAGTGGCTCACCTCCCTGCTCGTCCGGCTGATGCCCGACGAGCCGGAGCCGCTCGGCCTGCTGGCGTTGATGCGCCTCCACCTCGCCCGGGTCGACGCGCGCTTCGCCGCCGACGGATCGCTCGTGCTGCTGCGTGACCAGGACCGCGCCCGCTGGAACCACGGCGCGATCGGGGACGCGGCGTCGCTCGTGGAGCGGGCGCTGCGGATGGGCCGCCCCGGGCCCTACGCACTCCAGGCCGCGATCGTGGCTGTGCATGCCGTCGCGGCGTCGTACGCCGAGACCGACTGGGCAGAGATCGTGGCGCTCTACGACCGCCTGATGGTCCTCCAGCCGACGCCGGTGGTGGCGCTCAACCGGGCGCTCGCCCTGGCCGAGCTCGCCGGCCCCGCCGCTGCGCTGGCAGAGGTCGAGCCGCTCGCGGCGCGGTTGGATGGCTACCACCTGTTCCACGCCGCCCGCGGCGAGCTGCTGCGGCGCCTGGGACGCCGAGACGAGGCGCGCGACGCCGATCGGCGCGCTCTGCTGCTAACCGACAACCCCGCCGAGAGGCGCCTCCTCGAGGCGCGCATCGCGCCGGACGGGGGTTGACTGCCCGGAGCTTTTCCCGGGGTGGTGCCGCAGCGCACCAGGAAGCTGACGTCATACGCAGATTACGCATAACGTCCGAGACTTGACCGTGGTCTACTATCGCCGATGTGAGGCGGCGTAGGACGGGAGCCCGGCAGCGAGGAAGATGGGACGCTGCCCTCGGTGTCGTCGCCACCGTCGGGCTGGCCATCTACGGGATCGCGCTCCCAGCTCCGGCGAATGCCGCCATCGCACCGCCCAGCTTGAATCTGTCCTCGGTGATTCAGGCGGCCGGCACCGATCCTGTCATCGCTGCGGCGGGCGACATCGCCTGCGATCCGGCCGACTCCAAGTTCAACGGCGGGTTGGGCGTCTCGAACGGCTGCCGCCAGATGGCAACCTCGAACCTCCTGGTTGGCTCCGGCCTCAGCGCCGTGCTGGCACTGGGCGACAACCAGTACTACTGCGGCAGCTATGGGGCGTTCACCGGTTCCTACGACGCGAGCTGGGGACGCGTCAAGTCGATCACCCACCCCTCGGTCGGCAATCACGAATACCTCACGAATGGTGGTTCGGGCGCGAGCACCGGGTGCGACGCCACGAATACGGGTGCAGCCGGCTATTACAGATATTTCGGTGCCGCAGCCGGAGATCCGACCAAGGGCTACTACAGTTTTGATGTTGGCCAGTGGCACCTCGTCGCTCTCAACACACAGTGCTCGTCGGTGGGTGGCTGCTCCGCCACCAGCCCGCAAGGGAAATGGCTCGCCGCCGATCTCGACGCTCACCTCAATCAGTGCACCCTGGCGTACTTCCATATCCCCCTCTTCAGCTCGGGGGGCCGCGCCGCCAGCAACGCGTCCGGCATGTGGCAGGTCCTCTACGCCCATCACGCGGACGTCATCCTGAATGGCCACGATCACATCTACGAGCGGTTCGCGCCGCAGACTCCGGTCGGCACCGTGGACGCCGCGAACGGGATCCGAGAGTTCATCGTCGGCACCGGCGGCGCGAACAACACGAGCCTCGCGTCGATCGCCGCCAACAGCGAGGTCCGGGACTCCTCCACCTTCGGCGTGCTGGCGCTGACCCTGCATCCCGGGGGGTACAACTGGAATTTCCTGCCGGAGGCGGGCAAGACGTTCACGGACTCCGGGTCCGGCACGTGCCATGCGAGTGGCGGTGGTGGCGGCGGTACCGCACCCACCATCACCAGCGCGAACGGCGTGACCTTCACAGCAGGCAGCGCCGGCACGTTCACGGTTGCGACGACGGGGTCGCCGATCCCGGCGATCACCAAGACCGGCACGCTGCCCAGCGGCGTGACATTCACTGACAACCATAACGGCACGGCCACCCTGGCCGGGACGCCGCCACCGGGGACGAACGGCAGCTATCCGTTGACCTTCACCGCCGCGAACGGCGTCCTCCCAAACGCATCTCAGAGCTTCACGCTGACGGTCAATGCGGGCGCCCCCACCATCACCAGCCCGAACAGCGTGACCTTCACGGTGGGCAGCGCGGGCACATTCACGGTGACGACGGCGGGGTCGCCGGTCCCGGGGATCAGCAAGACCGGTGGGCTGCCCAGCGGCGTGACCTTCACCGATAACCACAACGGCACGGCCACCCTGGCCGGAACACCGGTCACCCGCGGGACATACCCCCTCACAATCACCGCCGCGAACGGCGTGCTGCCGAACGCATCCCAGAGCTTCACGCTGACGACGGTAGGCGGTGGGGGCGGTGGCACGACCACCTTGACCCCGATCGCCGACGCGAAGGTCGACGCCTCGGCGCCAACCACCAACTACGGCAGCGCGGCGCTCAGGGTCGACGGCTCGCCAATCGTGCGCAGCTACCTGAAGTTCGACGCCAGCTCGCTGAGTGGCACCCTGCAGGGCGCGACCCTGCGGATCTGGGCGACGAGTGCGCAGAGCCTGGGCTTCGACGTGTTCGCCGTCGGCGACTCGACCTGGACCGAGACC
>JBGQKH010000047.1:0-14386 GCA_041499395.1 Candidatus Limnocylindria bacterium
GACCTCCATGCAGACCACTGGGTCGAGCCCCTCGGCGGCGAGGATCCGCCGCGCGCGGTCGAAGTAGACGTCCGCGGTATCACCGGCCAGGACATCGGCCGCGGGCTGGAAGCGCGGTGAGGCCAGGCGACGGGTCATGCGACGCCAGTGTAGTGGGTGCCGCCGCGCCGCTGGATCGTGGCGCTCCCCAGCAGAACGAGGACCGTGACCAGCACGACGGCGCTGGCAATCCGCACCACGCCGTTGGTGACGGCCCGATCCAGCCCGATCGCGGCGGCATCCAGCAGCTCCGCGGCCCCCTTGAGGTTGCCCCGCCCGAAGTCGTCCCCGGCCGCGGCCAGCAGGACGCGAGGGTCGTCAGCGATCCACAGGCCGATCGTCTCGAGTGGGCTGCGCGGTGCCTCGGCGCGGGTCGACAGCGCAAGGTAGGCGTCGACCACGGCCGCCTCGGCCCGGAGCTCCGCCTGTGCATCGGCCCCGCCGCCGACTGCGGTGAACTGCCGTCGCAGCTGGACGGGGGTGGTCAGGCCGGCGCGCGCGACCTTCAAAACCAGGGCGTCACGCTGCATGAGCCAGGCGGAGGCGACCTTCATCGCGGCGCGGGCCTGGTCGAAGCGCCAGGCCACCATCGCGTTGCGGATCGGATCGGGCGCTCCCCAGTCGCCTGCGGAGCGAAGGAGCGCGGCGTAATCCTCGCGCGCGACCTGTCGCTGGCGAAGCTCGGCGTCGGCCGCAGGGCCGAGGATGACCTGGCCGAAGCTGTTGCCGAGGTCGACGCCGCTCGCCTCCGTCAGCTGGTCGAGGAAGCGGCGCGTGTCGACCGGGACGAAGCGCCCGCCGAGGAGCAGGGGCTGATCGGGATCAGTCGGGTCGTAGGAGGGGACACCGGCAACCACGCGCCGGAGCACTCGGGCCAGGTTCGCCTCGCCGGCTGCCATGGCAATCCGGTCGACAAAGGCCCATGAGGCCGCGTACCCGTACTCCTGGCTGGCCGAGACGCCGGCGGCGCTCCCCCAGGCCGCCAGGGCGAACGAGCTCGCGGCCAGCTCGCTGGTGCGGGCCGCCGGGTCGTACGGCAGCGCGGCCCCGAGTTCGAGCGTGACCATGGCCGCCTCATGCGAGGCGAGCCCCTCGCGGAGCCAGTGGTCCGAGGCCAGGTCATCGTTGATCCAGAGGTGGGCCGCCTGATGCAGGATCGTGAAGACATCACTGTCGAAGGCGACCTGCATCTCGGCCGCAGCGAGCCGCTGCCCGGCGCCGCTTCCCTCGCCCCCGACCGCCTCGCTCACCACGAGTGGCCCGAGGCGCGGGTACGGCAGCCCGATCGCCTCTTCCAGCTTCGGCAGCCCATCCTGGAGGGTCGTCAACACTCGTTCGCCCCACGCCGCATCCCCGCTCCAGGCACGAACCTGCAGGTCGACCGTCCCGCTCGCGAGCGCCACGCTCGCGCCCACGGGGGCTGCATAGGTGATGAGCCGGGTGGCCGTCACGAGCGCGAGCCACGTCGTCGGATCCGGGATCGGGCCGCTCGTCAGACGCATCGTCGGCCCGCCGGTGTCGATCACCATCGGGTCGCCGTCAGCCCTCGCCTCGTAGCCGCTCGGCAGCTCCACCGCCACGTCGCTGCTCGTCCCGAAGCCCCAGGCCGGGAACTTGACGACATCCGGCCGCACGTGGATCTCCGGCGAGGCGCCGTCCGCGAGGTGATAGGTGAGGGTGAAGCTGGCCGACCGGTTGTAGCGGATCCGGGCGCGCGGCCGAACCGAGGCGACGAGCACGCCACCCCGGTCCACCAGCGCCACGGAGAGGGCTCCCCGGCCATCGGTCGCGGCAAGCCGCGAGGCACCGGCCTGCACACCCAGATCGATCGCCTCGAAGCTGCTCGTCCCGCCCGTGGGGTTTGAAGTGGTGTTGGTGAACGCCACCTCCACGGTCACCACCACCTCGCCCTCGGCAGGGTCGACGGCGTAGCGGACGACGGTCGGCATCGAGTAGCCGGGTCCGGCCGCGTCGGCGGCTCCCGGCGATCCCCAGGCCCCGAGCACAACGGCCAGGGCCAGGGCCACGCGCCTCACCGATTGATCCCGAGCAGCCGGTCGAGCAGGCCACGTCGGCGGCGACGTGGCGGCTCTTCCTGCCAGGCTGGCATCGACGCCTCCACCTCCGCCCGGTCGGCCGCCAGGAGGGCCTGGTTGCGCCCGACGCGACCGCTCCAGTCGGGGAGGATGCCGCGATCGGCGATTGCCGCGGCGGTCTCGTCCACGAGCCGGTCGGCGACCACGATGATGCGGACGAGGGCCCGAGCCAGGGCGTCGCGGTCGAGCCCGCTGGTCGGGAGCTCGACCATCAGCATCGGCCGGTCGTCATCCGTCAGCGCGAACTTGACGAACGGGTACTCGAAGCTTGCCCGCAGCATGCGGGCATAGACGCGCTTCGGGACCTCCAGGCCCTCGTCACCATAGTAGGCCCACGCCGAGAGGCCAACCCCATCCACCCATGCCACCGTCACCCGCAGGTCGAATCGCCGCTCGCCATCGAGGATCAGGTCGCGGCTGAAGGCCGGATCGGTTTTGGCCCCCCCGGCGCCGACCACCTCCAGGCCGAGCTCTCCGAGCCAGGCGTCGACCGGCGGGACCTGGTCAGCCAGCGTGCGCCACCGTCTCGCCGGAGCGAATGGCGCGTCGCGAGCCGAAGTCCTTCTCCACCACGCTCGGGTCGACCCGGCAGTTGCGACCGATCACGACGCCGGCGGGGATGCGCGCCCGCTTCCCGACCAGGGTGATGCCGGCGAAGAGCCGCTCCGGCTCGTCGCGATTGGGGCGCAGGTCGTCACCGTCGCCGATCCGGCTCGCGGACCCGATGAAGCACTCCTTGTCGATGATCGACCGATCGACCTGCGCTCCCTCGCCGACGTACGAGTCGAACATGAGGATCGAGTCGCGCACCACCGCCCCGCGCTCGACGCGAACTCCCGGCGAGAGGATGCTGCGCTCGACCGTGCCGTGGATCACGCACCCGTGGCTGACCATGCTGCGGCTCACGACCGCCTCCGGCCCGATCAGCGCCGGCGCGCGCTCCTCGCTCTTCGTGTAGATCAGCCAGCCACGGTCGTAGAGGTTGATCCCCGGCGAGTCGGAGAGGAGGTCGAGGCTCGTCTGCCAGTAGCTTTCGACGGTGCCGACGTCCTGCCAGTAACCGCCGTAGTGGTACGAGAAGACCCTGTGGCCGGCCTCGACCTCGGCCGGCAGGACGTCGCGCCCGAAGTCGACCCGATCGGCGGAGAGCACCGATCGGAGGTACGGCCACGCGAAGACGTAGACGCCCATGCTCACCAGGTTGCTGGTCGGCTTCGCGGGCTTCTCGGTGAAGGCGGTGATGCGACCGTCGGCATCCGCCTCGAGGATCCCGAACCGATGCGCCTCCTCGATCGGCACGGTCCGCACCGAGCAGGTGATGTCGGCGTTGGTTGCCCGATGCCGCTCGATGAACGGGCGATAGTCCATCTTGTAGACGTGGTCGCCGGCCAGGATCACGACCAGCTCGGGGTCGCGGTCGGCGATGTACTCGACGTTCTGGAGCACTGCGTCGGCGGTGCCGCGATACCACTCCCGCGTGCGCCCACGGCCCAGGTACGGCTGGAGCAGGGTCACACCACCGTGGCTGCGGTCGAGGTCCCAGGGGCGCCCAACGCCGATATGGTCGATGAGCGAGCGCGGCGCGTACTGGGTCAGGACCGCGACGTCGGTGAGCCCCGAGTTCACCGCGTTCGAGAGCGCGAAGTCGATGATCCGGTACTTGCCGCCGAACGGGACGCCCGGCTTGGCGCGCACCTGCGACAGGATCGAGAGCCGCTCACCCTCGCCACCGGCGAGGACCAGGGTCAGGATCGACTTCGACACCGGCTGATTCTCGCATGCCCGTCAGCATGCGCATGCCGGGGCACCGGCCGTCGCGCAGGATCAGGGGCGCCGAGCCCGGCCCTTCGCCCACCGCCTGGTACGCACGAGAAGCGGGACGCCGCCGAGGATTGCCGGCACGGCGAACGGGTAGAAGACACCCGCGGACCGCGACGGCTGGGCGGGCGCAAGCGCGACGGGCTTCGGGGTCGGCGTGCAGAACGGCTTGCCGCGGCCGCAGGAGAACGGCCCTCCGCCGAGCCCGCCGCCACCGCCGCCGCCACCGCCACCCCCGCCGGATGGCGACGGACTGGGGGTCGGAGTGGCGCGGATCTCGCCGCAGATCGGCGCCCCGAAGCCGCTGTTGCCGGGCAGCGGCCCGATCTGCAGCCAGACCTTGTCCGGACCGAGCACCCCGATCTGACCCGCGTTGCCCTTTGCCCCCAGCTGGCCGTTCACGAAGCGGTCCGCCCAGCGTTTGGCGGCGGCCACCATCTCCGGCGGGCGTCGGCCGTCCTGGGCGACCTCGGCCACCACGTCGAAGCAAGGTCCGCTCGCCGGGACCCCCACGTTGCCGGAGGCATCCGGGGTGGGGGTCGGGCCGCCGCCCCCGGACTTGCTGACGTGCACGTTATCGGGCGGGGGAACGGTGCCCTCCAGGAATGGAATCGTAATGGTCTGGCCGCAGGCCTTCGTCGCCGCCATGCCACTGAAGCGGCAGATGCTGGCCGTCACGACTCCCGGTGGCTGGATGAAATCCGTGTTGGGAACGGGCTTCTTGCCGTTCCAGTCCCACGCCTGGTTGAGGGCGATCTTCATGAAGTCATGCCACAGGTAGAGCGGCCCGTCGGCGCTGAAGAGCCCCTGCCCGAGCCTGTTGGACATCGGTGCCTGGTTGTTGTTCCCCATCCAGACGCCGGTGACCAGGCTGCTGGGTGCGTAGCCGAACGCCGACACATCCTTGAAGTCGTTCGTGGTTCCCGTCTTGAAGCCATCGTGGCGCCGCTTGCCGCTCGGGTCCAAGATCTGCGCCCGCGGCCCCCACAGCAGGTTGGTCTTCGGATTCGTGTTCCCTTCGATGATCCAGTGCGTCAGGTACGCCTCGGCCGGGGTCATCGGCTGGGTCGCCTTCGGGCCGTTGTCGGCGAGCGAGTAGATGACCTTGCCGTCGCGGTCCTTGATCTCGAGCACCGTAGTCGCCGGATGCAGCGTGCCCTGGTCCGCAAAGACTCCGAAGGCGCCGGTCATGTTGGTGAGGTTGACCGGCACCGAGCCGAGGGTCAGCGTCAGGCCAGGCTGCTGGTCCGTGATGTACTTCGCGCTGGCGACTCCCATCGTCTCGGCAAACTGGGCCGTGACGTCCGGGCCGACGAGATACTGCATCTGCACCGACGGCACGTTCAGGGAGTAGCGCAGCGCGTCGAACGCCAGCAGGGGTCCCTGGTCCCTGTCATTGGCATTGGTGGGAATGTAAGCACTCCGTGGGTTCGAGGAGCCGTACTGGACCACGGAGTCCATGAGGAAGGTGGCGGGCGTGGCCTGCCGCGCGACGAAGGCGGAACTGTAGGTGATCGCCTTGAAGGCGGACCCCGGTTGCCGTTTGCCGAGGCCGGCCACGTCGAATTGGCCCTGGACCCGCGGGTCGGTGCGGTTGTAGTAATCGACGCTGCCGATGTAGGCCACGATCTCGCCGGTCTGCGAGTTGATCGAGACCAAGGCGCCATTGTTGACGTTCTTGTTGGCGAGATTCTTGACCCAGAGGGCCACCTGCTGCCTGGCCACCTGCTGAAGCGGATAGTCAAGCGTGGTGGTGATCCGATAGCCGCCGTTGCGGACCGCCTGGGCCGGGTTCGGCACGCCCATCGACGCCAGGATGCGCTCGACCTCGCCCTCGACCCGGAACGCGAACTGCGGCTCGCGCAGCACCGATTGCACCTGGTGCGGGTTCATCTGCTCCCAGGTCGTGGCGACCGCGGCGTCGTAGTCGGCCTTCGTGATGTATCCCTCGTGGAGCATCGCCGCCAGCACGTCGTCGCGACGCCCCATCGCTCGCGCTGGACCGCGCGGATTCGCGGCTGGCTGATAGGGGTCGTAGAAGCTGGGCAGCTGTGGGAGGCCGGCGAGGAATGCGGCCTGGGCGAGGGTCAGCTGGTCGAGGTCGGCGACGCCGAAGTAGTTGGCGGCCGCGGCTTTGATCCCGTACGAGCGGTTCCCGTAGTAGATCAGGTTGAGGTAGGTCTCGAGGATCCGCTCCTTGCCGGCTCGCCCCGGATAGGCGGCCGTCACCTCGCGCGCCAGGATCACCTCGCGGATCTTGTCCTGGTAGCCACGACCCTGGAGGAAGGTGAGGACCGGCTGCTCGCACGGGTCAGAGCCGGCCGGGGGTGCGCTGGGGTCGAGTTCGATCGTGTTGGCGGAGGCTCCCGGGCTCTCGTTCGCGGCCTGTGCCTGCTTGATCGACCCGGCGTACTTGATCACCTGCTGCGTGATCGTGCTGGCGCCCTGCACCACGCTGCCGGCATTGAGGTTCGCAAGCGCGGCGCGGACGGTGGCTGAGTAGTCGATCCCGTCGTTGGTCCAGAAGGTCCGGTCCTCCGCGGAAACCGTTGCGTTGACGATCGAGGTCGGGAGGCTCGCGAAGTGCACCTCCTCGCGGTTCTCGCATTCGAATCGGGCCAGCAGTACCGCCCCCGTCCGGTCGTAGACGTACGTGCTGGCCGGCATCTTGATGCCGTCGAGGATGTGCGGATCGGGCAGTCCGCTCGAGAAGTAGTTGTAGGCGGCCAGCAGTCCCGCACCGGTGCCCACCGCCGTTCCGCCGATGAACAGGACGAAGACGCCGGTGGCGATGATGAGCGCGGTGGTGAGCCCGCGTCGTGGGCTCCGACGCTGGGTGGTGCGGCGGATCATCAATCGATGGCGGCGCCGCTGCATGGCCGGGTGCATCAGGCGGAACGGTACCCCATGCACGTGATTCGGTCGAATCGGGGCGCCGTCGGCGCCTGGCCGAGAACGTTTACGGGAGGTACTTCCTCGGGTTGACGGGGGACCCGTCGAAGAGCACCCCAAAGTGAAGGTGACAGCCGGTCGCGAATCCCGTCGCGCCTTCGTAGCCGATAACCTGGCCAAGGTGGATCGTCTGTCCCACCGTGACCACCTCGCGCTCGAGATGCCAGTACTGGGTCGCAAGTCGCTGGGAGTGGGCGATCACGACGCCGATCGCGTAGTCGCCGTACTTCGCGTTCGGCCGGCCGTCCTCCACCACGATGCCGTCGCCCGCCGCGTAGACCGGGCCTCCGCAGCCCGTCGTGTAGGCCATGTCGAGCCCGGTGTGGAATAGATTGAACGGGGTCTTGCCAAATTCCTGCGTCACGATGAACGAGCCGCGCAGCGGCCAGGAGAAACGGCCGCGATACGCGACGTCGAGCTGGTTGGCAATCGCCTCGAGCTTCGCCACGAGCGCCTGCTGCGCCAACAGATCCTGCTGCTGCTGCGCGATCGCAGCCGCCTGGGCGTCCGCCGACTGCCCGTTGCTGACGAACGCCGCCTCATGGGCATCCTGCAGGAGCGCGAGCTGCGCCTGCTTCTCCTCGAGCGCTGTCCGCGCCGCGTCGAGCGCGGCCTGCTCGACCGCCAGCGCCGCGGTCCGCGCCGCGGCGTCGGCCCGCAGCTGCGGCAGGGTCGCGCGCCCATCGATGAGCGTCTGGCGGCGCGTCTCGAGCATGGCGCGGCGATCGCGGATGTCCGTGGCGAGCTGCTGGTCCTCCTCGGAGAGGCTGATCATATAGGAGAGCTGGTCCGAGGCTTTGGTGAACGAATCGGTGGAGAGGAGGACCTCGAGGACGGAGGTCTGGCTCTGCTCGTACGCGGTGCGGAGATGGTCCTGCAGGAGCGCCTCGCGATCGACCAGCTCGACCTTCGAGCTGGTGATATCGCTGGCAAGCTGCGTCAGCGTCTGCTCCAGGGTGTCGATCTGCTCGGTGTAGGTCGCAAGCTCAAACCTCGCCTCGTTGAGCTGGCGGGTCATCTGCTCCACTTCGGAGGTGGCGAGGTCGATCTGGAGCCCCACCGAGATGAGCTGGTCGGTGACGGCATGCAGGGAGGCGGCGAGGTCGGCCTGGTTGCGCTGGAGCTCAGCGAGCTGGGTGCGCTGCCGCGCCAGCTCGGCCTCCATCCGGTTCTTCTCGGCGAGCGCTGCGTTGACGGTTGGGTCGGTAGCGCGCACGGGTGACTGCCACTGCATCGGCGCCAGAACGACGATCAGCAGGAGGGCGGCGATCCACGGCGCGGCGGGGCGACTGACGATCGACATAGCTCCCAGATGCCAAACCGGTCGATGCTACGGAGCCGGGGGCGCGAGGGCAGTGCGCGGCGGCAGCCGGAGCCTAGTCACGGAACCATTGGTCCGTCGGAGGGTCAGGATACCCGACCCGTCCAACCCCGCGCCACCCCCAGGGCCCCGTAAAGGCTCCGTCGCGGTGCACTCGGGCACCGCTCTCGTCAGGGCGCCGAGCGGCGCTGAACCGAAATCAGGCGCGCAGCAGGTCGCTCATCGCGGCCGCCGCGGAGCCCAGGAGGGCGGGGTCGCGCACGAGGGCCACCACCGCCCCGGCGACCAGGAATGGCACGAACGGGATGTAGCTCTTCAGGCCGGCCTGCCGCGTCACGAGCAGGCCGATGCTGACCGCTGCCGAGAGGAGCCCGGCGACGAACATCGCGACGAAGATCGCGGGCCAGCCGAGGACCAGTCCCAGGGGGACGACGAGGAAGAGGTCGCCGAGCGCCACACCACCGCGCACGATGAGCCCGAGGGCGCCCATGAAGGCCAACCCGGCGGCCGCCCCGAGGAGCGCGCTGCTCCACGGCACGGTCGGGTTAAAGGGCACGAACAGGAGGGCGACCACGATCAGCGGGTCGAGCAGGACGTGGGGAAGGCGGCGCTGCTCCAGGTCGGTGGCGGTGAGCACGACCAGCATGCCAAGGACGAGCAGCTGCACGCCAAGCGCCCATGGCGGGAGCGAGGACCGTGCGGCGATCGCGCCCCCACCGAGCGCCGCGGCCGCGGCCAGGAGGAGCGTCCGGATGCCTGGGGCGCGACGCGAGGCCTCGTCGGCAGGCCAGACGCTCGCGAGCCGCTCCGCGCCCGCGCCGACCGCGGCAAAGAGGGCCGCGGCGGCCACGGCCGTGACGGTCAACGCGTCGGCCCCCACCCGCGCCCGTGCACGGCCGCTACCCGCCCGCAGCGAAGTCGAGGGCCAGGCGAACGAGCGTGGACACGGTGGTGCCCAGGGCTCCCTTCGGGTTGTGAGCCTTGTCGCGGACCAGGTAGCCCGATCCCGCGATGTCGACGTGGACCCATGGCACCGTCACGAAGTCGGCGAGGAAGACGGCGCTCTTGATGAGCGAACCTTCGCGCGCCGCGGAGTTGACGATGTCGGCGTGCGCGGAGTCGAGGGAGTCGCGGTATTCGGTCGCGAGCGGCATCTCCCAGAACCACTCGCCGGTCGCATCGGCCGCCGCCGCGACCGCATTCCCCCACTCCCTCGGACGGGCGAAGTAGGCGCTGATCAGGTCGCCGAATGCGTTCGCCGCGACTCCGGTGAGGGTCGCCACGTCGACCATGTGGCTTGCGCCCTGCTGCTCCGCCCAGTGCAGCGCGTCGGCGAGGATCAGGCGCCCCTCGGCATCGGTGTTGATCACCTCGATCGTCTTGCCGTTCATCGCCTTGACCACGTCGCCGGGGCGCTGCGCCGAGCCGCTCGGCATGTTCTCGACCATGGGCGCCACCGCCATGAGCGGCGTCTGCGGGGCGATCCGGGCCACGGCGCGCGCGGCCGCGATCACTGCGGCGGCACCCGACTTGTCGTGCTTCATCTCCTCCATCCGCTCGGACCCCTTGAGGCTGATCCCGCCCGAGTCGAAGCAGACCCCCTTGCCGACGATCGCCAGGCGACGATCCCCTCCGGCCTCCCAGCCGGGAAGCTTGATCGCGATCAGGCGCGGCTCATGGGCGGCGCCCATCCCGACGCCGAGCAGCGCACCCATGCCAAGCGCTCGCATCTCGTCAGGGCCGAGCACCTCGACCGTGCAGCCATCGGCGGCCAGGCCTCGAGCCAGCTCCGCCATCGCCTCGGGGAAGAGGTCGTTGGCGGACCGATTCGCGAGCTCGCGCGACCACTCGACGGAGTCGGCGATGACCATCGCCCGCTGCAGCACATCATCCGAGGCGGGCGACTCACCGATCAGGATCAGCTCCTCGACGCTGCGCAGCATGCTGGGCGTGTCGCGAACCCTGCCGTAGTAGGCGTATGGACGGAAGGTGCCCTGGCTGGCACCGATCGCCGCCGCAGCGTAGCCGTCGGCGCCCTCGCCGTCGCGCAGCCAGAAGGCCATGCTGGTCGCGCCGCGCCCCTGAAGGCGACGAGTGGCCTTGGAGGCGCTGCGCCGGGCGCGCCAGGCTCCGCGACCGCGCCGCGCCGCGTTCACCAGCAGAACCCGCTTCGCCCCGATCCCGCTCACCTCGACGAGCGCGGTCTCGTCCTCCAGCAGCTCGAACTCGCCCCAGCTCATCGCGCCGCTGATCGCTCCGCCGGTGGCTGCGTCGAGCTCGGCCAGGTCGGGGGGCAGCTCACGGTCGGTGCGGTAGATCGGCACGGCCAGGACATCGGCCTGCACCGATGCCGGCTTGGTCTTCTCGGCACGAACGCGCATCGATGCTCCTCGGCACGGCTCCATCTGGACCGATCCGGGCCAATCTGCGCGGCCGGCCGGTCAAGCCAGTATAGACAGGGACTCGGCGGCCTCAGGCCCCTGGAGCGATGATCGACTGAACGGCCGCGCGTTCGTCCGCGACCGCGCCGGCGGCGGCGGCGAGCCGCCGGAGCTCGACGACGCTCACCGCGTTGCCCTCCTCGGCGAGCGAGACGGCGAGCGCGTTGTCGGCGCCGCGCGCCGCCTCGGCCGCCTTGGCGTAGCGCTGCGCGGCCGCTCGCTGGGCAACCACGTCACCCGCGATCGTCGCCCGCGCGATGCCCCTCGCCGCGTCGATCAGCTCACCGGTGACCTTCCTCCAGTATCCGAGGAGCGGCGGCTTGTCGGCCCAGGCGTCGAGCAGGGCGAGGGGGACGACGGTCCGGTCGAGGCTCGTGATGGCGGCGACGGGCAGGTTGGCGTCGAGCGATGCGAGGGCCTCGCCCAGGGCGCTGACGATCGCATCGGTTGCGTGCCGGCGTTCCACGAAGAGGGTCGCAGCGTCCGCGCTTGTGCGCAGCCCGCTGGCGGCGAGCAGCAGGTCCGGGCCGGCAAGCGGCAGGGCCGGGATGTGCGTCGCGGGCGAGATGCTCGACGCCAGCTCGATGAGCGCCTCGACGGCGCGATGCGCCGCGTCCGCCTCGCCGGCCTTCCCCTCGACCAGGTCGGCGGCCGCCGCGAACTCCGGGGCAGGCGGCTGATCGCCGGCCACCGTCAGCGCCGCACCCTTGCGTGCGCGGTCGATCGCTGCGGAGAGCAGGGCGGCCAGGCTCTCCAGCGCGTCGTTGGCGTGGGCCGCCGCCTGCGCCAGGGCCCGCGCGCGCGCCGCCTCGAGCGGCGGGTCCGCCAGGGACGGATCGGCCGATCGGATGCCGAAGCCGAGCCCGACCACAAGCCCGATCACGATGGCCGTGGTAGCCCGGCGCACGCGGACGCCACCTATCATCAGCGGGTGGACCTCGATCGCCTGCGCGCATTGCCAAAGGCGGAGCTGCACCAGCACCTCGACGGGTCGGTGCGCCCCGAGACCGCCGTCGAGCTGGCGGCCGAAGCCGGCATGCGCCTCTCGCTCGAGGAAGCGAAGGCGCGGCTGATCGGCCCGCCACGCTGCCGCGACCAGGCGGAGCTGCTCACCTTCTTCGACCTGCCGATCGCGCTCCTCCAGACCGCGCCCGCGCTCCGCCGGGTCACCGCCGAGCTCGTCGCGTCGATGGCCGATGACGGCCTCACGTACGCAGAGATCCGCTGGGCGCCGCGCCTCCACCTCGAGCAGGGGCTCTCGGTGGTGGCGGTGATCGAGGCGGTGGCTGGAGGGGTGAGCGAAGCCGCCTCACGCCTCGGCCCGCGCACGCCCTTCATCGGCCTCATTGTCACGGCGATGCGGTCGCACCCGCCCGCCGCCAACGTGGAGCTGGCGCATGCCGCCGCCGCGTTCGGGCCACCGGTGATCGGCTTCGACCTCGCCGGGCCGGAGGCGGAGTATCCCGCGCCTCCGCATGCCGCCGCGTTCCGCGCAGCGGAGGACGGGGGACTGGCGCTGACGGCCCACGCCGGAGAGGTGCCGGGCCCCGAGCGGATTCGCGAAGCGCTCGCCTTCCACGTCAGCCGTATCGCCCATGGCGTCACCGCGGCCGGGGATCCCGAGCTGATCGCCCTCCTCCGCGAGCGTAACGTCACGCTCGACCTGTGCCCGACCAGCAACGTGCAGGCCGGCATCGTGGCCGATCTCGCATCCCACCCGCTCGCCGACCTGCACCGTGCCGGGGTGAGCGTCACGCTCTCGACCGACGACCGGACCGTTTCGGCCACGACGCTGACCGATGAGATGTCGCGGACGGCCCGCGCCCTGCGGCTCAGCCCGCCCGAGCTCGCCGCGATTGCGGTCAACGGCTTCCGCCGCGCTTTTGGTCCGCGCGTCGTGCTCGAGCCGATGACTCGCGCCGCCGAGGCAGCGTGGTCCGGATGGGTCGCCTCGGGTCCGCCCATCAGCTGAGGGAGAGCCCCAGCAGGACCGCCACCTCGGCAGGGCCGCGAGCGACCTGGTCGGGTCGCCGCTCCCCGCTGAGCGCGGCCGCGACCGAGGCGTTGGCGACGCCGGTGAGCACCAGAATCGAGGCGATCCCGGCCCGGTGGGCAGCGACCATGTCCGAGTCCGGGTTATCGCCGATGGCGAGCGCCTGTGCCGGCTCGACCCCGGCCCGCTCGATGATCGCGAGAAAGATGCCCGGCTCCGGCTTGCCGATGACCAATGGCTCGACGCCGCTCGCCGCGCGGAGCGCCGCGATCATCGATCCCGCCCCGGGCAGGAAGCCGGCCGAGGTCGGGTAGAGCAGGTCCGCGTTGGTGGCGAGGAAGCGCGCCCCCGAGCGCAGGGCGCTGCTGGCTGCTGCGAGGCGCTGGTAGTCAAAGGCGGGGTCGAGCCCCGCGATCACTGCGTCGTACGAGACGGAGAGGGGACCTCCGTCATAGCCGGCTTGCGTCGCTTCGGCGGCGGCGGTCGCGTCGAAGCCTGCTCCCCGCAGCTCGTCGAGCATCCCCTGCGCGCCGACGGCAAGGACCCGCCGAACGTCGGGGAGGTGCGATCGCAGGTGGTCGATGGTGGCGGACGTGGAGGTGACGATCTCGTCCAGGTCGGTCTCGATCCCCATCGCCGAGAGGCGCTGGACATAGGTCGCGCGGGTTGCCATCGAGTTGTTCGTGGCGAAGCGAAGGAGGACGCCGGATCGGCGGAGGAGGCCGGCCAGCGCGGCCGCCCCCTCGATCGGCTGACGCCCGCGGTACACGACCCCGTCGAGGTCGAAGATGACGAGGCGCGGGTGCGCTGCGAGGGCTCGATTCATGACGATCGATGATAGGGGGCGAATCGGACCAATCACTTGAGCCAGCGCTTGACGGCGCAGTATGATCGGCCGGATTCGCGCCGGCCTCGCCCTCAGGCCAGGACGCGACCGCCCTGTCGCGATCGGAAGCGACGCCGGCCATCTGTGAGTGAGGGGAGAAGGAGATTCAATGCGGAAGCAGCGATGGCTCGGCGCGAGTGCCGCCCTCGTATCGTTGGTGCTCGTGCTGGCTGCCTGCCAGTCGAGCTCCTCTGCATCGGCGTCGGCCGGTGGATCCCAGCCCGCGTCGGCGGCAGCCTCGTCGGCGCCGAAGTTCCTGGCCTGCGAGGTCACCGACACCGGTGGCGTGAATGACAAGGGGTTCAACCAGACCGCGCACGACGGCATCGTGAAGGCTGCTGCCGATTTCGGAATCCAGACCAAGCTCCTGGAGTCCACGGCTGACACCGACTACGCGCCCAACCTGGTGACGATGGCGGATGCACACTGCAACCTGATCGTCACGGTTGGGTTCCTCCTCGGTGACGCCACGCGAGTCGCGGCGCTCCTGCACCCCGAGATCAAGTACTCGATCGTCGACTACGCGTACACCCCGCCCATCCCGAACATCCTCGGCCTGGTCTTTGACACCAAGTCGGCCTCCATGCTGCAGGGCTACCTCGCGGCGGGGATGAGCACAACCGGCAAGGTCGGCACCTTCGGCGGCATCCAGATCGGTCCCGTGACCGACTTCATGAACGGCTTCGCCGCCGGGGTCAACTACTACAACAAGCAGAAGGGCAAGCACGTGCAGCTCCTCGGCTGGAATGCCGCGAAGCAGACCGGCACCTTCACCGGTGACTTCACCGACCAGGACAAGGGCCGAACCACGGCCGAGGCCCTGATGCAGGAAGGCGCCGA